>JAFBAF010000168.1 GCA_019247895.1 Parafilimonas sp. | reverse complement strand
TGCTTTTGAAGGGCCGATGCCGCAAACACGTTTTGTGTTGCAAAAAGCATTAGCGCTTGGGCTTCATCCAATTGTTGTAATTAATAAGGTTGATAAACCAAACTGCCGTCCTGATGAAGTGCATGATGCAGTGTTTGAATTATTCTTTAACCTTGATGCGACAGAAGAACAATTGAATTTCCCAACATATTATGGTAGTGGAAAACATGGATGGTTCAATGATTCATTAACGCCCTCTGAAGATATTACGCCGTTGCTTGATGGCATTTTAAAATATGTTCCTGAACCAAAAGTTGAAGAAGGTCCGCTGCAAATGCAGATCACTTCACTTGATTATTCTTCTTTCTTAGGAAGAATTGGCATTGGTAAAGTTGGCCGTGGTATTATAAAAGAAAATATGCCGATTGCATTATTGCAGGCGGATGGTTCTAACAAAAAATTGCGTGTAAAAGAATTGTATGTGTTTGAAGGAATGGGCAAGAAAAAAGTAACCGAAGTAAATGCCGGCGATCTTTGCGCCATAGTTGGTTTGGAAGGCTTTAATATAGGTGATACAGTTGCCGACCCTGAAAATCCTGAAGCATTACCTGTTATTAGTGTTGATGAACCTACGATGAGCATGTTGTTCAGCATTAATAATTCTCCTTTTTTCGGAAGAGACGGGAAGTTTGTTACATCGCGGCATTTACGTGATCGTTTAATGAAAGAAACGGAAAAGAATCTTGCTTTAAGAGTAGAAGATACGGATAGCGCAGATAGTTTTTTAGTGTTCGGCCGCGGCATTTTGCATTTAGGAATTTTGGTTGAAACAATGCGCCGCGAAGGATATGAATTAACTGTTGGCCAGCCGCAGGTTTTAGTAAAATATGTTGATGGTAAAAAGCATGAACCTTACGAAATATTAGTGGTTGATGTTCCAGCTGAATTCAGTGGTAAAGTAATTGACCTTGTTACGCAGCGCAAAGGCGAAATGCATGTGATGGAAACAAAGGGCGAAATGCAGCATTTGGAATTCGAAATTCCCTCAAGAGGTTTGATTGGCTTGCGTTCTAACATGCTTACAAATACTGCCGGTGAAGCTGTGATGGCGCATCGTTTTAGTGAATACAAACCATGGAAAGGAAATATTCCCGGAAGAAATAATGGCGTTTTGCTTTCTAAAAACCAGGAACGCACAACAGGTTATTCAATCGATAAATTGCAGGATCGCGGAACATTCTTTGTTGATCCGGGTGAAGAAGTTTATGCAGGACAAATTATAGCTGAACATATAAAACCAGGTGATCTTGTAGTAAATGCAACGGAACCTAAAAAGTTAACCAATCACCGCGCAAGCGGCAGCGATGATGCTTCACGCATTGCGCCTAAAACTTTAATGACCTTAGAAGAATGCATGGAATATATCCAGTTTGATGAGTGTATTGAAGTAACACCAAAAAGCATTCGCATGCGCAAAGTAATTTTGGACGATGAAGAAAGAAAGCGCCAGCAAAAGAGATTACAAACGCAGGAAGCGTAGTTTTTAATCAATATTTTTAAACCTGTCAGGCTTAAAGTTTGACAGGTTTTTTATTTATGGCAACCTTGATTAATGAAACAGCGCAACAACTTTCAAAGCATTTTAACCAGCATGTAAATATTTCGAATTACAAGCAGGTTTTTGGCGGAGATGTTAATCAAACTTTTCAACTTCAAACAAATATTGGTTCTTTCTTTTTAAAACTTAATGACGGCAGCTTAAAGGATATGTTTGAAAAAGAGTTTGCAGGCTTGCAACTTCTGCATCAAACTCAAACTATAAAAATTCCAAAACCAATTTTGTATGGTGAATTTGAAAATCAAATTTTTCTTCTAACAGAATTTATAAAGAAAGGAAATACGTCAAGAGATTTCTGGCAAACATTTGCGCAACAACTCGCTTCTTTACATCAACATTCAGATAAAGAATTTGGATTATCAACAAACAATTATATCGGTTCTCTTCACCAGCAAAATAATTTTTGCAATACATGGAGTGAATTTTATGCAACACAAAGAATAATTCCTTTGGCGCAACTTGCTTTCAAACAAAATAAATTTAATAAAGAAGACTTATTACTTGCAGAAAAATTATGTAAGCGCTTATCTAATTTATTTCCTGATGAAAAACCTGCTTTAATTCATGGCGATTTATGGAGCGGAAATTTTATGAGTGATGAAAACGGAATGCCTGTGATTTATGATCCGGCGGTTTATTATGGCAACCGCGAAATGGATATTGCAATGAGTTTATTGTTTGGAAGCTTTAATAAAAAATTTTATGATGAATATAATAAAGCATTTCCATTACAACCGAACTGGAAGGAAAGAGTTGAGCTTTGCCAATTGTATCCATTATTTGTGCATCTTGTTTTATTTGACGGCTACTATTACAATAGTGTTGTAAATATAATCAAACGATATTGCTAAGATATAAGCGCAAGCCGGTAATCATAATTAATTAACCGTAACGCCTTAAGGATTGTAATTTTGTTACATGATCAACAATCCACTGCTTGCATCATCATTAAAAAAATACCAAAATACTTATCACACGGTTGTTCCTTTTAATCATAAAAAAGATAAACTGCTTCACTTCAATTTTACAGCTACCAATAAAGAGTTAAGCAATGATATTGTTGAAGACGGCGATAAATTCAATTCGTACATCAACCAAAAAATAAATAATGCAAATGCATTATATGGCATCGGTGGCTATGCAGAATATAGAAGTTTTTATAGTCGCAGCAATGTGTTTGACAATGCACTAAATACCGAACCCCGACGACTGCATTTAGGTGTTGATATTTGGGGAAAAGCGGGCACGCCGGTCTACGCTTTTATGGGCGGCATGGTTCACAGTTTTGCTTTTAATAATCGCTTTGGTGATTATGGCGCCACGTTGGTTTTATTGCATCAGTTAGATGGCATTGCTTTTTACAGTTTATATGGACATATTTCTTTAAACGATATAAATAATATACATGCCGGTGATTATGTAATTCGCGGTAAAGAGATTGCGCATTTTGGTGAACCTGCTGAAAACGGAAACTGGCCGCCGCATTTGCATTTTCAAATAATACAGGATATGGAAATGAAAAAGGGTGATTATCCCGGTGTATGTGCTTATGGGGAAAAGGAAAAATATTTAAAAAATTGCCCTGATCCCGATCTTGTTTTAAATCTGATGCAATATGCAGCACAATAAATACTATTTTAATGATTTCTTATTTTTGAGTTTAATATCAAACCAAAAATTATGGCAAATCATTCTGCTCCGGGTGATACAAAAAAATTTACAGTGATTGCATTTACTGCTTTTGTTGTTGTATTTGTTTTCGCAATGCTTATGATGTTATGGCATGGAAATGTTGAATCTTCAAATGGTGAACGCCACTACCAAACTGAAGTAAAAGAACCTTAAGGAATACGTCTTACCAAACCAATATTAAGCCCTGCACTTGAAATAGAAAGGCTGCCGGTACCAACGCCGCTTAATGTTGTTTTGAAATATGGTTCGATGCGCAAATTTGTATTTGAGCCTGTTTGCAATTGATATCCTGCGCTTACGTTTAAAACAGAAAGCCAGTTTTGAGTTGTGTGGTAATACGGAAAGCTTCCATTTTGTTGTTGTCCGTTTTGCTCATAAGAATAATTATAATATTCTTTATTCATTAAGTAAGATGAAAGGCCGGCTGATGCAAACCATGTATGCCTTTTTTTGACGGCAATATCATACTTAATATTAAGTGGAATTTCATACATGCGGCAATATCCATCTACAGATAACAGGTTTGCGCTATTGAAAAAAGGGATTTTGCTTTTATCGAAGTATTCACCATGCGTATAATAGTTTTTCCTGGCAAGGTACAAGCCCGATTCTATACTTAGCTTATTAAATTTATACCCCACCAATAGTCCAACATTATACCCAAGCGGTTCCACTTGTTGATACTTAACAAAACTCAGATCAATGCCTGCAGCCAAACCAGCATAAAAATAATGACCATTGCTTTTTATTTTTATAGAAGAAGGCTTTTTAGATGATGTTGAAGTTGATGAAACGGCATCAAAAGTTTTATTGGAGCTAACTATATTATTTGTTGTGCTATTTTCTTTTTGAGTTAATGATGAATCAGGCGTGCCAGCATCTACCGGTAATTGTGGTGTGCTGTGATCTGCAGATTCATTTTGCGAAACAACTTTTTGTTGATCTAACGCAGTTTGCTGTTTATGTAATAATGAAAAATTACTTTTCTTTAAAGATGAATTCTCTTGTTCCCTTGCAGATTTGTAATGACCTAACGTTTTTTGCTGAAGCCGGGCAATATTATTATCAATGATGATATTTTTACCTGTTGATTTATTTGTTTCAGCATTATTGTTTGATCTGCAATTATTGACAGTTGGATTTGCGTTAATACCTTTTGTTTTTGAATCAGCAGTTGAACTATTTTGAGCACCGGAAGTATTGCCATTAAATTTATTGTATTCCGAATGCGCTATCCAACCTAAAGGAATAAGCAGCAACCACCAAAAAGCAAATCCGCGCTTTCTTCTTTTTTCTTCAACTGGCATTGCAGGTTCAGTTTCATGCACAGCAGCGTACACCGCATCCCAATCGGCAGCCTTGCCTGCATCAACATCGAAATTTTCTGCAGCCGTGCGTAACATTTCATCCATATCATCTTCTTTCATGTAAAGCATAGTATATTTCCTTTGTCGTCTTTTACTAAATATTTTTGAAGAAATGCTCTTGCTTTTGAAAGGTTAGATTTTGAAGTTCCTACTGAAATGCCCAGCATGTTAGCAATTTCCTGGTGCGTATATCCGTCAATTACGTACAGGTTAAAAACTACTTTATATGCAGGGCTCAATTTCCGTATTAACGCAATTAGTTCTTTATATACCAGTTGATTTTCTCCCTCATTATTAGTTCCTTTATGTTCCCAGTTTTCATGATGAATTGTTCCGTTGGTTGAAATCAAATTCTCTCTGCCCATGTAATCTATCGAAGCGTTAATAACAATTCTTCTTATCCAGCCTAATAACATGCTTTCAACATGATCATAGTCTCTTATCTCAAACTTTTTAAAATTCTTAAAGATCTTTACAAATGCATCATTGGCTGCATGCGCTGCATTTTCAAAAGAATGCACATAGCGGTAAGAAATTCGCAATGCGTAAGGAAGGTACTTCTCATAAAGCATCTTTTGGCATTTTGCATCGTTTTCCATGCAACCTTTCATAATATGTAAAAGCTCATCCAATCAATACCTGATATTAATATTAATAATAAACCGCAGAAAAACTAAAAGAGTTGCCTTAGCCTATGAATTCAAGAGCAGTTCCATCGCTAAATTTTGCCATTCCTGTTGCAAACTCACATTTGGCTTTTGTTTATTGGCTCTACGATACCAATATTCCGCATTATGTATATCGCCTTCTTTACGATGCAGGTAAGCATGCACCCAACAAGAATTTGCATCATCCAAAGAATCTATTAACCCATGAGCTTTGTTCCAGTCGCCCTTTGCATCATACCATAAAGCCTGTAAATACAATGGAAGATTTGGTGGCTGTTGGTTGTTTTCAATGGTTAATATAAAATCGTCGTAGGTTGTATTCATTTAATAATTAATGAAAGTTAGTATATTCCAAGCCTGCTCCGCATGATATTCCGCTTAATAATAATAAAATTCCGGCGCTGTTAAAAAATCCCTTACCCCATTGTTTGGAAACGCCGGAGTTGACAATAAAAAGAATTAAACCTAAAAACAAATTTAAAATACCTCCTGCAAGGCAAATAATACCAAGTGCAAAGGCAAAATCATCTGCAGCATTAGAAGTAAAAATGGCGACAACAATTCCAATAAAAATCACTATCACACAATTTATGGCCATTACTTTATAAGCTAATTTCCAATTTTTCATGCAAATATTTTTTTGTTAGGTGATATGATGTCGTGTTGCAATTGCTTTACATATTCTTCTTTACTATCGCGATAAAGCATATTCATTGTTTCAAAAGGAATGATGCGACCGTCTTTATTTACAATATGCACGCAACTTTTTTTAATAGCACGCACATCAAAATCATAAGCATCAATAAATCGCATAATTATGATGCGAAACAAATTCTCATAAGTTAAGCCCGGCGCATAAATTTCAGGCAAACAACAAAGCAATTCCTTAAAATTATTTTCAACTCTGTCAACAGAAATACCTGTACTAAAAATTTTCAACATGTGTGCATGTAATGCTTCGTCTTGTTCATAAACAATTGTGTTGCGACTGTTATTTAAAAGATGCGCAGGATCAACATAACGTGTCATCGGGAAAACTTGTCCTGCCAATTTTAATGCGTAGCCCATAACTAACGCATCCGGATTGCATGGAACGGGAATTAAATCATTCGGCTGAAAAATACTGGTTTGCTCTAAAATTTTTTGGCGAACATCTGTCATTGTAATTCTATCTGTTGACGCATTAAAATGTTCAAGCCTCCCTGCAATTTGTGTGGGTTGAAATGTTACGCCACGATCACAGGGTTGCTTCAATGCAAACTCAATTATTTCACCAATCTCATCATCATTCACTCCTTTTTGTAATGTAACAACAAGTGTTGTAGAAAGATTGAATTCATTCAAATGCTCCAATGCTTTTTTACGAACGCCTGTTAAATCCAGGCCACGCAATTGCTGCAAGGCATTTGGTTTAAAAGAATCAAATTGCAAATAAATTTCAAAGTCGGGCATGTAAGCTGCAAGCTGTTTTGCAAACGCTTTATCTTTTGCAATGCGAATTCCATTTGTGTTCACCATTAAATGGCGAATCGGTTTTGTTTTCGCAATATCAAGTATGGCAAAAAAATCAGGATGAATGGTTGGTTCGCCGCCGCTTATTTGTACAACATCCGGCTTGCCTTCATTAGCTACAATAATGTCCAACATTCTTTCCACTTCTTTAATATTCCTGTGATTGCCGTAATGCGGCGAACTCATTGCATAACAAGTTGGGCAAGTAAGATTGCAACGATCTGTTATTTCAACAACAGTTAAACAACTGTGCTGCTCATGATCTGCACATAACCCACAATCGTAAGGGCAGCCGTATAAAGTTTTAGCATTAAAATGCAAAGGCATTTCGCTTGGCTTATTATAATTGCGAATGTTCTTGTAATATTCTTTGTCTGTTGCAATCAACACTTTAAAAAAACCATGCTCACTGCAATTCTTCAACATAAAAACATTGTTGTTCTCAAAAACAATTTTTGCATCAACGCGCTTTAAACAAGCCGGGCAAAGGCTAATGGTGAAATCGTAATATGTGTAAGGACGTTCAGGCATAAGCAGTTTATAGTTTTTAGTTGTAAGTTTTAATATAAGCTAAAAATTTATTCATGAGAAAACGGAAGTTTTACACTTCATCTTTAATAGTCTTTGCGGATGAATGATGTATCGATAATAATACATTAAACCAGCAATGCAAACAATTTGAATGGTTGACAAACCAAAACTGTAAGTGTAATGCGGTTTGATAAAATCTAAAAGCAAACGAAACAGCAGATAAGCAATCATAAAAATTTTAAATAGTGCCCCGTTTTGCAAAACATATTTTTTATTAACCGATGCAATGAAAATCCACAATACAACAAGAACAGTAATTTCATACAAACACACAGGGTGTCTTGGAATGTTATCACCCAAATTCATTGCCCATGGTAATGATGTTGGCACGCCGTACGTTTCCTCGTACACGCCCATGCTAAAACATCCAATTCGACCGATGATTATGGCAAGTATTAATGGATAAGTAAACAAATCACCCGAAGCAGTTTTTTCTTTGATTATTTTTTTGATGAGTTCAACACCAATCAATCCGCCCAATAAGCCACCTACAATTGTTTTGTTTGAATAGAAATATAAAAACACATTTTGAGATTGAAATAAGGATGGCGGGTTTTCAAAACCACCTAACAAACGGCTTCCTAAAAAAGCACCAAGTGTTGCACCAAGAATAATTGATAAACGATTGGATGCATTTATCTGATCGCCTTGTTTTCTTTTTAAATAAACGAAATAACGAAAGCCAATGAATAAGCTTAAAACATCTGTGATGGTGTGCAACAAAATTTTGCTGCTGTTAATAGTTATGGTTACCGGGAAATGCAGAAAAAAAATTTCAGGTACAATATTCAGCTATTTCCAACTTACAATTAAAAATTACAAGCCATAAAACCGAATTAACCAAACAAAAAACCGCTGTTAGAAAACAACGGTTTTATTGCACATGAGAAAATGAAAGTATCAGAGATCTATTGTTTTTAAATCTTTTGGAAACTTAACATCAACAGTTTGAGCTTGATTGTTGCGCTTGTAAGTAATTTTTAAAGTATCACCTTTCTTAACATCTTTTACGCTTTGCCTTAAATCTTCGGTTGAAGTTATTGCCTTGCCATTTACTTGCGTTATAATATCACCTTCTTTTAAACCGGCCTTTGCTGCAGGTGAATCTTCTTCATCATCAAGATCAAGAATTTTTACACCATTTCCATCTTCTGTATCCTGCGCAGATATACCGAGGCGTGGTTTATCATCCCATGCAAATGAATAACCGTTACGATTAAAATCTCTATTAAAATTATAATTGAATGCATCCCCCGGCGTATTCCATGAATATACTTTCATCTGTTCTGCCTTAGCAAGTGTTGCAGTTGCAGTAGCTTGTTTTCCATCTCTTAAATAAGTGATAGTAACTTTTTCATCAGGTTTATGTTTACCAACCGCCTTATATAAATCATCAGGGCCGGTCACTTTATCTTCAGCAATTTTAGTTATAATATCATTTTCTTTTAAGCCGGCTTTTTCTGCAGCACTTCCTTCAGTAACTTCTGTGATCTTCGCGCCTTGTTCGGTTTTATCTGTCATTACACCTAAAAATGCGCTGTTGGTTTTTATTTTATGCATCATATCGCCACGGAAAGCTTCAATTTGAGGAGCTGCAGGCGCAAGTGCAAAATCACCTCCGCTAAAAACATGCACATTGTTATCCCAATCCATTTTTTGATGAATGATATCTATATCGTCGCTTTTAAAATCTTCAATTGGTTTACCATTTACAGTTACATTGTTACCATCAATTACAACAGTAACTTTTTCTTTGGTAGAATCTTTTTTATGTATGATGATATTTTCATCATTGGAATTAGAATTCTCTGCATCCTGCGCATGTACATATATAAGGTTGAATGAAAGCGCAAGTAATAAAATGATTGGCTTTAATAACTTGATCATGATTGTGATTTTAATAATCTACGAAAAATTTAGTAGTTCAAATATAGAGAGAAATAAGAATTACGAAATCCTTCGGAAATGTTAAACCTCAAAAATATTTTTATTTAATAATGGTTGACAAGCATATAATTTTGCGTTTATAAAAACGGACAACACCAAATACCGTTTATTTGCAAAAATTCTTTATGAAATATCTAATACTACTGCTTGGGCTGTTTGTAACTACTGCTTTGCACGCACAATTTGGATTATATGTTGAGGGAGGTGGAAATTATTCAAGCTTGCGTGATACACGCAGCCAGGGAATAGTTAATGGAAAGAGCGGTATTGGCTGGCAGGTTGGTTTTGGAACTGAATATCATACTGGATTTGGATACTTCTTATACTTAGGCCTGGACCTGGCAAGTCAGAACTTTAAAAAAGATTCATCGTCTGCTGATGGACACGTTACATCAAATTACAATTATAAACCTCTCTTCCTGAATTTTCCCTTTGGTATAGGTTATCAATTCGATGTAACAAAGGATGTTGGGTTAAGAGTTTACGGAGGGATTAACACACAGGTTGGTATTGGTGGAAATGTCACCCGTAACTCATATTATATTTTGGATTCCAGTGGTACCCGTTCATCTTATAATAAACATAAAATTCATTATGGAAGAAGCATACAGGTTACAAACGAATTTCAGTCTGATCTTAACAATACTATTTGGGGGCTTACGGTTGGTGCAGGTTTAAATTTTTCAAAATCGGTTGAGGTAACAGTTTTTTACCAGGAAGGACTTAATAATATTTTACCTGGCGGAGATGCGGCACCTGAAATTAATAAATTAAGAATGGTATCAGTTGATCTGAAACTTTACTTTCCAAAGAATTTTTATTCATCGAAAATTAAACGCTGATAATAAAAGCCCCGCAAGTTGCGGGGCTTTTATTTACTGGTTGATATATTTCAAAAGCTCCGGGCTTTCGGGGGTAACCTTACTATCGAAATGTTGTAACAATTTTCCATGCTCATCAATAATGAACTTATTAAAGTTCCAGGAAATGACTGCGTTTAAAACTCCATTTTGAGTACTGTCGCATAAATACTTAAAAACAGGTGTTGCATTAGGGCCTTTAACATCAACTCTTGTTGTAAGCGGAAATGTAACACCATGATCTTTCCTGCAAAAGGTGCTAATAGAATCATCGTTATGAAATTCCTGGTTACCAAAATTATCTGAGGGGAAACCAACAATCACGAGTTTATCTTTATTTGCTTCATACAATTTTTCAAGTCCTTCGTATTGCGGCGTATACCCACACATTGAAGCAGTATTTACGATGAGAATTTTTTTGCCTCTGAATTTTGAAAAATCAATTGTGGTGCCGTCAAGCGATTTAATTTTAAAATCATAAATGGATTTTGCAGCGGGATGGAAGGAAGAAAAAATTGCAACAGTTAATAGCGAAAGAAAAGTTTTCATCTTTATATATTTATTTTTATTGCGATTACTAATAGATAAACAGACTTACCTGTTGGAAATAATTTATAAATTTAGAGAACTATTACACAGTTTAAACTTTTTTCAAAAATGAGTTTAGCAAATAAACCGTATAATACATTAAGAAGTTGCCCTAAATTAAAATTATATGGTGTAAGCAACCGTGGCAACACTAAGTTTTACTCCTGGTATTTTTAAAATAGAAGTGCCGCATGCTTCTAATGTTGCGCCGGTTGTAACCACATCATCAACTAACAAAATATGTTTGTTTTCAATTAATGAAGGTTGCGTTACTGCAAATACTCCTTCCATCGTTTGCCAGCGATCAATGCGGCCTTTATGCGTTTGCGTTTCTGTAAATAAAATCCTTTCAACAGCATTTTCAATAACAGGTTTTTGCCAAACAGAATTTATTCCATTTACAATTGCCAGGCTTTGATTATATCCGCGCTTAAAAAACTTTTTTTCATTTAAGGGTAATGGAATCATTACATCAATATCATCAAAGCGCTGACTTTTCATTAATTCGTTACCGAGTAATTTGCCTAAAAAATTTCCTGCCAATTGGTTGGACTTATACTTAAGCTGAACTATCAAATTTTGAATAACAGATTCTTTATTAAAATAAAAAGCACTTGCGGCATGTTGCACATTCATTCTTCCATAAAATATTTTTTCTACAGGGTTTGCTTTTGCAGCAATAAAACCCGTGTATGGTAAGTGATGCATGCATTCCGCACATAAAAGAGATTCGTTATCCAGCACATCACTTTCGCATCCAATACAAACATGCGGAAAGAAAAGGTGTAACAAATCATCCATATAATTTTTAAATATAGTCATACAAACATTAAAATAACAAGCGGTACAATTCATCAACTTTGCCAACATCAATCACTTCAATATTGTATTTTGTTTTATTCAAAGCTTTTTTATTAAACGGTGCGATGAATATTTTTTCGAAACCTAATTTTTCTGCCTCTGCAATTCTTTGTTCAACACGATTGACCGCTCTTATCTCGCCATTCAATCCAACTTCACCGGCAAAACAAATTTTTGGCGAAAGTGCAGAATCGTCGTAGGAAGAAAGCAAGGCACAAATTATTGCAAGATCAGTTGAAGGATCTTCGATGCGCAGACCACCGGCAATATTTACAAACACATCTTTTACTCCAAAATGAAAGCCGCCTCTTTTTTCTAAAACAGCAAGTAACAATTGCAATCTTCTTGAATCTAATCCACTCGTTGTTCGCTGCGGAGTTCCATAAACACTTTGCGTAACCAATGCTTGCGTTTCAATCAGCAAAGGCCGCAAGCCTTCCATGCCTGCAGCAATTGCACTTCCGCTAAGCACTTCTTCTTTTTGATGAATTAAAATTTCAGAGGGATTATTTACCATACGCATTCCATCGCTCATCATTTCATAAATACCTAATTCTGATGTGCTGCCAAAACGGTTTTTCAAGGTACGCAAAATCCGATAGGAATAGTGTTGATCACCTTCAAACTGCAAAACCGTATCAACCATGTGCTCCAAAATTTTCGGACCGGCGATGTTTCCGTCTTTTGTAATATGACCAATTATAAAAACAGGTGTGTATGTTTCTTTTGCAAAACGTTGTAATGATGCTGCACATTCACGAACCTGCGGAACACTTCCCGGCGTTGCATCAATATTGTCTGATTGCAATGTTTGAATAGAGTCGACAATAACTAAAGCAGGTTGCAGTTTTTTTATCTCAGTAAAAATTACAGAAAGTGATGTTTCAGTTAAGATGTAAAAATTTTCGTTGCGAATATTTAAACGGTTCGCACGCATTTTAATTTGCTGCTCACTTTCTTCACCACTTATATATAATATGGTATTATTTAGTTGCAATGCATCTTGCAACAATAAAGTACTTTTTCCAATTCCAGGTTCACCTGCAAGCAATACAATACTTCCTGCAACTATTCCTCCACCTAAAGTTCTGTTCAACTCCGCATCACTTGTTACTATTCTTTCTTCTTTTATATTTTCAATTGCATCAAGCAATTTTGCTTTTGACGTTTGTCGCTCACCTGAAATATCTTTCCAAAGATTTTTTTCTTTTGAATTTCTCTCTACAACTTCTTCAATAAAAGTATTCCATAAATTACATGAAGGACATTTACCCAACCACTTAGCACTTTCATATCC
>JAFBAF010000154.1 GCA_019247895.1 Parafilimonas sp. | reverse complement strand
TTAAGCCATAAACACCATATTTATGTGTAAACAAATTCAGTTCACTATAAAACATTACTAACTTATTATTGATGCAAGGATAAGATGTGTATTGATAGCCTTTACCATGAAAACTTGGATCCAATACTGTTTTCCATTTTATAGTGCTATCTTTTAAACGCATTGCGAATACAGTATTTCCAAAAAAATTAATTATTAAACTATCTGTAAATAACGGTGACTGGGATTGGTTGCCATTTAAATCTCCCAAAAAAGAATAATAATGAATATCATTTCCATTTATTGCATTAATGATATTATTGCTTTTATCGCTTGATGCAACAACTAACGGGAAATTTAAAACCAATATGGATTCACTTTTATCAAAGGCATTAATTTTTATTCTGACTTCTTCTTTTTTGCAAGAAAACAATACCAGTAAATTTAATAAGATGAGTATAGTTAGTTTGAACGGTTTCATGAGTTAAATTTAAAAACAATTTAAAGTTATGAAGTGTTATAAACAAGCTCAGCAAATTATTAGCCCCTAACAAGAATATTAATTCAACTACTTTATTTTATATAATTTCCCAACAACAATCTTAATCCAACCAAACACAAACAAATTGCCAGTGTTCTTACAATAATGGTTGTTTTTATTTTGTGTGAAATGAATGCGCCAAGCTGTGCGCCAACAATAGTTCCGATAGCAATAAATATAACAAGATGCTGAATTTTGGGATCGTTGTAATTGCCTTCTGCGGCATGCATAATAACACTTACAGTTGACATGATAGCCAAAATAAAATGTGAAGTTGCAGTTGCTATATAAACAGGAAAGCATAGCCATGATACCAATGCAGGAACATGGATAATGCCTCCGCCAATGCCAAGCAGCGGCGAAAGAAAACCAACTGCAATACTTATTAAAATGCCGCGGTATTGATTGTAAGTGTAAGAATAAGTAATATCATCTTTATCTGTAATGATGTGATGCTTCCAGCCTTTTGGTGTTTTATTACCGGGAAAATGTTTTATTGATTGCTGTCGCTGTTTTAGAAACAATAAAACAGATAAGCCTATTAACAGCAAGCCAAAAAATAACCTGAATGCAACACGCGGAATATAAGCAGTAACCAACACACCTAATATAGAACCGGGAATAGTGCAAGCTGCAAATAATAATCCTGCTTTATAATCAATGCGGCCGCTGCGTGCATACGCAATGCTTCCTGAGATTGCATTGGCCGCAACTACTGCAATTGAAATGGCTGTAATAAGTTCTGTAGAAAGAGAATGATCAGTAAGTAATAAAAACGGGACAAGAATAAAACCACCACCGGCACCAATTAATGTTCCGCAAGTACCGATAATAAAACCAATGAATAATAATTCTGTGTTGGAAAACATGATTGTAATAATGAGCAATTATATTGCCATTCAATATGCAGTACAAGTGTTGCGACGCAACCATGCTTAATTGAAATGCCGCAGCTTGCAATATAAAAATTATTGCGACATTCATCGAGACCTTTGAAAAACCTAATGGACAAAATAAACTATGCGCCGGTAACATAAAATTATTCCTCACTCCAAACCTGTAGAGCTTTTATTGCACGTTGCCAACCTTTAATCAAATTATCTTTTTGTGTTGATTGCATGGAAGGTGCAAATATTTTTTCTACCTGCCATTGCGTTGAGATCTCTTCCATATCTTTCCAAAATCCAACTGCAAGGCCTGCAAGGTATGCCGCTCCTAATGCTGTGGTTTCAGTAATCTTTGGGCGAATAACTTTTGTGCTAAGTATATCGCTCTGAAACTGCATTAATAAACTATTGGCAGTAGCACCACCATCAACGCGCAATTCTTTTATTTCAATATTTGCATCTGCGTGCATTGCATTAATTACATCCATGGTTTGATAAGCGATGCTTTCTAAGGCTGCACGTGCAATATGCGCAGATGTTGTGCCACGTGTTATTCCAACAATAGTTCCTCTTGCATGCTGGTTCCAGTACGGCGCTCCTAAGCCGGCAAATGCGGGAACAAGATAAACGCCTTCACTTGTTTCAACAGTTGATGCGAGTTGTTCAACTTCCGGCGAGTTATTAATTATATGCAATCCATCGCGCAGCCATTGAACAACAGCGCCTGCAATAAACACACTTCCTTCCAGCGCATAAAATGTTTTATCATTTATTTGCCATGCAATAGTTGTAAGCAAATTATTTTTTGATAAAACGGGTTTTTCACCGGTATTCATCAGCATAAAACAACCGGTGCCGTAAGTATTTTTTAGCGTACCTGGTTGTGTGCACATTTGTCCGAACAACGCAGCTTGCTGATCACCGGCAATGCCTGCGACAGGAATATTTTTAGCAGACAAGATATTTTCCGTATAACCATAAATTTCGCTGCTGCTTTTTACCTGTGGCAATATTGTTTTTGGAATATCAAATAAAGCAAGCAATTCATCATCCCATTGCAAAGAATGAATATTGAACAACATTGTTCGTGATGCATTTGTAACATCTGTTGCATGCACTTTGCCTTGTGTAAGATTCCATAACAACCAGCAATCAATTGTACCAAAACATAATTCGTTGTTTGATGCTTTTGCTCTTGCACCCTTTATATTATCTAAAATCCATTTTAGCTTGGTTGCAGAAAAATATGCGTCTATAATTAATCCTGTTTTTTGCTGTATAGATGTTGTATGATTAGTTTTTAATGAATCGCAGTAAGCCGCTGTTCTCCTGTCTTGCCAAACAATTGCATTGTATAATGGTTTGCCTGTTTGCTTATCCCAAACAACAGTTGTTTCTCTTTGATTAGTGATGCCGATTGCTGCAATATCATTCACAGTTAAACCGGCTTTTGTTATTGCTTCTGCAGCAGTGCCTAATTGCGTGCTCCATATTTCAGTTGCATCATGTTCAACCCAACCTGGCTGCGGAAATATTTGCGTAAATTCCTTCTGTGCAACAGCAACACTGTTGCCATCCCGATCAAAAATTATAGAGCGTGAACTTGTTGTTCCCTGGTCGAACGATAAAATGTATTGTGACATGAAGCACTGGTTTATGCTTCAATATAAAAACAAATTAAATAAGCCATTACTTAATTAGCGAAGAGTTTTTAAAATTAACTCCTACTAATTTGGTAGGAATTAAAACAAACCTTAATCTTGCATAACTTATATTTTTTAATACATTATTATATGCAGGAACAAAAACCCGGTAAACTAAATATTATCGTTGCAGTGTATGGGCTTAAAACAGTAACCGATGATATCATAAATCTCATAATTGATGGTAGTCCGCAAATATTGCATTTTATAGTAAACAACAAAGTAATTGGTAAAGACGGATGGCGCGGCCAAAAAAAAACAATTACGGTTGTATATAATTATGATGGCGGCGAACTGTGTGTTGCTGCGGCAAGAGAGGGAGATATGCTGACAATAACTCCGGAGATACCTAAGCAAGTTAAACTCCCAGCTACAACTACTTCAACAGGCAATGAAAAACTTTCAGTTTTAGCTGCCACCTACGGCCCCGATGATGTTACTTATAAAGTACGAAACATGATTTCATCTTACAATACTTTGTCTTTTGCAGTTGATAATACAATTTTTGGTGAAAGCTGGTATGGAGTAGCAAAAACCTTGGTGATTATATTAGGAAGCTTTAATGAAATTAAAGCAGTAGAAATTTTTACAGAAAGAGAAACATGCTACCTGGATCTGAATGATGTAATCCCTGTACTTTGATACTTAGTGATTATTTTTCCCTTCGAGTTTATCACAGTATTCAACAGAACCTACACGAAATTTAATGGAAACTCCAAGTGCTTTTTGCACCTGCAATTCTTTATTGCAGAAAAATGGCAATTGCTTTGCGTAAAAATTTCCCGGTATTTGTTTTTGAACAACCGGATATTTTATAAGAGAAATATTCGTATATAACACTGGTAATCGCGGATCGATTGTTTTTGCAGAATCCTTTGTGGTCTGCGCCTGTAGACATATAAATGAGAACAGTAATTTAACAGTTAGAGCTAAAATTGTTTTTCTTTTCGAGTTCATATTTGCAGGTAAATTTAAAGTAATGTGATTACTTTGCAGCTTGATTATTGATTAAAATTTACCCGAAAGCATGGCATTAAGTCAAACACTTCAACAAAAATTATTACAAAGATTATCACCGCAACAAATTCAACTGATGAAATTGTTGCAGATACCTACTGCCAATCTTGATGAAAGAATAAAGGAAGAACTGGAAGAAAATCCAGCGCTGGAAGTGACAGAAGAAGGAAGCGATGATGCTTACGAGGAACATGCTGATGAATTTAAGACCGCTGAAGAGGAAGACGATTATGATGGAAGCGAAGAAGACTATGGCAATATTGACATCTCTGATTATGTGAATGACGGTGATGATGAGGTGGCTGATTATAAATTACGTGATGATAATTACGGCGATAATGAAGAGCAAAAAACAGTTCCCCTGCGTGTGGAAACAACGCTGCATGATCTTTTGATTGATCAATTGGGTATGTTGTCGTTAGATGAAGGCAGATTTAAAATTGCTGAACAAATTGTTGGCAGTATTGATGACGATGGTTATTTGAGGCGTGAATTAAGTTCAATTGTTGATGATCTTGCATTCAGGCAAAACATTGATGCAACAGAAGCAGAAATCGAAGACATAATAAAACTCATTCAGCAGTTCGACCCGCCGGGTGTTTGTGCACGGGACCTGCAGGAATGTTTGATGTTGCAATTAGTGCGGCAGCAGGCAGATGGCAAAGAAGTTAATCTTGCAATTAAAATAGTTGATAAATATTTCGATGAGTTTACAAAAAAACATTATGAAAAAATTCAACGTGGGTTAAATATTTCAGACGATGAATTAAAAGAGGTGATCAATTTAATTTTAAAATTAAATCCAAGGCCGGGCGGTAACGTTGGTGAAATAAATAAAGCAGAAAGTTATATTATCCCGGATTTTTTTATTGTGAATAATGCGGGAAAACTTGAACTCACACTCAATTCAAAAAATGCACCAGACTTGCGCATCAGCGAAGGTTACCGTGAAATGCTGAAAGAATATGATCGCGGTACAAAAAAAGATAAACGGCAAAAAGAAGCGGTGCTTTTCATCAAACAAAAAATAGATTCTGCAAAATGGTTTATAGATATGATAAAGCAAAGGCAAAATACTTTGCTTAGCACAATGGGTGCGATCATGCATTATCAAAAAGACTTTTTTCTAACCGGTGATGAAACTACATTGAAACCAATGATCCTAAAGGATATTGCGGAGATCACCGGTCTTGATATTTCTACAGTGAGCCGGGTTGCGAACAGCAAATTTGTGCAAACTGAATTTGGAACATATCGGCTGAAATTTTTCTTTAGCGAATCATTAAGTACAGAAAGTGGAGAAGAAGTTAGTACGCGTGAAGTGAAAAAAATATTGAGCGATCTTGTTGAAGCTGAAAACAAAAAGAAGCCATTAAGTGATGAACGCTTAACAGAATTACTGCAGGAAAAAGGCTACAATATTGCAAGAAGAACCGTTGCAAAATATCGTGAACAGTTAAACATTCCTGTTGCCCGTTTACGTAAAGAACTTTAATATATGCAACAGCAAATTGCTTTAAACACCCTGGGCGAGCAGCCTGCAGCTATAAAGGTGCCGGCAAAAATTATCTCTTATATTTTGCATCCTCTGTTTATTCCGTTATATATTTTTATATGGCTTACAATACGTTTTCCTTATCACTTTGATGATATTACGCCAAAAAATCTAACCTTTAAAACTATCAGTGTTTTTTTAAATGCAAGTTTCTTTCCTGCGTTTGCGGTCTTTCTTTTGTGGCGATTAAAATTTATTGAAACCATTTATTTACGAACAGAAAAAGACCGCATTATTCCTTATGTTATAACCATGATTTTTTATTGGTGGATGTGGTATCTGAGCCGGAATTTTACAGATCAGCCTGAAGTATTAAAGTTTTTTTATTTCGGTATTTTTTTAAATACTGTTTTCGGCCTGGTAATAAATAATTTTTTCAAGATAAGCATGCATGCAATGGGCGCGGGAACTTTTGTTGCCTTTATGATATTGACCTGCATGTATTATCACAC
>JAFBAF010000021.1 GCA_019247895.1 Parafilimonas sp. | reverse complement strand
CCTTCCAGTATGCCGGTAAAGCGTACAGACCACTGAAGGCTCAAATCATTTACCAGTTCTTTTAAGGCCATTATTTCTTCGCCATTACCAACAATCGTAAGATTAGTTGAGGGATGCGTTTTAAGCAATTTGCCTACAGCCCTGATGGCAATATCCGCTCCTTTATCAGAAACAAGCCTGCCTAAAAAAATAAAATCGTTTGTTCTTTGATTGCCTGGTTTAACCTTAAAAAGTTTTTCATCATAAGGATTTGGTATAACGATAGCGTCGTTAAAAGTTGTTTTAATAGCATTACTGCAGGCGATAACCTGCGATGCAGATCTAAGCAGGGCATGTTTGAATTTTTGTCGTGTATCATATTTACCGCTTAAAGATTCGAGCCAGGTTTGTAACGAAATAACGGACGGTTTCCTTATAAAAAAATTTGGATATGATATGCTAAAACAAGGATTGTTTTGAAATACAATATCTCCCCATTTCAATTCTTTTATAATTTCAGCCAACCCCGGGTTCCTGATTACTTTAAACGGGAATTTGCATTGGGCTGAAGATTTTGTTTTTGTGATCAAGTGCACTTCGTGGCCGGCTTCGATAAAATATTCTGCCAGCATTTTTGATATGGACTCTATGCCACCAACATCGGGATGAAACTTATAAGAGAAAAGTAAGATTTTCATTATTAAAATCGCCTGTAAAAATTATTTGCCAATCATTTTCTTTATTCTTCCCTTCCATTTATCCGGCAAAGCAGTTCTTAAAAATGTTTCCATTTCTCTTTTTCTTCTTTTATTCTTTTCATTATTCATGTAATAACATTTAACCGGCCTGAGCTGAAAATAATTATGTTGTATAAGTGCCTTATTATATTCACTATATATTTCTTTTAAATCCGGCCTTGTTACAAATGAGAAACGATCATGATGTGCAGCAATTGAATCCGGCTGTGCAGGACTATAATGGCTGAAGTGAAAAAAAACAAGTGGTTCATCGTTTACAAAATATTCATTGTTCTTTTTACTGAGCATACGTTCATGCAAATTCCAGTGAGCCATATTATAACCCGGGTATTTCTCAATCAACACTTTGTCAAAGCATACAGGCATCAAATTAGCCCATACCTGGTCAACAAACAGACCTCTTGAAAGATCAATCACGCATTTTTCTTTTAAACGGTCCTGCCACCAGCTTAACATGCGAAATGTATTTTCACTTCTTCGCAATGCTATAAATCCAAGGTTAAAAATACCCGTTTGCATCACATGCAATTCGGTGGGAAGGCAATTATCGTTTATAGGTGTAGTATAGTGTGGGGTGAGGATAATATCATAGTGTTGCAAACTGTTTTCAAGGCGCGTTAAAGGCTGAAAAACCATGATATCAGGATCGAAATACACAACGTTTTCAGCGTCTTTGTACTGACTGAATAACCAGTGAATATAAAATGGTTTTACTGAAGTCAGCAGCTCAATAACTGCATATCTGTTCGCCATTTCCTTAAAACCATCAATTGCTATTTTTTCAACTTCAACGATCTCACATTGTAAAAAAGAAAGGTCTGCATTTTTATCGTTTTTATCAACCAATCCTATTATAAACTTCCAACCAGGATTGGTTTTTCTTAATGATTCGAATAAGGTTTTTGCCTGTGCAAGATAATTGATGGAACAAAGTGTAAATGCGATATTGCCCACAGTAATAATTAATGTTTATGGTATTCGCGAATCTCCTTCGTCGATTTCACTGTTGGCTGTTCTTTAAATCATAAATGAGCTGTTGAACGACTTCATCTAAAAGAAAAACCGGCGGGTATCTTTTGGGTATCACAAAGTTTTGTTCTTCACGTACCACTGTCAGGCATTTATCGAGTGGTAAGCACAATTGCTTTAATCCCTCGTTTTCTATTGTACAAACAACCGGCACACCATGTTCTTTAAACGCCATGAACGAACCGCTTTTGCCAGCCAGTTCAGGAAGTGTTGTCAGAATACCAAAATCCGTATAGCTGGACAGCCAATTAGAGATGAAAGAAGGAGATTGTTCGCCTAATGATAAGAAAAGCACCTGGGGATATACTTTTTTTAATTCTTCCCATTGATGATGGCCCGCAGGCATTCGGCCTATTGAGACGATAGCAACCCTTTTTTGTGTAAACCTGTAATTGAATTTATTGAGCAGGCTCTGCATATTCCATCGTTTATAGTCAAAAGCGCCAAATAAAGTCCCGATAATGTATTCATTGCGATGTATCCTTATGAACTCCGGCATTGCTTCATTAAAACTATCTTGATTGCCGATATTCCTGCTAATGTTGCTGAACAAAGGCAGTACGGTGGATGCGAAGTTTATTTCTTTCAGCCGGTACCTATACAACTCGGTATTGGTATGAATAACCCTTGGCTGTAATTTAAAAAGCAGCGACCGGATGATCCTTACCTGTAATAAAGCCCACATTTTGAATTTAAACGATTCAAACCTGTTAACGGACAGCTCGTGAAACATAATGTGCCAGGAAGCTTTGCCGTTGAGTTGTTTTAATTTTTCACCGAGATTAAAGGGCAATCCTTTTAGATGAAAACCAAAAGGCACATATTGGAGACTAATCCAATCGGGATTAAGATCGTTAACCAATTTTTTAGCTACTGCCATTCGTTTTTTCCATGAAAGTGATTCGGATAACCGGAGTACATCTACTTCTCCATTATTATCAGCTTGTTTGCCCTGCCACATGTTGCCAGTCATCCGGCGGTCGTTCAACGCAATGATTGCAGTATTAAAGCCATGCTCAATCAGTGCACAAGCCAGCTTACGTGTATAATCACCAACACCATCTTTGCCCGGTTCAAGGCTGCTACAGATGAAAAGAATGGTATGCAGTGGGGTATTCAAAAAAGGTATAAATAATTGACTCGAGAACCAACGGTTTATCTGGCAATTTTTTTCAACAATAGGTACAGGGACAAAGGCATTAATCTATTTAAGACCTGGTACTTCCTTATTAATTTCCAGCCCGGCTTTACACTAAAAATAACATCTTTCGCATATTTATAGATATCCTGCAAGGTCTTTGTTTTTGCTGTCTCTTTATAGGCGAGCTGGCGATTGATATTTTTTAAAGTATAAATTTTAATGAGTTGTTTGTCGAATTTATTTTGCTCAAGGTAATCAAGCACTGCACCGGATGCTTTTAATAAACGCTGAGCTTTTAGTTGTTGCTCCCCGGCATTTTGGGAGCAACCTGAAAAATTGATACTATGTGTTCGCCAAACTGATAAAGGTTCATTCAGAAAAAAACTTTTACCATGCGGCAGCACTGCAAGCACTAAAAATTCGTCGATATACATATCCACCTCTACAGGAATAAATATTTGTTTTAAAACATTTGCCCTTGCGGCGAAGGTTGACCCCCCCCCGTACAAAATATTATTGCGATAGAAGTAGTGCAACAATTCTAACCCGTTTAATTTTTTGTCAACGATTACGGCAGGTAAGGTTTCAACACCTTTTACAGTATTTTTATCTTGTTCAAATATTTCAGCAGGAGAAGCGACATGTACAATGGTATCATCGGCTTCAAAAATTTCGACTGTTCGTTTTATTTTTCCATGAAGGAAATAATCATCAGCGTCGAGATTAAAAATGTATTTGCCAGATGCAAGCTGAATTGCCTTATACGTTGCACTTGCCTTGCCCTGATTTTGCTGATAGTGGTATTGAACGGTTTTATCTTCAATTAAAGTTTGCAAAACTGCTTTTGTTTTATCCGTTGAACCATCATCCACCACAATAATTTCTATTTTATCTTTTGGATAGTCCTGTTGCAAAACACTGTTAATAGCTTGCTGAATGTAATGAGCATAATTGTAAGCAGGTATAATAATGGAAACTGTTACACTCATGTATTAGAGCTATTACTTGTAATAGTTGTGAATAAGAGTTTTAACACGCTCAATAGTTGAGCTCTTTTGAATCCAATCCAAACTTGCCAATTGCAAACTTTTGTAATCACTTTCGGACAATTGACTAATCTTATGCATGAGATCAGAATAATTTGTATAACCAATACAATTCTTGCCATTAATTAAACCATGAGGAGCGCAAACTTCAGGCTTTTTATCCAGGTCTTTAAAACATATAATGGAGCCATTAGCTGCTATTTCATAATGTCTTAAACAGTCCCAGCCAGCACGCTTTGTGGTTATCCCAAATTTGGAATGTTGCAAATCGTTGTAATAATCACTTTCTGTTTCAAATGGTTCTTGTAAAGTATCACCATATAATTTGTTTGCTACTTCTATATCTACAATATGTGTTGCAAATGTTTTCGCTTTAACAGTAAGTTGCTTTGTAATCTTTTTTTTAGGTATTGAAAACGAAATAGGTTTTACATTTTTCGGCAATGAATTTTTTCCGAATTTGCTTATGGGCAGACGCAGGTAGATGCTATGAATAGTTTCAGGTGATATTTCCCTT
>JAFBAF010000356.1 GCA_019247895.1 Parafilimonas sp. | reverse complement strand
TTGGTTCATCGAGCAATAATAGTTTTGGATCGTGCAATACGCATAAACTTAATGATACGCGTTGTTGTTGTCCGCCGGAAAGCTGTCCGAATTTTTTATGTCTTGATTCCTGCAAATTATTTTCTGCAATAATCTTTTCTACTTTTTCTTTTGTAAGATCAACACCATAAATGCCTGCAAATAATTCCAAAATTTCTTCAACAGTTAATTCAGGCTGAAAATTAGTTGACTGCAGTTGCACACCCATTGATGCTTTTGCAAACAATGGTTTTTCTTTTATGTTATAACCTGCAACGGAAATGTTTCCCGATTGTGGTTTTATCAAACCTTCAATTGCGCTTAGTGTACTTGTTTTGCCAGCACCATTAGGGCCAAGCAAACCAAAAATTTCACCGGCTTTTACATGAAAAGAAACATTATTTACCGCCTGGAAATTGCCATAATAAATATTGAGATTATCAACGTCTAAAATAAAATTGTTCGCATCGCTCATTGCAATATTTTGAGCGCCAAATGTAAACGGCGAATAAATATTATGCAAAGAATGAATCGGTGAACGAAGATGTGAGTAAGTTTAAAAGAAAGTTTTTTGTCGGTGAACTAAAAAGGGTTCACAATCTTTGAAGATGTAAACCCTTAAAAATATTATTCAGCGTTGAAATATTATTCTTTCACAAACTGTTTTGTAACAACTTCACCATTCATTTCAATCTTTAATAAATAATTGCCTTGTTTAAGTGAAGTGATGTTTAAGTTGTAAGAAGAAGCATTTGCAACTGCCTGCAATTTTATATTACCTGTAATATCAACAATAGTAAGTTCTGTTTTTTGGTTTGATGGCAAGCCTTGTATTTGCAAATTGTTTGTTGCAGGGTTGGGTGATATTTTAATATCGTTGTTTGAAACTGCTAACACATTTGAATAATTAATTGCACCATTTATACTTGTTGTTTGCAGGCGATAATAATTATTACCGCTTAATGGTGTCGGGTCTTCATACGTTAATGCAGCGTTGTTATTAGAATTTATTCTTGCAATTGAACTAAAATGTACACCATCATAACTACGCTGTACAGTATAGCTTCTTATGTTATTATTAGCATCCCATATAATACCATTATGATGTTGCATCCAATGGCGAATTTTTGAAATAATTTTTTGCTGAATGCCAGATTGATTATAAGCAGCCACTGACACATCAATTGTATCAGCCGTAAAAAAAGATTGAGAAGTTCCTGCAACTATTATACTGCTATCGCCACCCTGTAGTTTCACTCCATAAGCTACATCTGATAATGATCCGAAATCAGTTATGGTTGTACCATTTGTTCCAAAACTTGAATCAAAATTTCCATTTGTTTTTAACCTCGTTAAAATATAATCCTGGTTAGTGTCTGAAGTTAAAACTCCTGTTACTACTAATTTATTATCTGTTTGCAAAACTATGTCATTAGCAAATGCTCTAAAATTTGGATATTGAAGAGTACTTTTTCCATTCGTTCCAAAATTGCTATCTAAACTGCCATTTGTTTTATATCGTGCTACTGCTATATACTCATGCTTTGTATCATAGTATAAACCTGTACCGCCAACCGCTACAATCTTCTGGTCTGGCTGTACTACTACTTTAGATACTTGGTCGCTGTTGTTGCCATAATCTGTATAAACAAAGCCCTGCGAGCCAAAAGTTGTATCTTTTGTACCATTCGTATTATATCTTGCAATTGCAAAAACTGAATTACCAGTGCCTCTTGTACCTCCGGCTATTATTTTCCCATTTGATTGTATTGCCACCGAAGTTATGTATGATAAATCTCCAAGATTAGATATGACTTTCCCGTTTGTACCATACGTGCTATCTAAAACTCCATTCGCCTTCAAGCGTAGCGTTAAAAAATCTGAATTGTTATAACTTCCGCCAATTACGATTTTATTATTAGTTTGTAAGCAAATGGTATTTGCATTTTCATCTTTACCAAAATCCGTAATGACTTTTCCGTTATTTCCAAAACTGCTGTCAATTTCGCCAGTTGATTTTAATCTCACAGTGAGTATATCATAATCTGAATTTATAAGTCCATCGGACCCGTGCCCTGTAACAACAATTTTTCCGTCAGGTTGTATAATAACACCATGCGCTTCCTGATAATTATAGCCAAAGCTCACTACTTTTTTCCCGTTTATACCAAAACTATTATCCAGTATTCCATTGGGTAAGTAACGTAATATTAAAAAACCATTAGTTCCGGAAGAATCAGAAACTCCAGCCACAACAAGTTATTATCAATTTGCATAGCTGACGCATAACAGGTAAGTTGTGCATTATTATAGCCGGTTAATACTTTACCGGTGTCTCCAAATGACCGATTAAGTTTACCAGCTTGAGAATTACAATAACTTATTGCAGTTAGAAAAAATAATATTGTAAAAAGAATTTTCATAAAAAAATTAAAGGTTATTCAATTACCAGTGCAAGAAGTAATGTTGCAATTGGTAGGATTATCATTTGTATTTGTTCCGATTCTGTAATTTGGGCAATTGATAAAATTTAGATTTTCCGGGTGGCATATTTGACATTAAGGTTTGAGCGACAGTCATAGGCGGCTGTCCAATAGAGCAAATTAAAGCTTGGTAAAAAGTCGCTTCTCTACCAGCCATATAACTATAAACAGCAGGAGGATTTGTAAGACCAGTACCGAAATCACTCATAAAAGTGCATGGTCTGCATTCCAGTATTGTAGCAGTATAAAAATCAGGGTAATAATTGTTGAAAGGCACAGCTTAATTTTATTAATTAACAAGATAAGAGTTTGTTGGTGAAGAACACCAACAAAGGCGAAAATCTAAATGATTTTCTTTCAATAAATAATTTTATAATCATGTTATCCATATTTTCTCCAGTTAGTAATCGCTATTTCTTCGGTAGTTCTTCGCTCTATAAAAGCGACCAACGATCGAACAACTACCGACCAACGATCGAATAAATGACGAAGCAGGTCACTTGTCTTATACTGAAAAAGCTTTACAGTTATAAGAGTTATTACTAACTTGGTTTTACAGTGTTTACAAATCTTACTAAATAAATTATTCAGTCGCTTAATTCTCATATCCACTCTCCACATTCACCATCCAACATTACCTTTGCAACCTCAACAAAACATTATGGATTATCGCATAGAAAAAGATACAATGGGCGAAGTAAAAGTGCCTGCTGATGTGTATTGGGGCGCACAAACACAACGCAGCATTGAGAACTTTAAAATCGCACAAGACATCAACAAAATGCCAAAGCCAATTATTTATGCATTTGCATATTTGAAAAAAGCAGCGGCACTTGCTAACAACGATTTAAAAGTTTTGCCAGATGAAAAACGGGATGCGATTGCAAAAGTGTGCGATGAAATAATTGAAGGAAAATTAGATGACCAGTTTCCATTGGTGGTGTGGCAAACAGGTAGCGGCACACAAAGCAATATGAATGTAAATGAAGTTGTTGCTTACCGTGCACATGTTTTGAATGGCGGTTCATTAAGTGATAAAGACAAGTTTTTGCATCCGAATGATGATGTAAATAAATCGCAATCATCAAACGACACTTTTCCAACAGCCATGCATATTGCGGCTTATAAAGTGTTAGTTGAAACAACTATTCCCGGTATTGAAAAATTGCGTGATACATTGAAAGAAAAAAGCAAAGCATTCATGCATGTTGTAAAAATTGGCCGCACACATTTTATGGATGCAACACCGCTTACAGTTGGTCAGGAGTTTAGTGGTTATGTTTCGCAATTAGATCATGGAATAAAAGCTATTAAAAATTCTTTATCACATTTAAGCGAATTAGCATTGGGCGGAACGGCAGTTGGTACAGGCATCAATACACCTAAAGGTTATGCGGAACTGGTTGCAAAAAAGATTGCTGAATTAACTGGCCTTCCTTTCATCACTGCCGAAAATAAATTTGAAAGCTTAGCAGCACATGATGCAATTGTAGAAGCGCATGGTGCACTAAAAACTGTTGCTGTAAGCTTGATGAAAATTGCAAACGATATACGCATGTTATCATCTGGCCC
Organism: Parafilimonas sp.; assembly: GCA_019247895.1. Classification (GTDB taxonomy): domain Bacteria; phylum Bacteroidota; class Bacteroidia; order Chitinophagales; family Chitinophagaceae; genus Parafilimonas. The sequence goes on along the minus strand of JAFBAF010000356.1, from coordinate 10,397 downwards.
ACGTGCAGGTATTGGTGAAATTTTTATTCCTGATAATGAACCCGGAAGTTCTATTATGCCGGGCAAAGTAAACCCAACACAATGCGAAGCATTAACTATGATTGCTGCACAGGTGATGGGCAATGATGTGGCAATAAATATTGGTGGTGCAACAGGTCATTTTGAATTGAACGTTTTTAAACCGGTGATGATCTATAATTTTTTACATAGCGCAAGATTAATTGGTGAAGGTTGTGTTTCATTCAATGATAAATGTGCTGTTGGTATTGAGCCAATAGAAGCGAACATAAAAAAGCATGTTGAGAATAGTTTGATGCTGGTAACGGCACTCAATACAAAAATTGGTTATTATAATGCGGCCGCCATTGCGCAGGATGCGCATAAACGCGGCATCACTTTAAAACAAGCGGCGTTAGAATATAAATTAAAAGGACTTGATTTTGACCACATGACATCGGAAGAGTTTGATGAATGGGTTGTTCCTGCAAAGATGGTTGGCGAAATAAAAATATAACTGGGTTAATTAAGAGACAATTTCCTTAACTGCTCAACGTTATTATCAGAACGAATAAGTAATACATGAATAAGATTTCTTATTTTTTCTTTGTTACCTGCTTTATATTATTTTTTTCCTGCCAGAAAGAATTAAGTAACGAAACAGGCGCTTCACTGGTGGCTTCCGGCAGTTTGTGGGATTCATCGGGAGTTTGCTTGCCGGATTCTGTTCATGGAACCTTTTATGGAGGTGTTACACCAGGCAGTGATACAGCTTATGTGGAAATACAGGTAAATGTAACTCAAACAGGCTCGTATAGTATTACCAGCGATCAGCAGGATGGTTTTGTTTTTGCTGATTCCGGGTTTTTCAGCAATACCGGCGTTAATATTATCCATTTAAAACCAATTGGCACTCCTATCATTCCAACCACTTCAACTTTTAATATCAACTTCGATAGTTCATTTTGTTCATTTGTAGTAAATATTGAAGACAGTACCGGTAAAAATATTGGTGGAAATAAAAATGCACAAGGCAGTTTATGGGATTCTACCGGTGCGTGTTTGCCGGAAACGGTGGTAGGTACTTTTTATAATGGTATAGCGCCGGGCAGTGATACAGCTTATGTAGACGTACAGGTAAACGTAACACAAACAGGTAATTATAGTATAACAAGCGATCTGCAAAACGGATTTGAATTTTCTGATACAGGCACTTTCGCAACAACAGGTATAAACACTATCAGATTAAAACCGATTGGTGTGCCAATACTACCAATTGCTACTACTTTCAGCATAAGCTTGGGAAGTTCATTGTGCACATTTACAGTAAACGTACAAGACAGCACTGGTACCGGTTTAGGCGGCGGCACTACCACGACAGCCGGCACATGGCAGTTCACACAAGGTAGTGCTACCTATGGAGGAATTATTACTGATGCTACACAAGATAACTCAAGCGGAGTGGCAACTACGGTAAGTCTTAATGGTGCTGGTATAACGGGTGATACATCTATGACATTAGGTTTTTTGATACTGGGCACAAGTATTCAGCCGGGAACTTATACTATGTTGAATAATGCCATCACATTTGCATCCGGTGATTTTTTAAATGATTTTTCTTATACAGCAGATGCCTTTGTTACAGGTTCAGATCTTACAATTATTGTAACGTCTTATGATGCAGTTACCAAACAAATGCAGGGAACATTTACAGGAAGTGCGCAAGACAAATCTGGAAATATTGTTCCTATTACCAACGGCGCTTTCACTGCAACAGTTCCATAGTTTTATTTAAATGAGATCAAGTACCGTTCTTAAAATCGCCCTTATCTTTTTTACAATTTTATTCAATATAATAAGCCTTTCTTCCTGTTATAAAGAATTTAGCCGGGAGCATAAAAACAGTTCTCCATTTGCGCAAGGCACATTAAAAGATTCTTCCGGTTATTGTTTGCATGATTCTGCTATCGGAACTTATTATAGCAATGTAAAACCAGGCGCAGATACAAATTATATTGAGTTGGAAATGAAAATTTCACACTCCGGCACTTATAATATTTCAACTGACGAACAAAACGGCCTTCGCTTTGCAGATTCAGGTTACGTTTATCATAAAGGAGATACAATAATTCATCTTAAACCGACAGGAATTCCTGTAACAACAGAAGCCACTTTCTTAACTTTAAGCTTTAACGGAGATGTTTGTTATTGCTATGTGCATGTACAATAACAATAAAATCAGGCATCAAATTAAATAACTCTTGCTTCATCTTTTAATTCCGGTGCAACATCAGGAGTTGCGGCTAAATTTTTTTTTGGAAAGAATTTTTTCTGCCAGATAAGCAAAGCAATTACGCCAATAGAAATTGATGAATCAGCCAGGTTAAAAACCGGGCTAAAAAATTCAAACTCTTCTCCGCGCCAGCTTTTTACAGGAAACCATGAAGGATATTGAGTATGAATAATTGGAAAGTAAAGCATGTCAACAACCTGGCCGTGAAAAAAAGAAGCATAACCGCCGCCGGCAGGAAATAAAGTTGCAACGGTGAAAGGGTTGCTGCTGCTGAATATTAAACCATAAAACATGCTGTCAATTAAATTACCAAATGCACCGGCATAAATCAAAGAAGCACAAATAATAAAACCTGTGTGGTATTTCTTTTTGATGATCTGGTGTAAATAAAAAGTACCCAAAATAACAGCTACAAAACGAAAAAGTGTAAGCAGTATTTTACCAAGGCCGCCACCAAATTTCAAGCCCCATGCCATGCCTTCATTTTCTACAAAATGCAGGCGAAACCATGAGCCAATCACATTATGTTCTTCACCTAAAGTATAATGGGTTTTGATGTAAAATTTTAGTGCCTGGTCTGCAATAAGAATTAGGATAATTAAAAGCGCTACGCTTCTGCCTTTCATTTGGTTTTTGTTTGGAATAAAAGTTAAGTGCGCAAATATACTGTTAAAGATGTGAGTAATAGGTTAAGAGTTGAAAAGTAAACAGCCCGGATTTATTCTTCAATATAAATACGCTTTACACGCTGCCCTATACCGGTGAGTATTTCATAAGGAATGGTGTTACAATTTGTTGCTACTTCTGCAACGCTGATATTATTTCCGAAAATTTCAGCTTCGTCACCCTCCTCAGCATTGGCAATGTTTGTTATATCAACTATCGTCATGTCCATTGCAATTGTCCCAACAATCGGCGCCGGTTTTCCATGAATAAATACTTTTCCAACACCATTGCTTAAACTGCGGCGCAAGCCATCAGCATACCCGATTCTTAGCGTTGCAATAATTGATTCTTTATTTATTTTACCGCGACGATTATAACCAACTGTATCTCCGCTTTCAACTTTTCTTATTTGTGCAATTGTTGTTTTTAAGTTTACTGCAGGTTGCAGTGAAAGTTTGTTGCTAATACTGCCGTCAATTCCGTACAAACCAATTCCTAATCTTACCATATCCAATTGCAGCTGGGGCAAACGAAAACTCGCTGCAGAATTAGAAATATGTTTGATGAATGAATAACCAATTGCGGATTCAATTTTAGCACATGCTTCTTTTAATCTTTCAGCTTGCAATAATGTAAATGCATCTTCATTTTTGTCTTCGCTTGCTGCCAAATGACTAAACACAGATCTTACAACAATACGATTGCTGCTTTTTAAAAGATCAATTAATTGATCTACTTCATTCATTCCAAAACCCAAACGGTGCATGCCTGTGTCTAACTTTAAATGTACAGGATATAACTGCAAACCTTGCTTATCTAAAAAAGAATCAAAGCTTTTGAAAATGTTCACCGAATAAATTTCAGGTTCAAGATTGTATTGTATCACTGCTTCAAAAGCTTCTTCATCCATATTCATCACCATTATTGGTAAACGAATATTGGCTTTACGTAAATCAACACCTTCATCAGCATAAGCGACAGCCAGATAATCTGCTTTGTGGTATTGTAAAACGTTTGCAATTTCTGCGCTTCCGCTTCCATAGCCGGAAGCTTTAACCATAGCCATAATTTTTACATTCGGCTTTAAAATTTTTCTGTATGCATTTAAATTATGAATAATAGCAGTAAGATTAATTTCCATCACAGTACGATGCACTTTTTGCTGCAACACAGCTGCAATATTTTCAAACTGAAATTTTCTTGCACCTTTTAATAAAATCAATTCGTTGCGAAAATGATTAGTGAGAAATTTATTGAGAAACGCTGTTGTTGATGTGTAATGAATAACATTATTAATCGCATCCTGCAAAAATGGAAAATACGTTTTCCAGTGTTCGCCAATAACAATTGCTTTTTGTATGCCTCTTGCTTTTAGCATAAAAATTATCTCTGCATAAGCGCCCTTGTTATCAACACCAGGCATATCTGAAAGAATAACCGTTTTTTCTGTATATTGATTTTGTTGCTGCATAAAATCGAGTGCAACAGAAAACGATGCAATATCAAAACTGTAACTGTCATTTATCAAAGCACAATTGTTGATTGCAGGAATTAGTTGCAAACGCATGTCAATTGATTGAAGCGATTGCAACCGTTCATTGATAATATCAATTGAAATATTTAAGTGCAACAAAGTAACCGTGCATGCAATTATGTTTTGAATAGAAGCTTCATCGGTAAACGGAATAATCAACTTATTTTTTGTTTGCCGGTATTGCAATTCAACAATTGTTTCGTATTCCTTTTTTTGCTGTGATGTAATTTTTATTGAATTGCTGTTTTCATTTCCCCACGTTATTAGTTCGGCTTTTGATTGTTGTTTTAAAATTGAAAGCACAGAAGCATTATCGCCGTTTACAATAACTGTTTTGCATGTTTTAAAGAGCTTGCATTTCTCTTCGGTTTTTTGTTGTGTTGAAGTAAAATTTTCATCGTGCGCATTGCCAATATTTGTAAGGATGCCGATGTTTGGCTGAATAATACCTGCAAGATTTTGCATTTCATTCGGCATGGAAATTCCTGCTTCAAAAATGGCGAGATCAAAATCATTGTTCATTTGCCAAACGCTTAACGGAACGCCAAGCTGCGAGTTATAACTGCGTGGACTTCGAACAATGTTATAATCAGGAGATAACAATTGATACAGCCATTCTTTTACAATTGTTTTTCCGTTGCTGCCGGTTATTGCGATAACAGGATAATTGAATTGTTTGCGATGAAATGCTGCTAAATTTTGTAAAGCAGTTAGCGTGTCATCAACAAAAATAAAATTGGCTTTATCAAAATTGCCAATGTCAAAATTTTTTTGAACGACAAAATTGTGAACGCCTCTTTCGTACAACTCGCCAATAAAAACATGTGCATCTCTTCTTTGCGATACAATTGCAAAAAATAAAGTTGTTTCAGGAAAGATAAGCCGGCGACTATCGGTGAGCAACTGCTCAACTTTGTTGTCATCATTTACAATTCTTGATTCTGCTTTTAGTATGAATGCAATTTCATTAATTGTGTACATAAAGTTCAACGTTAAACAGAGATTTCTCCTTCGTCGCAATGACGCGCTAAATATTTAAAAATTATTGATCAGTTGCAGATTCAGCGCCAAATACTGATTGTATTTTTTTTGTTATGGAAAGAAATAATCCGCGTTCTTTATCGGGGCAGCATTTTTCATAAAAATCAGGCGCATAATAATATGGATTAACAGCGCCTTTTTTTGTAATAATTAATAAGCGTAAACCTGATGCATCATTTATATTGCAGTTTTTATTTCCATCTTTACAAAAATCTTCAACTGAATCTCCGGGGATTGTCCATGCTTTATTTTCAGTGATATAATTAATCAGCGCATCGCAAGCAGCTTTATCAACATTAATTTTATTAATTGAAGTTGGCGAACCCGCATTATTCTTCATTAAATTTTTGTGATAGGTATAACCTTGCCATTCATTATTTTTTTGAGTGATAATGTGAAAATCCATTGAACGTATCCACGCAAAATTTTCAACTGCAAAAGCAATTATCAAATCATTTCCCTGTTGCAGTTTTTCCAATAAAGAATCATCCATTGGTTGCTTAATTCCCATTACATCAACATTGCTGATAAGAGAATTTTTCTGGGCGCTGCAACCGATATTCATTAATGACATCACAAGCAAAAATTTAAAGCAAGTTTTCATTATTTAAGTTTATTGCGTTTTATAGCATTCCATGTTTTATATAAAAATTCCTGCGAAGGTTGATCTTCCGGAATTTCCCGTAATGGTTCGCATTCTTTCCAAAATGCTTTCATTTCTGAAGGCAGTTGCTGATACAATTTTGTACCTTGTGTCTTCCACCCGATCATTTCATCAGAAACTTTTTTTATAATTTTTGCAGGATTGCCAGCCACTAAACTTCTGCTTTCAATTTTCTCATCAGCTTTAATAAAACTTAATGCGCCAACAATACATTCATCACCAATTTCAACATTATCCATAATCACGCTGTTCATTCCTATCAAACAATTTTTGCCGACCGTTGCGCCGTGAATAATTGCTCCATGACCAATGTGCGCCGCTTCTTTCAACAAAACCGTAACACCGGGAAACATGTGAATGATGCAATTTTCCTGCACATTACAACCGTTTTCAATAATTATTTTTCCCCAATCGCCGCGAATGGCTGCGCCTGGACCAACATAAACATCGTTACCAATTATTACATTGCCTGTAATGCATGACTGCGGATGAATAAAAGCAGATTCGTGAATTACAGGTTTAAAATCTCTGAACGAATAAATCATAATTAAAATAAAGTTGTTTGAATATTACTTACTTAATTTAAATATGAATGTGCGCATTAAACAAAATGCATTTATCGCTAAAGTTGCGGCTTTTGTTTTGAAAGAAAAAACAATGGCAGTAACCATTAACAAAACAATTTATTTACACAATTGCTCTAAAGAAAATTTTTTGAAAAATAAACGTTGGTTAAGGCATGAAGCAGCACATATATTACAATATAAACAACTCGGTACTTTTCGATTTATTGTTTTGTATTTTGCAGAAAGCTTAATAAATGGGTATAGTAAAAATAAATTTGAACTTGAAGCTTTGCAAATGGAAAATGATTTAACGATCGCGGATAAAATGAATTTCATTTAATTACCCATTCAATCTGGCCGTTTTCAAACGATTGTTCGATGCCGCTTTCGATGATCAATTTTCCAAACGCATCAACATGTTTCACTTTTCCTGCAAAGTTTTTAGTGCCTTGCTTAAATTTTACAACTTCATTTTGTTTATACAAAGCATTGTTATACCTTTTTAAAATAACGTCTTCTTTACCTGAAAATATTGGTTGAATGCCTTGATTGAGTATAGCGCAAAGCTCTTTTGCCAAGTCAACAGTATTATAATTTTTACCTGTAAGCTGTTTTAAGGAAATGGGGTTTTTTAAAACAGGGTCAAAAACTGTTTGATTGATATTTATGCCAAAGCCAGCAATAGCAAATTGCCATTTTTTACCCTGAATAATATTTTCAATAAGAATGCCTGCTGCCTTTCTGTCACGACAGTAAATATCGTTTGGCCATTTTATTTTTATTTTTTCTGTTGTGTATTTGTTAAGCAATTCCATAACGCTTAGTGCCACAATCATGTTCAAAACAAATTGTTGAGTAAGCGCTAAAGCGCTTGTATCTATCACGACAGAAAGGATAACATTTTCATTTTTTTCCGTAAGCCATTGTTTATTAAACTGGCCCCGGCCTGCGGTTTGTTCGTGCGCAAAGTAAGCATAACCATGTTGTGCAAGCCCTGATTTTGCCTGTTGCATGGCATAGTTGTTGGTGCTGTCAACACTTAATAATTCTATAAAGCGTTTGCCAATTTGATTATTTATTGAAGCCGCTGACAAAGAATTAGTAATTTTGACGAAACTACATTTTTGATGATAGTTTATTTAAAAAACAAATGTCTTTACAATTTATTCACTTTAAATAGTTGCTTATTTGGAACCACTTACCATTTTAGCTTCACGCAAAAAAAATACAATTACCAGGCTTAATTCAAACTCCAGAATTTTTAAACTGATTCTTAAAGCGATACAGGAAAAAAAAGGTGAAAACATTGTTTCTCTCGATTTAAGAAAAATACCAGAGGCTGTAAGTGATTATTTTATCATTTGCGAAGCGGGCAGCACAACGCAGGTAAGAGCAATCGCCGATTTTGTTGAGGAAACTGTAAAAAAAGAATTGGGCGAAAATCCGTACAGGCACGAAGGTTTTAACGCATTACAATGGGTTTTGATTGATTATGTAAATATCGTTGTGCATGTTATGCAGCCCGAAACAAGAAAGTTTTATAAATTGGAAGAAATGTGGAGCGATGCAATTTTGCAGGAATATTAACTAATAAATTAACCAGCTAATTATAACCTTGTAGAGTTTTTTAAAGTATGGCACAAGACAATAAGATTAAACCAGATATGTATGATAAAGGCAGTGGAGACAAATCCTCTCGTCGCGGCCCGCGTTTTAGTATATATTGGATATATGCATTAGTAGCAATTATTCTAATTGCATACAACGTTTTTAATATTAATAAACCCGATGTTCAAACTACTACTGAACAAGAGTTTAAAGAGCAAATGCTTAAAGCCGGTGATGTTGAAAAAATTGATGTTGTAAGAAATAAAGACCTTGTAAGAGTGTATATTAAAAAAGATGCTCTTAATAAAGAATTTTACAGGGATAAATTCAAACAGCCAATCACAAAGGATCCATCTACTACGCCGTTATTTGAATTTAGTGTAAGTGACTGGGATAGCTTTAACAGAAGGCTGGAGCAATATTACAAAGACAATAATATTGCTGAAGTTCCTCAATCCGTGTATGAAGAAGGCCAGTGGTTTGGGCCATTTGCCAATGCTATCATAACTGTTCTGTTATTTGTGGGTTTATGGGTTTTACTAATGAGAAAGGTTGGCGGCGGCGCCAGCGGCGGCGGGCCTGGCGGCATTTTCAATATCGGTAAATCGAGGGCACAATTATTTGATAAAGGCACAAAAGTGAACATCACTTTTACAGATGTTGCCGGTTTGGATGAAGCTAAGGTAGAAGTGATGGAAATAGTTGATTTCCTTAAAAATCCAAAAAAATATACTTCGCTTGGCGGCAAAATTCCAAAAGGCGCATTATTGATCGGCCCTCCCGGTACGGGTAAAACTTTGCTTGCAAAAGCAATGGCAGGTGAGGCTCAGGTTCCATTTTTCAGCATGAGTGGTTCTGACTTTGTTGAATTGTTTGTGGGTGTAGGTGCAAGTCGTGTGCGTGATTTGTTTAAGCAGGCAAGAGAAAAAGCGCCTTGTATAATATTTATAGATGAGATTGATGCAATTGGTCGTGCAAGGGGCAGAAATGCTATCGTAAGTAATGATGAAAGGGAAAATACATTAAACCAGTTATTGGTTGAAATGGATGGTTTCGGTGGTGAAAGCGGGATTATTATTCTTGCTGCAACTAACCGTCCAGATGTGCTGGATAGTGCGTTGCTTCGTCCCGGTCGTTTCGACAGGCAAATTTCAATCGATCGTCCTGATGTAAAAGGTAGAGAAGACATTTTTCGTGTGCACCTGAAACCAATTAAAGTTTCTCAAACATTAAACATATTCAAACTGGCCGAACAAACACCTGGATTTGCAGGTGCTGATATTGCAAATGTTTGTAATGAGGCCGCTTTGATTGCAGCACGTAAAGGAAAAGAAATGGTGGAAATGAGTGATTTCCAGGATGCAATTGATCGGGTAATCGGCGGCCTGGAAAAGAAAAATAAGATTATCTCGCCTGAAGAAAAAGAAATCATTGCTTACCATGAAGCAGGTCATGCAATCTGCGGCTGGTTTTTGGAACATGCTTATCCGTTATTAAAAGTAACAATTGTTCCCAGAGGAACGGCGGCTTTAGGTTATGCGCAATACACTCCAAAAGAACAATATTTATATAACACTGATCAATTAATGGATCAGCTTTGTATGACATTGGGTGGAAGGGCTTCCGAAGAAATTTTCTTTGGAAAAATTTCGACCGGCGCATCAAACGATTTGCAGCAAATAACAAAAACTGCGTATGCAATGATCACTGTTTACGGCATGAATGATAAAGTTGGAAATATCAGCTTTTATGATCCTGCTGCAGACAATTCTTTCACCAAACCTTACAGCGAAAAAACAGGTGAGATAATTGATGAAGAAGTAAGAAAACTGATTGAAAAAGCATACGAAAAAACAAAAGCTTTACTTACCGAAAAAAAGCAGCAGGTAGAAACACTTGCAAAGGAACTTTTAGTAAAAGAAGTTTTGTTCCAAAGTGATGTTGAAACGTTAATCGGCAAAAGACCATTTGACGATAGAAAGCATGAAGAAGATATGGATGAAGAATTGGGTGATCATCAACCGGGGG
>JAFBAF010000337.1 GCA_019247895.1 Parafilimonas sp. | reverse complement strand
GAAAATTGATGAATTGCATTTTAGCCTTACTTTCGCAACCTGAACGATTGAGCACTTCAATCAATATTAAATTACAATCAACAATTTTCAATAGTTATGGCATACGATGTAATAGTTATCGGAAGCGGCCCTGGCGGTTATCCGGCTGCAATCCGCGCATCTCAATTAGGTTTTAAAACAGCAATTATAGAGAAAGAAAGTTTAGGAGGAATTTGTTTAAACTGGGGTTGTATTCCTACCAAAGCTCTGCTAAAAAGTGCGCAGGTTTATGAATATATGAAACATAGTGCCAACTATGGTTTATCAGCATCAGATGTAAAACAGGATTTTGGCGCAGTGATAAAACGCAGTCGCGGTGTTGCAGATAAAATGAGCAAAGGCGTTGCTTTTTTAATGCGTAAGAATAAGATTGATGTAGTAATGGGTTACGCAAAAATTACAGGCAAGGGAAAAATTGAAGTAACGGATGCAGAAAATAAAAAACAAACTTTAGAAGCAAAATATATTGTGATTGCAACCGGCGGACGCAGCCGTGAATTGCCGAATTTAAAGCAAGACGGCAAAAAAATAATTGGTTACCGCGAAGCAATGGTTTTACCGCAGCAACCAAAAAGTATGATCGTTGTTGGAAGCGGTGCTATTGGTTCTGAATTCGCAGATTTTTATAACAGCATGGGTACAAAAGTTACTATTGTAGAATTTATGCCGAGAATTGTTCCGGTTGAAGACGAAGAAATTTCCAAAGAACTGGAAAAACAATATAAGAAGAAAGGGATTGATATAATGACTAATGCAACTGTTGAAAAAGCAGATACAGCAGGTGCAGGTGTTCGGGCAACTGTAAAAAAACAAGATGGCAGCACCGTAACTTTAGAAGCAGATATTCTATTAAGTGCTGTTGGTGTTGTTGCAAATGTTGAAAATCTCGGGCTTGAAACAGTTGGTATAAAAACAGATCGCGGCAAGGTAATTACTGATAAATATCTTCAGACAAATGTTCCCGGTTTTTATTCAATTGGAGATTGTACACCAAACCAGGCGTTAGCGCATAAGGCAAGCAGGGAAGGTATTGTTGCTGCCGAGCATATTGCGTATGTTGAAAAGAAAACCACACATTTACCCGAGCCGCTTGATTATGGTAATATTCCAGGTTGTACTTATTGCACGCCTGAAATTTCAAGCGTTGGCATGACGGAAAAAGCGGCAAAAGAAGCGGGCATAAATATTAAGGTTGGAAAGTTTCCCTTTATGGCAAGTGGTAAAGCCACTGCTGCCGGTGCAACCGAAGGTTTTGTAAAAGTTATTTATGATGCGAAATACGGTGAACTGCTTGGTGCACACATGATCGGTTTTAATGTTACTGAAATGATTGCCGAAGTTGTTACGGCAAGAAAACTGGAAACAACAGGCCATGAAATTCTTGCGGCTGTTCACCCGCATCCAACAATGAGTGAAGCAGTAAAAGAAGCTACAGCAGTAGCTTATGGTGAAGCGACTGATATTTAAGCAAATTAAAAAGCACGGTACGATTTTAGTTTTCAATAATAATTATTCATAAAAATAAAATATATGAAACTTAAACATCTCACGATTGCGGCCTCTATTCTTTTTGCAACTGCTTCATGTAACAGCAGCTCAAGTACTAATTCAACAGATTCAACCACAACTATGTCTGCCGATACTACAACAATGATGTCTGATACAGCTGGTATGATGTCTCACGATTCAGGCATGGCCATGAACGGCGATACCTCTATGATGCACATGCAAACTTGTGTAATAATGGAAGACAATAAAATGAAGCTGATGGAAAATGGTAAAACTTCTGACTTGACCGAAGCAATGACAATGGATAACGGCACCAAAGTAATGCCTGACGGAAATTATACAACTGCCGATGGCAAAACCATGAAGTTGAAAAACGGCGAATGCATTATGAAGGATGGCTCTAAAACTACAATGGATAAAATGAAGATGTAATTATAATTACGCAGATACTTAAAGGCTGTTTCTAAAAGAAGCAGCCTTTGTGTTTTTATGTTTAACACTTTGCCTTTTTCTTACTTTTTAAAATCCGAATACTTTTCTCTTTGGCATAATTGTTTCCGCGAAGCGCAAAAGATATTATGAATAGAATTCGTGTGATTATACTTGCTGCAATCGCTGTGTGTTTTTCCTGCAAAAAAGAATATCAGTCTCAAGAATATGCCGGTTCAATTTCAAATACATCGCAAACCTGTACTGCAACATTAGCTGATGCAGAGAATATTGAAATATTTCCTTCAACCAATTTCTGGAATCTTGATATTTCAGATTCTCCTTTGGCAACAAACAGCGCAAAGATTATTGCTAATTTCTCTACTTCACCGGTGCATGCAGATTTTGGAAGCGGTTTTTGGAATAATGCACCAATCGGAATTCCTTATATTGTGGTTTGCGGCTCGCAGCAAAAATATAATGTAGTGTTTCGAAAAAATAGTTACGACGGTAATTATGGAAATGAAAGTGATCCCGGTCCTTACGCAATTCCATTAACTGCGCCGATTGAAGGAAATGGCAATGGCGATTCGCATGTAATCGCTGTTGATAAAGACAACGGAATTTTATATGAATTGTATAATGCAAGTAAAACAACAGATCACTGGGAAGCATCTTCTGGCGCTATTTTTAATTTGAATAGTAATAAACTACGGCCAAAGGGCTGGACTTCCGCTGATGCTGCAGGTTTGCCGATCTTTGCAGGCTTAGTACGTTACGAAGAAATATTGAAAGGAAATATTGATCATGCAATACGGTTTACATTACAAAGCTCCAATGTAAAACCTGCATTTGTTTATCCTGCACGCCACAAAGTAAATAGTTCCGGCGGCAAATATTCTTTGCCTTTTGGTTCAAGATTAAGATTAAAAGCAAACTATAACATTAGCAGTTTTTCACCAACAAACCAGATCATTCTGAAGGCCATGAAAAAATATGGTTT
>JAFBAF010000056.1 GCA_019247895.1 Parafilimonas sp. | reverse complement strand
GCGGTTACAGATCTCAGGCCATCAAACTGGATAGTGCCATCAAACTTTGCAGTTAAAGCAGATTCAATTGAAGCGCCACCTGCAACACCACCCACGTGGAATGTACGCAAGGTTAACTGGGTTCCCGGTTCACCAATTGATTGTGCTGCAATAATTCCAACTGCATCACCTCTCTGAGCCAAATAACCTGTCGCAAGGTTTTTACCATAACACCTTACACAAACGCCACGTTTGCTTTCGCATGTTAATACAGAGCGTATTTCAACATTTTCAATGCCTGAATCATCAATTTGTTTTGCAACATCTGAAGAAATTTCTTCGCCGGCCTTAATGATTAACTGCTCTGTTTGCGGATCATAAACATCATGCAGTGAAGTACGGCCCATGATACGATCAGCCAGCGATTCAATAATATCTTCATTATCTTTTAATGCGGAAGTGGCAATGCCACGTAATGTGCCGCAGTCTTCTTCAGTAATAACAACGTCTTGTGCAACGTCAACCAAACGGCGTGTTAAGTAACCGGCATCAGCGGTTTTTAGTGCAGTATCGGCCAAACCTTTACGGGCACCGTGTGTAGAAATGAAGTAATCCAACACATTCAATCCGCCTTTAAAGTTGGATAGAATGGGGTTTTCAATTACTTCAGAACCGCTGGAACCGCTCTTTCTTGGTTTTGCCATCAATCCACGAATACCTACGAGCTGTTTAACCTGTGTTTTAGAACCACGGGCACCGGAGTCAAGCATCATATAAACAGAGTTGAAGCCATGTTTATCTTTTGCCATTTCATGAATGAGCGATTCAGTGATGCGCATATCCACCCGGCCCCAGATATCAATTACCTGGTTATATCTTTCATTGTTAGTGATAAGACCCATGTTGTAGCTTTCGCGAATGTCTTCAACTTCAACTTTTGCGTTTTCGATCATTTCATTTCTTACATCTGGAACAATAAGATCGTTTACGCTAAAGCTAAGACCACCGCGGAACGCCATTCTAAAACCTAGCGTTTTAATATCATCAAGGAATTTAGCAGATTTAGGAACATCTGTAATCTTAATAATATCACCAATTATTTCCCGGAGATTTTTCTTGGTTAATAATGCATTGATAAAACCAACTTCTTTAGGAACAAACTGGTTAAACATTACACGGCCAACAGTTGTTTCAATAAGTCTCTTAACTAATTCACCACTCTTTTCACGAACTTCGGTACGCACTTTAATATTTGCATGAAGATCAACCTTGCCTTCATTATGTGCGATCATAACTTCTTCAAGACTGTAAAACACCTTGCCTTCACCTTTTACAGGTTCATCAGCGGTTCCTTTTTTCCCTTTAGTGATGTAATAAAGACCTAACACCATATCCTGGGAAGGAAGTGTTATCGGTGTACCATTCTGCGGGTTAAGAATGTTGTGTGATGATAACATTAATAACTGCGCTTCCAAAATAGCAGCATTGCTTAACGGAACGTGAACGGCCATCTGGTCACCATCAAAGTCAGCATTGAACGCTGTTGTAACCAATGGATGCAATTGAATGGCTTTACCTTCAACCAACTTAGGCTGAAAAGCCTGGATTGATAAACGGTGCAACGTTGGCGCACGGTTTAGCATTACAGGATGGCCTCTTAATATATTTTCGAGAATATCCCAAACAACAGCGTCTTTTCTGTCAACTAATTTCTTGGCAGATTTTACAGTTTTTACGATTCCTCTTTCAATTAATTTTCTAATGATAAATGGCTTGAATAATTCAGCAGCCATATCTTTTGGCAAACCGCATTCATGCATTTTTAATTCAGGCCCAACCACAATTACTGAACGGCCTGAATAATCAACGCGCTTGCCCAATAAGTTTTGACGGAAACGGCCTTGCTTGCCTTTCAATACATCAGAAAGCGATTTCAAAGCACGGCCGCCTTCAGCTTTAACAGCGTTTGATTTACGGCTGTTATCAAACAAGCTGTCAACAGCTTCCTGCAGCATACGCTTTTCGTTACGCAAGATCACTTCAGGAGCTTTGATTTCTAATAATCTTTTCAAACGATTATTCCTGATGATAACACGACGATATAAATCGTTCAAATCAGAAGATGCAAAACGGCCGCCATCCAAAGGAACTAATGGTCTTAATTCAGGCGGAATTACAGGAATGTATTGCATAACCATCCACTCAGGGCGGTTGCTGATTCTTGTACCTGCATCGCGGAAAGCTTCAACAACACTTAAACGTTTTAAAGCATCTGCTTTACGTTGCTGTGAAGTTTCATTGGCTGCAGCAGTTCTTAAAGAAAAGCTTAATTCATCTAACTGGATACGTGCAAGCAGATCATGTACCGCTTCAGCGCCCATCTTGGCAATAAACTTTTGCGGGTCATCATCAGGTAAATACTGGTTATCTTTTGGAAGATTGTCGATGATCTCTAAATATTCTTCTTCAGTTAAAAGATCGCCGGTTTGCAAGCCTTTATCTTCACGAATGCCTGGTTGAATAACCGCATACCTTTCATAATAAACAATAGTTTCTAATTTCTTGGAGCTTACACCAAGCAGGTACCCAATCTTGTTTGGAAGGCTTTTAAAATACCAGATATGTACAACCGGTACTACCAATTTTATATGCCCCATCCTTTCACGACGCACCTTCTTTTCAGTAACTTCAACACCACAACGGTCGCAAACAATACCTTTATAACGAATTCTTTTGTATTTACCGCAGGCACATTCGTAATCTTTTACCGGGCCGAAAATGCGTTCACAAAACAAACCGTCGCGCTCCGGTTTGTAAGTGCGGTAATTAATTGTTTCCGGTTTTAAAACTTCGCCAAAGCTGCGTTCAAGAATACTATCAGGCGAGGCAAGACCGATAGTTATTTTCGAAAAGTTTGCCTTTGGACGATTTTCTTTTTTAATAGCCATATTGAAATTTCAATTTTCAGATTAATCTTTTTGGAAAATGTAGCCAGCTTAATTATGCTATTTAACTTTCGTTGCGTCGCACACTTCAACAGCAAAACCTTGTGCAGCACTGCTTTTGCAATGATGATTGATTGGCGACTGTGTTTGTATGAAAGTGAAAGGTAAAAGACGGCGTAATGCTCCAAAAAACATAAGTCGGCAAAGGTAATATAATTTGAGGAAAAAAAGGGAGAAAAATATAAAACCTTCTTAAAATTTAAATAATTAAAACTATGGAGCTTTCCTTATTAAATACTAAGCCGGGGTTTAAGGGCATAAGCAGTTTTTAGCTGAAATGAATTTTACGGGCTGCACTGCTTACACCCACAGGCGGCTCATCCCTATTTCCTTAATGGTTAGTCAATTACCGGCCGGTTTTACGCTCAGCTAAAACATGAAGGCAAAGAATGCAGTTATCAGCTTCAATCAGGCATCCTTTACATGCGAAACTTTATTTATCTTATAAAAAGAAAAAAGCTAATTTTCGGATGCTGCAACGTTTACAATTGTACCTTATGTTATTAACCGCTGTAAAATTTCTTGCAGCATATGTGTTGGTAGCTGCTCGCAACATTTATAAAATAAAAAGCATCGCTTGTTCGCACAAACGATGCCTGGTAAATTATCTTATTATTTTATAATTTTCAATGAAACAGCTGAGCCATTTTCACCAATAATTTTTAAAGTGTACATACCGGCTCTTAAAGTATTTGCATTATAGGATAGCATGTTAGCACCAGCATTTAATAATTGTTTTTGACCGATAACCACTTTACCGGCAGCATCAGCAACTATAATGGAAGCCGTTTGCTGTTGCGCACTGTTTACAGCTAAATTTATTTTATCCTGGACAGGATTGCCTAAAACCGTTGCTGTAAGCGTAGCAGGCTCGATAGTTTTTGCACCGGCATTATTAATAACCTGGTGAGCGCCCGGCTTGCTGCCTGCATATAATTCTATTCCATAAGCATAAGTGTAACCGCTTAAGTAAAGTGAGGCGCTGCCACCGGCCATCCCCCCGTAATAAAGCGCAACGCCGGAAAGTACTGCATCTGAAACAGAATCGGTTCCTGACGCAGTGCCATCTGTTACCCAAAGCTGGTTATAATAAGGATATGCACTTAACCTAAAATACAATTTACCTGCAGCCACAGTTAATAAACCGGGATAGCTGCCATACACGCCGGGCACTATGTCTTTTAAAACAGTAGTGCCGTTCGTTGTGCCGTTCGTTTTAAAAACTTCCTGACCGTAAGTGTTGTTTGAAGCAGTGCAATAAACCGCATCATTATATACCGTTAAGTAGTTAGGGCCTGATAAAGGTTGCCCGGTTATTTTATCAGTCAGTATTTTGGTACCGCCGGATGTGCCGGTTGAAGCAAACAATACCTGGCCATAAGTTGGATCAATTGCATTAAAGAAAAGTTTGTTGTTAGCAACTGCGAATGGCATGCCGGTGGCCGGTGTATTGAATAATTTTTTTGTTCCGCCTGCTGTGCCGTTTGATGAAAAAACATAACGCGTATTAGAAGCATCAACAGCCGTAAAATATGCCTTGCCATTATAGGCTGCAAAAGAATTTATTGAAGAACCTGTTGCCCCGGTAAAAATATCTTTTACCATTACAGCGCTGCCGGCAGTGTTATCCGCTCTCCAGAGTTCTGAGCCGTGTGCTGAATCATACCCGGCGAAATACACTGTATCCCCCACCGCTACACCATCACTTACGTATTGTGAAGGCAATTGTTGAATTAGTTTAGAACCCGCGCTTGTACCATCAGAGATCCATAACTGCGCGGTGTCATTATTAGAATGATAAAATATAAAGAGGTAATCTTTTGCCGCAATAATTTTTGATATACCAGTTGCTGTGTTGCCATTATTAAACACAGGCTGCGTACCGCTAACAGTGCCGTTACTCTTATACAACCAGTTATAACCATTGCTTGTTGCAGAAAAATACATCTTGTTTTTGAAGACTGTAAAATTACCTACCGGCGTTTGTGCGCCATTATTAAGATCAACTAATTTGGTGCCCGCTGAAGTGCCGTCAGTTAAATAAAAAGCATTCGGATTCATGGGATTGCTGGCTATAAAAAACAACGTATTGTCCAGCACACCACTTGTATTACTGTTTAATTGCGGGTTAGAACTTGCCGTAGAAGTGTTATTTATATTCTTAACCAAATTCGTTCCGGCAGCTGTACCATCAGTACTCCAGAGTTCAACACCTTTGTTGCCATCAGTTGCACTAAAAAATGAAATGCCATTATTGTAGTATGAAAAGTATTGCGGTGTGCTGCCATAAGCCCCGGGCAAAATATCTTTTATCATTTTTGTACCTGGTGCTGTGCCATCGCTTACCCACGGTTCATCGCCACTTACCGGTGTATAAAAAGAAAATAAGAGTTTGCTGTTACAGGTTGCAAAGTTTGAAATATAATCGCCGGTATTGGTTGAAAGACTTTTTACCAGTTTGGTGCCTTTGGCTGTTCCGTCGGTCTTGTACAACTGCAGGCTGCCCGAATTTGTGACTGAAAAATATAATGTGGTATCAACCGCTGTCAGATTTTTAGGCTCGGGGCTGCCTGCACCTGCAATTATATCTTTAACAAGTACCACACCTGCAGCAGCATTATTCACATTGTATTTATATACCTCATCGCCTGTTGCGGTAGTATAACCGCTGAAATAGATCGTTTTATTAATAACGGGGAATGGAGTTGTTTTATAAGGATCATAATAATCCGCGTAACTCTGCAAAGGAAATAATACGCCGGAATTATTTGTTACAGGAGTAGTGCCTCCAGTAGTGCCGTCCGTCATCCATAATTTTCTTCCGCTGCCATCATCGGCAGTAAAATACACCTTGCTGCCAACCGGTGTTAAGTGGATCGGCCAGCTGCCTGTTGTACCCGGGTATATATCTTTTACCATTACAGTGCCGGCAGCAGTGCCATCAGATTTCCATAACTCAGTGCCGTTATAATAATCCTCGCCCGTAGTAAACAATAAAGTGCCGTTCATATTGGTAAGCTGGCCCAAAAAATCTCTCTGGCCATTATACAGTTGCCTGAAATCAACTACAAGGGATGTTCCTCCGGCAGTGCCGTCTGTTTTCCATAAACGGCTCACTTTGGTAAGAAAATAAAGTGTATTGCCTACAGCTGTTAAACAGGTGGTTTGATCTCCGTCGTACGTTATATTAGGTACAGGAACAGTGCCGGCTGCCGTACCATCGCTTACATACACGATCCTGCTTGCCGTAAAGTACAATTTGCCTCCGCAAACGGTAATATTTTGTATATCGGATGGGTTACTGCCCGGCGTAATGTCTTTCACCATATACGTTCCTGCCGCGGTATTATCGCTGCGCCACAACTCCGTACCATGAATGCCATCGTCCGCTTCAAAATAAGCCACACCTTTATACATGGTATAACCGCTGTTGTACTCGCCAACTACAAAAAAATAACCGCCGTAATCGCCTATATACAGATCGTTGATGTAATGATGGGGATTTCCATCTGTACTTGTATTAATATCTTTTACAAGTGAAAAATATTGCGCCTGTATGTTGTAGCTGAAGCAGCATACAAGAGCGATGATAAAGACTTTGAGTAAAGTTGTTTTCATATATGTTCAGTTTAAAAGGTGAGTATTTAAGCAAGGTTTGAAAGAACTGTTAGCAAAGCTGTTAAAGGTCACGTGATCACCGCGTGATTTTACCATACGCAGCTGTGAAGATGACCCCGCTTGTTGCATGACAACATCACAGCAAACGCCCTGATGTACCGTATTTTGTATTGATATTGTATAAGGTCTTACACGCGTAGCCGTTAATTGGTCTTATGTACAATAACGATTAAAGATAAGGAAGTTATTAAAACGAATGCACCAGCCATGCAAAAGCTTTATAACTGCACCAGGCTAAACCTGCTATCACGGCAAAAAGGATAATTAATACAGGCGCAACAACTTTCCAGGCGCCACCCCTGTAACGGCCTTTTGTATAATGCTGCTGCATCAGTTTTAAGTTGCGGTTATTGGCTTTATAGGCAAAATCAAATACGTCACCGACCAGTGGAATACTGCCTATCAGCGCATCTATCAATATGTTCAGCGTCATGCGTGCCAGCAAAAAACCACTTGCGCCATTGCGGGCGCAGATCAGCAGCATATAAGCGGAAAGCAGGAAGCCTGTAAAATCACCAATGCCGGGTATAAGTCCAAGCAAAGGGTCGAGGCCAAAACGAAACCGTGTGCCGGGTATTTGGAACTGCGAATCCATTAACCGTGCAAACAGTTCAACGCTTCTCAATTCCCTGTTTGTTGTGTTTTGAGTTGACATTGTAAAAAGCTATCCAATACAATGCCGCGAAGTTCCGGCGGGGAAGAACGGCCAATTCCATGGTATTTGAGCAAGGATTCAAACTGCACAGCACATAGACCCTTTTAGAAGGGTAGGAGCCTCCTTGCACTTTCCTTGTACTCTGCTCCCTACTTGCTTTATGGATGGTCGCCGCCTTAAGCCTGCAAGCCGTCATGCTCAACTTGATTGAGCATCTCATAATGACTACTTATTTTATTGCCATACAAAGCT
>JAFBAF010000347.1 GCA_019247895.1 Parafilimonas sp. | reverse complement strand
TAATGATGTCATTACTGTTCTGCTCAGAGTTTGATTGATCGCTTTGTTGATGATCTGTTCTTTCGTTTCGCCTTTCATCAATTTTGAGTCTTCGCGAATACGGTCATAAACAATGATGGTATCATTCATCGAAAAGCCAATTACCGTTAATATCGCCGCAATAAAATACTGATCGATCTCAAGCGGAAAAGGAACTACTTTTCTTAAGAAACTAAATACAGCCAATGTAACCAATACGTCGTGCAATAATGAAACGATTGTTCCAAGGGAATATCTCCAATCGCGGAACCGAATAAATATGTATAAACAAATAATGATAATAGCAATTATTGTAGCTTTTTCCGCTCCATGTTTCAGGTCTTCAGAAATAGAAGGCAACACTAATTGAGAAGCCTGTTTATACTTTGTTTGAAAAGTGCTGTAAGATGTTCCCGACGGAAGAAATTTTGTTAAGCCAGAATATAAAGTTCGTTCAACGGTAGAATCAATATTTTGGCCGGGTTGATTAATAAGATAAGCCGTTGTAATATTTAATTGATTAGCGCTGCCTACAGTTTTAATGATGGGAAAATCTCCAAAAACAGGCTTCAAGGCATCTGCAACCTCGGTTGTTTTATAAGGTTTATCAAATAAAATTGTGTAGCTGCGTCCGCCTTTAAATTCCACGCCTTCATCAAAACCATTTATAAAAGAACCAATGCCTAATATTAATACAACTACGGAAATACCATAAGCAATCTTTCTAAACTGAATGATCTTAAAATCTTTATGCTTGAATACTCTTTTTGAGAGTGAAGTAAAATATTCAAAGTGCCTTTGCTTATTAGTATAAAAGTCAGTTATTAAACGCGAAATAAGAATGCCGCAAAATAATGACAAAGTAATGCCGAGCATTTGCGTTGTTGCAAAACCAAGTACGGGTCCTAATCCAAAAATAAATAAGATAGCGGCTGTTAAAAATGTAGTTACGTGTGCATCAATTACCGGAGCATAAGAACGCCTGTAACCATCCTGTACTGCAAGTATGTAGCTCTTGCCCTTTGTAAGCTCTTCCTTTATTCTTTCAAAAATGATAACATTAGTATCTACTGCCATGCCAATGGTTAATACCAAACCGGCAATACCGGGAGCTGTTAATGTAAAACCAAGAGCGCTTAAAATACCAATCGTAAAAAGTAAGTTTAATATTAAGGCGATGTTAGCTACCCAACCTGCGGTATTGTAGTAAATAAGCATCAATACAAAGATTACGATGAATGAAATGATGAAAGACATTGAACCGCCTTTCACAGCGTCCTGACCCAGCGTAGGACCAACAACTTGTTCTGAAACAATTTTCGCAGGTGCAGGTAATTTACCGGATTTTAAAATGTCTGCAAGATCTTGCGCTTCCTGTACACTAAAGCTTCCTGATATTTCTGATGAACCGTTTGGTATAGGGCCGTTTACAAAAGGTGCGCTGTAAACAAAATTATCTAATACAATTGCTATTGGTTTACCAACATTGGCAGTTGTCATTTTACTCCAGATCCGGGTGCCTGTTGCATCCATTTCCATTTTAATAACAACCTTGCTATTTTCACCAACATCCTGTCTTGCATCGCTTACGTGTTCACCTTCCAGTGGTGCGGTTCCGTTATCTAAAGTTTTTACTGCATACAAAACCAAAACATTTTTTGCATTTGGATTTGTATTAGCATCTAAATTTTCGGGCTTACCATATAAGAACTCGCAGTTTGCGGGGAATTTATTTTTTACAAGATCAAGGTTGAGATATTCGTTTAAAAGACCTGTATCGTTTGTAGAAACATAACCTAAAAAGGGCGAATAACTCAATTTACCAGTGGTTTGGTCTTGGCGCGGATCAACAAAACCAACGATAGAAGCCAGCGGATGTTCTTTCCGCCTGATTTCATTTGAATCAACTTTTCCTTTTACTGCAGTTGAAGTTGTTTTTGTTGCTGAAGGATTTTGTGCATTTCCAAAACCACCGATTGTATTTGTATCGGCTTGCGAAGTATTAGCCGCAGTATTTTTATTTGTAGTATCAATAATGTGCTTGCTTGTATCTGCAACAGCCTTTGATGAATCCGTTGCTGATACTCCTTTTACATAATCAGATAATGCTTTGTCGGCGCCCAGAATATCCTGGGTTAAATCGCTTATATTATAAACTTCAAAAAATTGAAGATTAGCAGTTGATTGTAAATATTTACGTACACGTTCAGGATCATTAATGCCAGCCAATTCAATATTAATAATGCCTTTTGCAGGATCAGGATTAATATTCGGAGATGCTACACCAAACCTGTCGATACGTGTAGTTAAAATACGCGTGGTATTATCGAAAGCATTTTTTGCCTGGTCTCTTAAATAAGCTGTTACCGTTCCGTCAGACGAAGTATAATTTATTTTGCCATTACTGCGTGTAACAAAATAGGGAGCCAGCTTTGCACCAGCACTTGCATTTTTAAATTCTGTTGTAAACAAGGTTATTAAATCCGCGCCGCTGGTAGCTTTCTTTTTTACGGCTGCATCTAACGCTCTGTTAAATACGGGATCTTTTGTATAATTAGCAAGTGATTTTATTAATCCATCCAACCCAACTTCCATAGTTACACTCATACCACCTTGCAAATCCAATCCCAACATTAATTCCTTATCTTTTGCATTCCGGTAAGTTGTTAAACCAAATGGGCCAATGTTTGAATCTTTAGTGCTATCCAGCAGGCGTTGCAGCCTTTGTTTTTTAAACTGCTGCAGGCTGTCATTATAGGCATCTTGTAATTCTTTGTTAGCGGGATATTTTTTTTCAGCGGTGGGATAAACTGCTTTTACCCATGAATCCGCACGGTCGCTCATAGAAGATTCATAGCTGCGAACAATCCAGGTAAAAGATAATTGGTATAAGCAGATAAGTATAAGAGCAAGCGCAAAAAAACGCACCAATCCTTTCAGTTGCATAAATTAAACGTATTTACATTTTTTTTGAGAGCGGCAAAGATAATGGTTTGCAGTATATGGGGAAAAGACAAAATGGTTTATTGTAGCGGGTCTTAAAAAATCATTTTTTTGAAATCTGTAAAGAACTTAGTTGCAAAAAATAATAAATTAAGTTAAGGCAAATGAATATATTATTTTTTTAAGGTGTGTATAATGTACACATAATGAAAGTGTAGCATGTACACATTAAAAAATTTTTTTTCAATTTTTTTTGGGCGGATGCAATGAATTGTTAATTTTAGCTGTCCTTTATTAATTATTTATCACCTTTTATCATTACTTATGAGACAAAAAATCGATTGCATTTTTGCACGCAAATGTGTGTGCTTAGTTCTTCTTTTGTTTTCCGGTCTGGGGGTTTTTGCACAAAAAACAGTTACCGGAAAAGTTACCAGTTCAAAAGATAACCTCCCGGTAGTATCTGCTACGGTGACGGTTAAGGGAACTACAGTGGCAACCTTAACTGATGCGAATGGGAATTTTACAATTACACTACCTGCTGGTAAAACAGCGCTGATAGTATCTTCAATCGGCTACGCCAATAATGAAGTAGATGCTTCGTCTGGTTCTGTAACAGTATCTCTTACTGAAACTACTTCATCTCTTGATGAAATTGTAGTTACCGGTTACACTACCCAAAAGAAAAAGGATATTACCGGCTCAGTTGCGATAGTTGATGTAGCCGATGCTAAAAAAATTCCTACAACAAGTTCTGAACAATTATTACAAGGCCAGGCATCGGGTGTAACAGTTATTAATTCAGGTGCACCGGGTGCACAAAGTACCGTATTTATACGCGGTATTTCTAATTTTGGTCACACTCAACCATTATATGTTATTGATGGTGTACAGGCAAGCGATATGTCAACAGTTAATCCTAACGATATCGAAAGCATAAGTGTTTTGAAAGATGCCGGTGCTGCAGCCATCTATGGTATTTCTGGCGGCAACGGCGTAATTGTAATAACAACGAAGAAAGGAAGAGCCGGGCATTCTACAATTAGCTATGATGCATATGTTGGCACTCAACAACCGTTATCGGGCAATGTTTGGAATTTAATGAGCCCGGAGCAACAATCTGAGCTTGCTTTCAGAGCAAACGACTTAGCAACAGAATCATTATATCCCGATGGGCCAGGTAAAATTCCAACTTATGGTTATCATGGAACTAATGCGGTACCCACGTTTAGCGATGCAGGCGTAACCAGCAATGATGCAGTTTTGCAATACTATAATTTTGATTTTAATCATCCTGAAAATGATTTCCTGATTCAAAAGTTT
Organism: Parafilimonas sp.; assembly: GCA_019247895.1. Classification (GTDB taxonomy): domain Bacteria; phylum Bacteroidota; class Bacteroidia; order Chitinophagales; family Chitinophagaceae; genus Parafilimonas. The sequence continues at coordinate 8,887 of JAFBAF010000347.1, read as the reverse complement.
GCAACAGGTTCGGGAACAGACTGGTTCCATGAAGTGTTTTCGCCAGCATTTATGCAACAACATACGGTAACAGCAAGCGGTGGCGGAGATAAAAATACTTATTTGCTCTCTGTGAATTATCTCGATCAACAAGGAACTCTACTTAATAACTATGAGAAGAGATTCCAGGTTCGTTTAAATACAACTTTCAATATTAAAAATCATATCCGCTTTGGAGAAAATATGTATGCTACATACCGCGAAAACAATGGTGGTTATAACGGTACCCAACAGCAGGAAGGTGGCTCAATAGCATATACTTTTCGTGAAATGCCGATTATTCCTGTTTATGACATAAAAGGAAATTTTGGAGGTGGTTATGATGGCCCTAAAGGCGAACCTTTGGGAAACGGTAGCAACCCTTATGCAATTCTTGCAAGACAGGCAAATGACCGAGCTCGTTTTGTATTAGTACAGGGAAACGTATTTGCTGAAGCTGATGTGGCTCAGCATTTTACTCTCCATACAGGTTTAGGCTTTAATTTATATAATCAGTATTATTACAACTTTGGCTATAATCAGTACGAAAATTACGAGCAACATACAAGCCCTAACAGTGATTTAGAGGATGATCAAATATCGTGGAACTATAACTGGACTAATACGGTTATTTACAAGCAAAGCTTTGGAAAACATAATATCCAGGTTTTAGGAGGTTTCGAAGTAAAAGAAACAGGTGGAAGAGAAGTTCAGGCTTCTGCACAACAATTCTTTTCCATGGACCCGACTTATGTACAACTGCAATTTGGAAACCCGGTAAATGCTCCTCTGAGCTATATATATCAACCAACTGCAACTGCCTCAGTTTTCGGAAGGCTTGATTACACATTTAATGATAGGTACATTTTGGGTGCCACTATACGCAGGGATGGTTATTCAATCTTTTATCCCGGCGATACATCAATTGGCAATCAACAATGGGGAACCTTCCCATCGGTATCTTTGGGTTGGAGAGTTTCACAAGAAGATTTTCTTAAAAATGTTGGCTGGCTTAACAATCTTATGATAAGAGGAAGTTACGGTGAGGCCGGAAATAACGGCAACATAAGCGGACCGAATGCTTACACACTTTTTGGATCTGGTACAGGAAGATCTTACTATGGTATAGGCGGGGGAATCAGTTCAATTACACAAGGATTTTACCAATCCCAAATTGGCAACCCTTTTGTAACCTGGGAAACAGACAAGATTACTAATATAGGCTTAGATGCCACTATTTTTAACCATCTTGATTTCACAGTTGAATGGTATAAGAAATCAATAAGTGGTTTATTGTTTCCTTTACCACTTCCTTCAACGGTAGGAGGAGCTGATGTTCCGGTAATTAATGTAGGTGATGTTCAAAACTCAGGTGTTGATGCCTCAGCTACATATCGTGGAAAAATTGGTAAGGATTTTTCATTTAATGTTACCGCAAATATTACAACTTATAAAAGTAAAATTACCAGCATCCCATCACCCGGGTATTTTGATTTTGGATCTTCTCGTGACTTAAACATAGTACGAAATCAGGTAGGGCATCCTATTGGAGCATTTTATGGATACCAGGTTGAAGGATTATATCAATCTGATGAAGAAGCTGCAAAAGGGCCAACTTATAAAGGCGCGTCAGCAGGTTCATTTAAGTATGCAAACACAAATGGCGATTCCGTAATTGATGCAAATGATAGAACCTGGATAGGAAATCCAAATCCGGATTTTACTTATGGTTTAAACATAACACTTAATTACAAGGCTTTTGACTTTTCACTTGTTCTATATGGCTCGCAAGGAAATGATGATTTTAATTATGTAAAATACTGGACTGATTTCTACAGTACTTTCCAGGGGGGTAAAAATCTGGATTTATATAATAAAGCAGCTATAGTTCAAGATGGAAAAGTAACTAACCCGGGCGCCATTCTACCACCAGCTTCATTTTCACAGGCTATGGGTTCGAGTACGATAAGCTCTTTTTATGTTGAAAACGGTTCATTCCTAAAATGCCGTGTTGCACAATTAGGGTATACATTCGATCCGGGATTACTTAAAAGAATTGGGGTAGATAAATTACATTTGTACATTCAGGCGACTAATTTATTTACAATTACAAAGTATTCAGGATTAGATCCCGAATTAGTGCCATCACTTTCTAATAATGGAACTGGTAACAATCAAAGTGCTGCGTTTGGCATTGATTATGGAGCATATCCGAATAATCAAAAACAATATCTTGTAGGAATAAACTTGTCCTTCTAACTATTAAAAAATTGTTATGAAAATAATAGGAAAAAATTTTAAGATTATTATTCTCTGTATGCTTGCTTCCTTAGTATTTGTATATTCTTGTAAAAAGTTTTTGGAGAAAAAGCCTACAGGTTCTTTAAGCGGCGATGTACTTGCCAGTAAGGCAGGTCTCGATGGATTGTTAATAGGAGCATATTCCATGCTTGACGGATATGGGCAAACAACCACATCTTGGGAATCAAGTATTGATAACTGGATTTGGGGAAGTGTAGCCGCAGATGATGCTTACAAAGGTTCAAATACTACTGACCAGCCACCTGCTGTTCCAATTGAAAATCACTCCATTGATGCATCTGATGAATACCTTCAGGAGAAGTGGAAAGCATTTTACGATGCAGTTCAACGTGCAAATGATGTTATTCGAGAAATTCCATTGATAAAAGATGGATCAGTAACACCTGAATATGCAGCTGAGGTAAATGCGGAAGCAAGATTTCTTCGGGGTGTTTTCCATTTAGAAGTAGCAAAACTTTGGAGAAACGTTCCTTATGTGGGTGATACTGTAACATATGCTGCAGGAAATTATAATATTGGTAATCCCGGCCCGATATGGGATAAAATCGAAGAAGATTTTAAAGCAGCTATGGATGGACTGCCAAAAGGAAAAGCATCTGATAAGGGCCGTGCAAATTTTTATGCAGCAGAAGCATTCCTGGCTAAAACCTATATGTTTGATCATCAATATTCACAGGCATTGCCACTTTTAAATGACCTGATAGAAAATGGAGTTACATCAAATGGCGATAAATACGCTTTAGAACCTTTTGAAGATAATTTTGATCCTATTAAAAGAAACGGGCCTGAAGCAGTTTTTCAAGTGCAAATGACATCTAATGATGGATCTGGAGGACAAAACGGTAATGAGGGTGAAGTGCTAAATTTCCCTGCAGGTCCATGGACCGGTTGTTGCGGTTTTTATCAACCTTCTTATTCACTTGGAAATGCTTATAAAGTAGATGCGAATGGATTGCCCATGTTAGGCAGAACCACTGTAACTATTTCAGTGTATAATGCTGATAATACAACCACTCATTCGGTAAGCGCTAATTTGCCTGACTATGATTTAGTAAACCTTAAGAACGATCATGGTTTAACAGCCACAGATCCTTTTACACCTACGACAGAGGCATTAGATCCACGCATTGATTGGACTCTGGGACGTCGCGGTATTCCATATCTGGATTGGGGCATTTGCGGCGGAGAAAACTGGTCACGAGGTGATATTGTTCCTTATAACCCGATAAAGAATTCATTTTGGCATTCTGAAGGCGGTACATTTTCAAATGGCCAGGGTTGGGCGCAAAACCAGGACGTTGCGAACAACTATAATTTAATTCGCTTTGCGGATGTAATATTATGGCGTGCAGAATGTGAAGTAGAAGCCAATGATCTTCAGGCAGCTGAAGATGATGTGAATATGGTAAGGAACAGAATGGCTGCGCATCCTGAATATTGGGTACACACTTATAAAGATAACGCTAACCCTGAAGGCGGATTTACCAATACGCCTGCAGCTAATTATCATATAGGTTTGTATGGCGCCGCCGGTGGTCATGCATCAACCGGATTTGCGGCAAACGGACAGGACTATGCACGTAATGCCGTATATATGGAGCGCCAGCTTGAATTAGCAATGGAAGGGCATCGCTTCTTTGATCTTCAGCGTTATGACGGTTTGTATGGAGGTCCTAAGGAAGCAGGTTATATGGCTTTAGTTTTAAATAATTATATTTTAGCTGATACCCGTATTACAAATCCTGTTTTAAATGCCCATTCGTTCACTCAGGGTACAAATGAACTTTATCCCATACCTCAAAACCAGATAGATATAGAAGGCGGAGCTTTAGTTCAAAATCCGGGATATTAATTTTTCAACTTTATGTATAATGAAGGTAGAGGTAATACTCTACCTTTTTTATTATAGTTGATTATACTATTTTTTTCTGTATTTAATCGGAAATGAATTTTAAAATTATAATATTTTTTATTTTTTTCGTTTGCATATTAATAGCTTGTAACAATTATAAAAATCCTTATCAAAACGATAAGGGAATTGACCCTTTGTTGATTGCAGCAATCGATACGGCTCACTACACGCTTATTAAATGGGAAGATTCACTAATTGATTTTGGTGCAATTAAAACCGGTGACTCAGTACAGATTAAATTCAACTTTAAAAATATTGGTAATACACCTTTGTTTATTCTTAAAGTAAGGGCAAGCTGTTGGTGCGTGCAACTAAATTTTCCGAAAGATCCAATTATGCCGGGAGGATCAGGTATGATTTCAGCCACAATTAAAAACAGCTCCTATAAAGGATTTTTGCATAAAACAATTTCAATTACTACAAATACAAAAATCAGAAGCAATTATACATTAGTATTGCAAGGCAAACTTTTAGAATAAGTTACATCCTCAACATGAGTTTTTTTAAACGCTTTTATAAAACAAGTTTAACGCTTGCGGCAATAAGCTTTACTTTTCTTTTTTATGTTAATTGCAGCAGGCAAAATAATGCTTCGGAGCAGCATTTATTAAATAAACATGGAGAAATGTTTGCCGGCTCGCAAGTGTGTGCAAGCTGCCACAAAAACATATGTAACGACTTCATGCATACGGCGCATTTTCATACATCTTCCATACCAAATGAGCAAAATTTAAAAGGCAGTTTTGAAGACGGCAATAATGTTTTTCCATACAGTTATTCAACTTTTATAATAATGGAAAACCTAAACAATAAATTTTATCAAACAGAATATCATAATGGAGAAAAAGTTCAGGCTGAACAATTTTATCTTGTAATCGGTTCTGGCACCAGGGGTCAATCTTATTTATACTTAAAAGATTCGCAATTATATCAGTTGCCGGTTTCTTATTTCACAAGCACTGATAGCTGGTCAAATAGTCCTGGCTTTCCGTTTTATGAACCAATGTTTTCAAGAACTATTTTAAACAGATGTCTCGAATGTCATTCAACTTATGCGGATCTGTCTTCAATAAGTGTTCAGGATAAAAAAGGCCACGCTGTAAATATTCTTTATGGAATACAATGTGAGAGCTGCCATGGACCTGCAGAAAAGCATGTTGAATTTCAAGAACAACATTCCGGATCAAAAGAAGCAAAATTCATTATAAACCCGGCACAATTGTCAAGGCAACAAAAGATTGAAATGTGTGCGTACTGTCATTCTAATGGAAAATTGACCAATGCTGAACCTTTTACTTACAAACCTGGCGATACTTTAAGCAAATACTTGGTGATCAATTATGCAAACTTTGATACAGCAAATATTGACGTACATGGAAATCAGGTTGCATTACTTGAGGCAAGCAAATGTTTTAAGATGAGCCAGATGGTTTGCGCAACTTGTCACAATACACATAAACAAGAGCGCGGCAATGCTGCTTTATTCTCTCAACGATGCATGAGTTGTCATAACGAAGCGCATAATACCTTTTGTAAATTGTCTTCTTTGCCGGTAGCAGAATTAAAAACAAACTGCATTGATTGCCACATGCCGGTAAAACAATCTAAAATGCTTACCGTTAATTTAAATGAAACAAACATAAAAACTCCGGCGGTTATACGGTCTCATTTTATCGCCATTTATGCCGATGAGACAAAAAAATTTATTGAAAGAAATAAGCAAGCAAAAAACAATTAGTTGCCCGAGTACAATAAAAAAATGGCAGGCCGTTTATTTAAATTGACTTGTTGTGTTTTCCACTCTCTTACCTTTTTAGTTTTAATGGATTGTGTGGATGCGGTTAGATCAACAGCGATACATAATTTTGTTTCAGGTTTACAGGCATTCAAAATATCATTCAATAATTGATTATTGCGATAAGGCGTTTCAATAAAAATTTGCGTGCAATTCTTTTTAAAGGATTCATTTTCCAATTCAATTATTTTCTTCTTTCTCTCCTGTTTCTCTACCGGTAAATAACCAACAAATTGGAAACATTGTCCATTCATTCCGCTTGCCATTAATGCGAGTATGATTGAATTTGGCCCGGCCAAAGGAATAATTTTTGCATTGGCTTGTTGTGCAACATTTACTAACATTTGGCCCGGGTCAGCAATGCCAGGGCAGCCCGCATCGCTCATGATGCCAATATTTCTTTTTTGCCTTAGATCGTTCTTGAAATTTTCCAACATTTCATTTTCTGCTTTATGAATAGTATGCCATTCATACGCTTCTATATTTATCTCTTTCCAAATCTTTTTTAAAAATCTTCTTGCTGTTCGTTCATTCTCTACATAAAAAACAGAACATTTTTTTACGGCATCAATTATATATGCAGGAATAGATTGTAATGCAGTTTCATCATCGTGCAAAACAATTGGAATTAAGTAAATTTCTGCCTGCATAATTATTGTGCTTTTACCTGGAGTAATTCTTTTATTTGGTGCAGACTTAATGTTGCAGCAACCACTGCGTATGCCGGGGCTAACACCCAGCCAACAACCGGCAATAATTGTATCATGTAAAACATTAAACCATTGCCAATTGCTATGCCTTTATGGTTACCAATAAAATATATGCTTTCAGATGCAGTTATTTTTTTTCTTTCGAAACTATAATCAAGCATAGAGAAACCGTAATAATAACATTCAACTAATACTGCAAGTAATGGCATGAGCCAGCCAACAATCGGTATCAGTGAAAGTAATAAGATCGATATCATATAAACTGATTGCCACAAACAATTTCGCAATGCAATTTTTATCCCCCTGAAAACGTCTTTTATAAATTGGTTTGAATTAAAAACAAACTCTTTGTTTTCTGTAATTGATGCAGTTTTTTCACTTAAATAAGCAAATACGGGTGAACCAACTATAAGCCAGATGTACTTAAATAGCGAAAAATAAAACAACATTTGTATAACCCATAACATAACTCCGCCAAACGCAAATAAAAATCCGAGAAAGCCGGTACCATTTTTATCAAGCCATGTTTTTAAACCGGTTTTTAAACTAAGCCATTCAATAAAACTGTTTGCGGTTAATCCAAAAAAATACATTGAAACAACGAACAATACTGTATAAATAATGCCAGGGATAATTATCCATTTCCATAGCTTATGTTCGCGGATAAAATGATGTGCCTTGTAATAACCCTGAATTGCAATAATGATCTCTTTAAGCAACAGGCAGTAATTTTAGGCTTTAAATGTAAATCAATTGATGATTTTATCTGAACTTAAACAGGAAGAAAGAAAATTTTTAACGTCATTGAAAAAATTGGATGAAAGTTTTTATGTGCGAAAAGATGTTGTAAAAATTGCAAAAGAACTTTTAGGAAAGATCGTTGTAACCTTTTTTAATGATCAGTTAACCGCTGCAAGAATAACTGAAACAGAAGCTTACAACGGCATTATTGATAAAGCGTCGCATGCATACAATAATCGTCGTACAAAACGAACAGAAATAATGTATGGAAGCGGAGGAGCGGCGTATGTGTATTTATGTTATGGAATTCATCATCTTTTTAATGTAGTTACTAATTTAAAAGATGTGCCGCATGCAGTATTAGTTCGCGCTGCGGAACCAGTAATTGGAGTTGATATAATGCTGATGAGAACAAATAAAAAAAAGCTTGACAGCACATTGACAAGCGGGCCGGGGAATGTTTCAAAAGCGTTGGGCATTTATACACATCATACAGGTATTGATTTAAAAAGCCAGGATTTTTTTATTGCTGATGATGGCTTTCGTTTATCAAAAACTAAAATAGTTATTACGCCGCGTATTGGCGTTGATTATGCTGCAGAAGATGCTTTATTACCTTACAGATTTTCTATTCGTGATAACAAATTTTTAAGTGGAAAAATCAAGAAAAATGACACTCCCCTTTAGGGGATGAGGGTTTATCTTCGCATCCATGTTCTATACTGCACTCCGTGAATTACTCTTTTTTTTCCCTCCTGAAGATGTGCATTATTTTTCAATGAACAGATTAAAGAATGCTTGTAGCGTTGAGTTTACAAAAAAATTAATTGCTGCCAATTTTCAATATAATGACCCTTCACTGCAGCGAAAAGTGTTTGGATTGAATTTTAAAAATCCTGTTGGTTTAGGAGCAGGTTTCGATAAAAATGCTTTGTATTTAAGAGAACTTGAAGCGCTTGGTTTTGGTTTTGTGGAAGTTGGAACTGTAACGCCGAAGCCTCAATGCGGGAATGATAAACCGAGGTTGTTTCGATTGCCGAAAGATAAAGCACTTATAAACAGAATGGGATTCAATAATGATGGTGTTAGCATAATAAGAGAGCGTTTAGATGAATGGAACAACCGTCAGCCGTCAACTGTCAGCCGTCAACTCATTGTTGGCGGAAACATTGGAAAAAATAAAACAACAACAAATGAAAATGCATGGAAAGATTATGAAATATGCTTTAAAGAATTGTTTGATGGTGTTGATTATTTTGTTGTAAACGTCAGTTCACCTAATACGCCGGGCTTGCGTGAATTGCAGGAAAAAGAATCATTAAAAAAAATACTATCCAATCTTCAATCAATTAATAATAACCATTCAAAACCAAAACCGCTCTTGCTTAA
>JAFBAF010000325.1 GCA_019247895.1 Parafilimonas sp. | reverse complement strand
TTCTTTTGATCTTTAGCTTTTTTTGCCTGCGGACGAATCATGAATAACCAGAATACCAATATAATCGCGCCCATCATTATCAAAGAAAAACTTGAATTTGGCTGACCATCGGGCGAAGCCATTAAAAAAACAGAAAGCATTTGTGTCATTGTTCAATTATTGTTTAGAAAAAATTTTCAAATTATTTAGTTTGAGAAGAATCAGCAGGTTGAATGGTTCCTGAAAAAGTTAAATAACGCAAATTGCTGTTGGTGTTCGTGTGAACAAATACAGATTTATGCACTTCACCAGGATGGCTTTTTTTAGTATCAAACTGTGCTTCAACATTTCCTTGTTTGCCCGGAAGGATTGGCGCTTTCGAATAATCAACCACAGTACAACCACAGCCCGGGCGAACTTCATACAAATACAAAGGTTTATTACCGGTATTGGTACAAGTGAAAGTAATATTTACAATATCACCCATTTTTCTTGTGCCGAAATTAATTGCTGAATCTTTCCACTGAATTGAGGTGAATTTTGAAGAATCCTTCATAATCGTTTCCAAATCAGCAGAAGATTTTTCAGAGGCGTTGTTATTACAGGCAACTGTAACTAAACTGCAGAAAGTAATAAATAGTAAAATCTTTCTCATAACTATAAAGCCGCAAATGTAGTTTGTTTTACGAATTTGCTTTTTTTGATTTGAAATCTGTTTTGAAAATTTTATTTTCTGCTAAAAGGTCTTTATGAATGCCATCTAAAATGCCATTCACAAAATGCCCGCTTTGCGCGGTGCTGTAATCTTTTGCCAGCTCAATGTATTCGTTAATAGTTACTTTGGGTGGAATGGTTGAGAAATATAAAAATTCACAAACACCCATTTGCATTAAGATCATATCCAAAACCGCAATACGCTCCGGATCCCAATTCTTCAATCTCGCTTTAATTAAAGACAGCACATATTCTTTTTTGCCGATAACGGTTTGCAATAGCTCTTTCGCAAAAGTTTTCTTTTCAGCATCCGGCATTTGTTGAAGGTTTAATGAAGACGGTTTTTGCAATAAACCCGACATTAAAGCAAGTAACATTTCTGCATCGTCATCCCAATTTGTAAAAACTTCTTCAATATGTGCGATGAAATCTTCATTAGGCAACATAACACTTGAAAAAATGAAAGACATGATATCTTTTTCATTTTTTGGATCACGGCTTAGCTGCTGCGTGTATTCTTTGTATGTTTCTGCTGAAATTAATTCATGGTAAATTTTGCGTACCAATTCACTTGTCTGGTCAAAATCAAATTTATACATAGTAAGCGCCTGCCTGTATGATGGATGCTCGATAATTTTCCATAAAACTGTATTGCCTGCGAGCTTGATGTTTACATTTTTATCTTCTTCTGTTGCAAGATGTTTAGATGCTTTAAGATTTGCATCTTTTTCTGCATAACGTCCAACTTCGGTAATAAAATAAATCAGGTATGTAAAAAGGCGGGGTGTTTGATCAAGACGGTTTTCGAGGATTTTTATCGCATCAATATTTGCAGTTGCTTCACTACTTTCAATTTCATATAACACCTGCATTACTTTTACCCTGATATTTCTTCGTGTTATCATCCTTTCCAAGAGCTTGATTCGGTGCGAAGATAAATTTTCAGAAACCAATTGCCTGTAGAATTTCTTAAGCGAATTGTTAATTCAAATTAAGAACCTACCAAACTTGTTTTTTTTGATTTTACTTCTTTGGCAACTCTTGCCCTGCGTTTTAATTCGCTTTTTATTAATAATAATTCACGACTGGTTTGCCCGTTAATACTGCTGTTTTCCTGGGCACGGCGCATTAGGTAAGGAATCACATCTCTTATCGGCCCAAATGGCAAATATTTACTTACAGAATATCCTGCTTTAGCAAGGTTAAATGTTATGTTATCACTCATTCCATATAATTGGGAGAAATGTATATGCGGATGATCGTGCGGTATTCTTTTTTGATCAAGCAATTCCGCAGCATGAAGATTACTGTATTCGTTGTGTGTTGCAATTACAGTTGCAATGTCTTCAATATTATCTATGCAATATTCAACTGCTGAATTAAAATCGCCATCAGTAAAAGATTTATCTTGTTGTATGGGTGAAGGGTAACCTTTTTGCGCAGCGCGGGTTCTTTCTTTTTCCATGTAAGCACCACGAACAATTTTTACACCGAGAATAAAACCTCTTTGCCTGGCAATGTTGTGATACATTTTCAAAAAGTTCATCCTGTCGTGGCGATACAGTTGAATGGTATTATAAACAATGCACTTTTCGCGGTTAAATATTTCCATCATTTCTACAGAAAGCCTGTCAATGGGATCTTGTATCCAGCTTTCTTCAGCATCAATTAAAACACCGATATTTTTTTCAGCAGCTTTTTCGCAAATATCATACATGCGCTCACGCACCCTGTCCCACTCTGCATCCTCAGCTTCATGATCGTGCACGCCGCTGCGTAAACGCGGTGCAGAGTTCAAAGTTTTCAATAAACCGAATCTTGCTATACCTGTAATTTTTACGCTTATCAAAGGAATATTAGGCTGTGTTGCTGCATATTCAATCACACGAATAAATTCATCTCTTGCCTTATCAAAATTTTCTTCACCCTGTTTTGCTTCTACGCCATAATCTAAAATAACCTGAACGTTATACCCCCCTAATTTTTTAGCAACTTTAGCTGTTTGTCCTAAAGTTTCGCCGCCAACAAATTGTTTAAAAATGGTTTTTCGTATGGCACCATGAATGGGTAAACCGGTTTTCATTAAAAAAGGCGTAAGCCGTACGCCAATAGCTGCAAACCATGAGTAGTTCATTGTGCCAAAAAGAAATCGTCCTGCCTGCAGTTCCTTATTTGTTTTATAGGCGAAAGCTGTTTCTGTATTGTTGAAAGAAAGACGCATAATATGGTGCAATTCTACTGCGAATATCGGCAAGTAAACACTAAGTAAAAAATTATAGCATCAACACAATGCGAATTTTTTTATGAAGCAAATTATTTAAACGAATTGCCCCGGATAAACCTGCAATTGTCGCGGTTATGCAAACTTATATTTAACCGGTTTTAAATGTTTGCAGTGTAATTATTCGCAATAATTTACGGAAACACCAAATAATTATAAAAATACGCAGGAGCTAATTAGTTTTTACCGAGCAGAATTAATGCAATACAAGTGTGAAGTAACATGCTGACAGAATTACTGGATCCGCGTTGCCGAAAATTGTTTTATAAAATTCCTTTCCACAGAAGAATTAAAATAGTAATGCCCAAAATAATTCTGTAAACGCCAAACGCTTTGAAGCCATGTTTTTGCAAATAAGCAATGAAAGATTTTACGGCAATTAAAGCAACGATGAAAGAAACAATTGCGCCCACAGCGAGAATAGTATAATTATCTTTTACCAACACTTCGGGATGATCTTTATAAACATCCCAAAAACTTTTTACAGAAGCCGCAAACATAGTTGGCACTGCAAGAAAGAATGAAAATTCTGCCGCTAATGTGCGTGTAAGTTTTTGCTGCATGCCGCCGATTATTGTTGCGGCACTTCTGCTTAGGCCAGGCAACACAATTGACAAACACTGAAAGCAACCAATAACAAAAGCTTTAGGTAAAGAAATTTTTGCATCATCATCAATATTGTTTCTTGTAAACAATTTGTCAACAAACAATAATAAAATACCGCCGGCAACCATAACCCATGCAATAAAGACGAGGTTATTTAAGGCTGCGTCAATTTGCTTTTTTAAAATAGCGCCAACAATCAATGCAGGAATTGTTGCAATAATGAGTTTGAGATAAAATGTGGTTCTTTTGAAGTCGAAAAACTTTCTATAAAAAATCACCACCACCGAAAGTATGGCTGCAAACTGTATTACCACTTCAAACATATCTGTAAACGGAGTTTCAGCCACGCCAATTAACGGGTTCGCAAACTTCATGTGTGCAGTGCTGGAAATAGGTAAAAACTCGGTAATACCTTCAATAATGGAGATTATAATGGCCTGGATAATAGTCATGCGCTGGTTTGGTTAAGTAATAAAAAAAGCGCTAAGAGCGCTGAATTTTTTATGCATGTGGTGCTTGCTTCGGTTTGCGCAGTATTGCGTACAATTCTACCAGCAATCCGCCTACAATTAAAATAGGCGCAATAGTAACCCTGGTGGTGCTGTACACAACTTTATAATCAAAAGTATTTGGATCCTGGCTTTTGCCACCACTCATTAATATCATTCCTAAAACAATGATGATGCCGCCAATAAGCATCCATTTATAATTTTCTTTTGTAAAAAATACAGTTGAAGGATCTGTTTTTCTTGCAGCAGAAGCAGGCCTTGCAGCAGAAGTTTGCTTTTGTTGCGGCGCTTTTTTTATTTCAGCCATTAGTAAAATTTAAGTGAGCTGCAAGATAATGATTTTGAAAACGAATTTATTATTAGTTATTCGTTAATTATTATATCTTTTTTAGGTGACCAGTAACAGTCTTCATGGCATCGTTCCCCGCGTTGCAACACTTCAGCTATATGTTTACAATCAGCATGGTTTTACCTGGGCTTATACCTTGCCTCTTCATATATCTGTTTTTCAGGCGTACGAATTAATTGCTCCAAAGTAATTTTCTCGTGTTCATGCATCCATTTTTTTACAATTTGCCAGCCAATAAACTGGCCAATAAAACCCGGTGAACCATTGCCAAAAGCTTCAGTATTTGGTCCGTCCTGCATGTAATCTCTTATTTGTATCGGGTCAGTGATGAATAGTAAACTATTCTGTACAAAATAATTCCAGATATCAGCTTCGTTATTATAACAACCATCCAATTGTGTTTTTGTATAACCGGTTTTTAAACTATCATCGAGTTGCGGCAAAAAATGATCAAGCAAATACAAACGTTTGCCTGCATCTACCATTTGATACACCAAGGGATCGCTTCCATTTTTTTCAGGATAAATATCACTTACAATATTCTTCATACAATTTACCGGGATGTAAGCGGATTCAAAACGCCGTTGCTGGTAATCAGGATAAACTTCTGTGATAAACTCAGAACTATAAACGGGAAAATTTTGTCCGAGATATAATTGCAAACCAACAGCAAGGCCGCTTTGCGTAAGCACATTTGCATAACCTTCAACCGGGCCGATAAAGGTTATAATATTTGCCGGTACTTTATAGCCAGGAAAATAATATTTAGCGTATTGCAGGCCTTTTTTTATTTGCGCAAACTGTTTATCAAAATCATCAAAATCTTTTTGCGCTGTATCGTACACAAAACGGTAATCATGTACGAACATTTTTATTTTTTGCGCAACAGAATCTGGTTGCGGCGGCAATACCATAATGTTATATAAATAATCGTTTAAGAAAGAACCATATTGTTGTTCTAATTTATTTAGAGAGTTTTCTATATTGTTTGTGTCAATAGAAAATAAATCCCTGTCAAAACGCTTCAACTGCACATCAACTTGAATGTTTGAAACATCAGGTGCCGGCTTTTCATCTTTACAAGCAAATAATATCAAACAAAAAAATGCTGAGAAAAGAAATTTCATATTGCAAATAAATACAACTACGGCAAGTAAGTTGTTAATAATTTATAAGAACGAACTTTGCAATAATATGAAGATCTCATTAGCACAGCAGAATTATCATATCGGGAACTTCGAAAGCAACATCTCTAAAATTGTTGAAGGCATTAAACTTGCAAAAACAGCAGGCGCTGATATAGTTATGTTCAGCGAACTGTGTGTATGCGGTTATCCGCCGAGAGATTTTGTTGAATTCAGTGACTTTATCAATAAATGTTATCAGGCTATTGATGAAATAAAGGAACATGCCGATACAATTGGTGTATTAATTGGTTCGCCTGCACGCAATCCAAACATTGAAGGTAAAGATCTGTTTAACGCTGCATTTTTTTTATACGAAAAAGAAATAAAAGCTGAAATACATAAAACGTTGTTACCAACGTATGATGTGTTTGATGAATATCGTTATTTCGAAGCTGCGTATGATTGGAAAGTTGTTGAATTCAAAGGCAAAAAATTAGCTATAACCATTTGTGAAGACATTTGGAATTTGGGCGATAATCCATTGTATCGTATTTGCCCGATGGATGCATTGATGCAACAAAATCCTGATGTTATGCTCAACATCAGCGCATCACCATTCGATTATACGCATCATGAAGATCGCAAAGCAACGATCAAACTAAATGTATTAAAATATAAACTGCCAATGTTTTATTGCAATACAGTTGGTAGCCAAACAGAAATTTTTTTTGACGGCA
>JAFBAF010000124.1 GCA_019247895.1 Parafilimonas sp. | reverse complement strand
TGATAGCAACAACACGTGAACTGGACAACCAGGATGAAAAACGTAATACGGCAGATTTTGCACTTTGGAAAAAGGCGCCGCCGCAACATATCATGCATTGGAAAAGCCCGTGGGGTGAAGGTTTTCCGGGCTGGCATATTGAATGCTCTGCAATGAGCACAAAATATTTGGGAAGTGAATTTGATATTCATGGCGGCGGAATGGATCTGCAATTTCCGCATCATGAATGCGAGATTGCACAAAGCAATGTTTGCAATGATAAGATTCCTGCACGTTACTGGATCCATAATAATATGATCACCATTAACGGCAGAAAGATGGGCAAGAGTTATAATAATGTGATCACGTTAACACAATTGTTCAATGGTGATAATCCTGTGCTGGCACAAGCTTATCATCCAATGGTGATACGTTTTTTTATTCTGCAAACACATTATCGTTCAACATTGGATTTTAGTAATGAAGCATTGCAGGCCAGTGAGAAAGGTTTGAAAAGATTGAGTGAAGCGTATGAGAATTTAAAGAAATTGTCAACGGTCGATGGTCAACTGTCAACAGATAAAACACTTGATGATAAAGTGAGAAAACTTATAAGCGAGTTTGAAGACTATATGAATGATGATTTCAGCACTGCAAAAATTTTGGCAAATATGTTTGAGCTGGTGCCGATAATTAATGGCATAAAAGATAAGCATGTTGCTGCTAATACATTGAGTGCAGATACATTCAAACTGCTGCAAGACACAATGAAATTATACATTGAAGATATTCTTGGCTTACAATTGCATGTTGCCGCTGATGATAATAAATTGGAAGGCATAATTAATATGCTTATAAATATGCGTAAAGATGCACGGGCTAAAAAAGATTATGCAACAAGTGACAGAATAAGAAATGAATTACAGGCAATCGGAATACAACTGAAAGATGAGAAGGATGGGAATATTAGTTATGTAATAAATTAGACCTCACCCCCACCCCTCTCCAAAGGAGAGGGGCAAGAACAAACCTAAACTGAATTAAACATCTTACATTATTTTGCTGTTAAAAGTCCTCTCCTTTGGAGAGGATTTAGGAGAGGCCTTTATGAACCGCAATTCCATGTTATCACAGCTTGATGAAAACAAAACATGGGATGTATTAATTATTGGCGGTGGCGCAACAGGCTTGGGCACTGCCGTTGATGCGGCCTCACGAGGCTTATCAACCATATTAGTTGAAGCAGATGATTTTGCGAAAGGCACTTCAAGCCGTTCAACAAAACTGGTGCATGGCGGCGTTCGTTATTTAGAGCAAGGCAACCTAAAACTGGTGCGTGAAGCTTTAAAAGAACGGGGTTACTTGCTAAAGAATGCGCCATCTGTTACAAAAAAATCCGGATTTATAATTCCTGCATTTTCTCTTACACAAAAAATATATTACGGCACAGGTTTAAAGCTGTATGATTTTCTTTCGCAAAAACTAAGTGTTGGCAAAACAAAATTTATCAGTAATAAAACCATTGAAAAATTTTCCCCGGCTATTAATCAAAAAAAATTAAGCGGCGGAATAATTTATTATGATGGCCAGTTTGATGATGCAAGGCTTGCAATAGGTCTTGCGGCTACAGCGGCACAACATAATGCTGTGCTCATTAATTATTGCGAGGTACAATCTTTATTAAAAAAGAAATTAAAATCAACGGATAAGCAGCCGAAAGTTTGCGGAGCTATTGTATATGATTCCATTAATAATAAAACCTTTGAAATAAAAAGCAAGACAGTTATAAATGCAACAGGTGTTTTTGTGGATGATATTATGCAGATGGATAACACAAATGCCGAAGATATTGTTACGCCATCACAGGGAATACATTTGGTAGTTGATAAAAAATTTTTTCCAGGTGAACATGCATTAATGATTCCCAAAACAGATGACAAACGTGTTTTATTTGCGGTACCCTGGCATAATAAAATTATACTTGGAACAACTGATACCGAAATGGAAGACATCAGCGATGAACCAATTCCTTTGCAGCAGGAAATTGATTTTATTTTAAAACATGCGAACCGTTATTTAAAAACAAACATCACTTTGAATGATGCTACAAGCATGTTTGCAGGTTTACGCCCACTGGTAAAAACAAAAGGTATTACCAATACTTCAATATTAAGCCGCGATCATGTGATCATTGTTTCATTATCAAACTTAATTACTATTACCGGCGGTAAATGGACAACCTATCGCAAGATGGCGGAAGATGCAGTGAACAATGCCATCTTTGTTGCTAAGATGAACTATATAAATCCTGTTACAAAAAACCTCCGTATCCACAGCAGCGAGTTTGATTATATTAATTATGATGATCCAATCGAAAAAATTTATTCAGCACAAAACATACAAAATTTTATTCAAGAAGAAATGGCAATGAGTGTTGAAGACATTCTTGCACGCAGAACAAGATTATTATTTTTGGATGTAAAGCTTGCTATGCAGGCCGCACCAAATGTTGCGAAAGCAATGGCTGTTGTTTTACATAAAGATGATGATTGGATACGAAGCGAAATTGATAACTTTACGCAGCTTGCAAAAAACTATTTGCCGCAGTAGTTTCAAAGTTTCATAGTTTAAAGGTTTCAATGTTCATTACTATAAACTGCAACAACAACTTTTGAAACACTGAACTTTTGAAACGTTTAAACTAAAAACTATGACTGCTTTTACCGGAGAAATTGTTGGTACTGCCATATTAATTATTTTAGGCGATGGTGTTGTTGCAAACGTGTTGCTCAATAAAACAAACGGATTTAACAGCGGTTGGATCGTTATTACAACCGGTTGGGCAATGGCTGTTTTTACCGCTGTGTTTTTAAGCGCTTCTTCAAGTGGCGCGCATTTAAATCCTGCAGTAACAATTGCATTAGCAGTTGCAGGAAAATTTAGCTGGAGTTTAGTACCCGAATATGTTCTTGCACAGATTTTAGGTGCCATGCTTGGCGCTTTGTTTGTTTGGATAGCTTACAAACAACATTTCGATGCAACCGAAGAAGCATCAAAAAAGCTTGCTGTGTTTTGTACAGGGCCTGCTATTCGTCATCCTTTACATAATTTAGTTACAGAGATCATTGGTACGTTTGTTTTTATTATTGCGGTGTTGCACATTATTACACCAACTGAAACTTTAGGCTCAGTAAGTGCTTTGCCTGTTGCGTTTGTTGTGTTTGGCATTGGTTTAAGTTTGGGCGGACCTACAGGTTACGCCATCAATCCTGCGAGAGATTTAGGGCCACGTATAATGCATGCTATTCTTCCAATAAAAAACAAAGGCACAAGCGATTGGCAACATAGCTGGATACCGGTTTTGGGACCCATCACCGGTGCTGTTATTGCAGCATTTTTGTTTAAATAATTTTATGTAACCAACTTAGGGTTTCAATTAAACTTCGTTGTGTCACTCCCTTGTACTGCATATTTTTATGGCAACATTTAGTGTGTAAATTAAAAAGGCTTTCAAGTAATGAAAGCCTTTTCTAAACTTAATCTTGCTGCTTACTTAGTTCACAGGTATATCTTGTTGCGGTTGTTCTTTACCGGGAATAATTGGTAAACTTACCTGCAACACACCATCAGTATAATTTGCTTTGATGTTCGATGTATCAATGCTTTCATCGATAGTAAATGTTCGCTCAAAACTACCACGACTATATTCTCTTTTTATCCAATCCGGTGATTGCAAACCTTCAGGCGGTGTATAAGAAACGGTAAGCTCCGTTCCCTTTGTTTTAACGCTAAAATTTTCTTTTATGCGGCCCGGTGCAAACACTAACAATTCATAACTGCTATCTGTTTTATACACGTTAACCGGTGCACGAAAAATTGATTGCATAAATGGATGATGTCGCTTTCCATAAGCGGCGCTATGTGGCGCAAATGAATGTCTGTTGTACATAATTGTTCTTTGTTTTAATTGTTCTGTTTAATAATTACTTATTGCTGAATCATTACGTTCATCGCGTTTAGATCTTTCATCACAATAACGATCATATCTTCCATCACAATGATGATAGCGATTGTAATAAGGATACCTTTCATAATAATATCCTGATCTTCTTAGTGATACCAGTATTATAAACGCTGAAAAATAAGGATACCTTTCATAATAATATCCTGATCTTCCGAAAGCAACATTTAAACTGATGATTGTAGCAATGGCTGATGCCAATCCTATAAAAAATACACCACCTTTTTTCATAATTTGATTTTTACTGTTGAATGATCTTATTCTGTTACCGCGCTTGTTGCAAACAATTCCTTCTCCATTTTCTGAATAAAAATTTTGCGTTCTTCCTCACTCATGCTTTGCCAGCGTTGTGTGTAAGATGGATTCCAGAAATGATAACTGTGATGCGGGTTTCTCCAGTAATTTCTTCTCCATCTGCCCCATGTAAAAAATCTTATGCAGAAAACTATAAGAAAGAAAATAAAAAACAATCTGAATGGAAATGGAATAAAAAAGAATGCTGCACCTGTAATTATTCCAACCAAAATTGCCTTTAAAATTTGTGTCGCCTTCATAACATAATCTTTTAATTGGTTATATAGGAAGACGAACAAACCGGCTAAATACTTTAATAGTTGGAAAAAAAGATTTAAACCGGTAAGCTAAAACTGGATAAAGCGAAGATGGTTTTGCCTCTTCTTTGAGGAAAAGTGAGAGACGAGCTTTCAGATACTATATTCTTCTAATTTTCTATATAAAGTTGTCAACCCAATTCCTAAATATTCTGCGGCTTTTGTTTTATTCCCGTTTGTGTATTGCAATACTTTTTGAATATGATTTTTTTCAACACTGCTTAAACTTAAACTGTTTGCCGGATTGTTATTTTGATTTTGAATTTCATAAGGCAAATGTTCTGGCAGAATTATATTATCCGCTAATATAACAGCACGTTCCATTACATTTCTTAATTCGCGGATATTGCCGTTCCATGCATAATTTTTTAAAAGTCTGATGGCATCATCACTTAGCTGAACATTAGTTTTGTTTTCTTTATCGGCATATACGGTTAGAAAATGATTAGCGAGAGCATTAATATCCTCCAGCCTGTTTCTTAACGCAGGAAGGTTGATTGTAAAAACATTTAAGCGATAAAATAAATCCTCTCTGAAACTTCCATCTTCAATTGATTTTTTTAAATCCTTATTTGTCGCTGCGATAATGCGCACGTTTACTTTTGAAGTTTTTGTATCACCCAGTTTTATAAACTCGCCGTTTTCTAAAACACGCAACAACTTTGCCTGCAGTTGAATATTCATCTCTCCTACTTCATCTAAGAATAAAGTGCCGCCATTCGCTATTTCAACTAACCCTTTTTTCTCTTTAATTGCACTTGTAAATGCACCGGTTACATAACCAAACAATTCGCTTTCTAATAAATCTTTTGCAAACGCGCTGCAATTAATAGCAACGAATGCATATGTTGCTCTTTTGCTATTGCTATGAATAGCGTTTGCAAAAATTTCTTTACCCGTTCCTGTTTCGCCTAATAACAAAACAGTCGTATCTGTTGCAGCGATTTTTTTAGCGAGAAAAACTGCTTGTTGTAATGAAGAACTATTACCGATAATGCTATTAAAGCCTGGTGCATTATTGTTGTCTCTAATTTTTACAGCGGCATTTTTATTTTGTATTGATTTTTTGGTTGCCTGGTTTAACAAAGGAATGATCTTATCATTATCATCACCTTTTAAAATATAATCGAACGCACCATTTTTTATTGCCTTAACACCATCAGAAATATTGCCGTAAGCCGTTAATAAGATCACTTCAATCAATGGATATATCGCTTTTACTTCTTTTACAAAACCAACGCCGTTGCCGTCTGGTAATTTTACATCACATAACAACACATCAAAATCATCTTTCTGCAACATCTTTAATGCAGATTTTAAATCCTTTGCCTGTGTAACAGCAAAACCTTCCAAACTTACTATGCGCGATAATAAGCTGCGGAGTTTTTCTTCATCATCAACTATTAAAATCTTATTCATTGAAACAAAATTGAGTATTTATTGGCTTACCGGTTATTTTGTTTAAATAAAATTAGCGGGTTAATTTTCTTTTAAGATTGTATTTTGCCTCTTTACATTTGTGTATGATAAAAAGCATAATTAATTACATAGCACTTTTGTTGGTTGTAGTTACACCCTGTACCTTAAAGGCACAAACAAAACCAGTTTCAAAAACATTTCCTGTGTTTAATTTAAGGCTTGCAGATTCAAGCCTTTTTAAATCTTCTTCTATAAAAAAAGGAGAGCCTGTAGTAGTGATTTATTTTTCGCCAACATGCGAGCACTGCCAGGTTTTTATAAGCGATATTTTAAAAAATATGCAGAGTTTCAAAAACGAAAAATTTATTTTGGTCACTTACCTCGGTGTGGATGAAGTAAAAAAGTTTGAGAACGATTATCATTTAAAAAATTATAAAAATATTATTGCCGGTACTGAGGGCTTTAATTTTACAGTTAAGAATTTTTACGATGTGGGGCCTTTCCCGTTTACTGCTGCTTACGATAAAAATCTCAACCTCAAAACAATTTACCGAAAGCCGCCTTCAATGGATCAGTTAAAAAGTTTATAGTTATAGAATTTTTGCCAGGTCACAACATTCGTTCGTAAGCTTTTCAACTTTATTATTCAAATTTGTAGTTGAATGAAGAAGATAATTATATCAATTGTAATAATAATTATTGTTATAGCAGGTGTATCATTGTATATTGTTTTTGCACCGGCAACTAAATTCTCAAACGATACACGTTATTTATACGTTCGTGATAATGCATCTGTACAAGAGCAAATTTTGTTACAACTTGATACAGGTAATCTCATAAGGAGCGTTAAAATGTTTAATATTCTTGCGAAGCAAACCAAGGCTTTTTCGCATGTTACGCCCGGCCGTTTTGAAATAAAAAAAGAGGAAAGCATTTTTAATATTGTAAGAACGCTGCGTAATAATCATCAAACTCCTGTAAGATTAGTGATAAATAAACTGCGCATTCGTGAAGATCTTGCGAAGATAATCGGGAAAAATTTTTCTACTGATTCTGTAACCACTTTAAGTTTTTTATCAAACAACGATTCACTTGTACAATTAGGTGTTGATACAAATACATTGATGACACTAATTATTCCTGACACTTATTTTTTAAACTGGACCGCATCTCCTAAAAAAATTTTGTTGCGTTTAAAAGATGAACAGGAAAAATTCTGGAGCAAAGATGATCGTACACAAAAAGCAGCAGCATTGAATTTAACGCCGGCACAAGTTTATACCTTGGCTTCCATTGTTGAAGAAGAAACAAATAAAAATGATGAGAAGGGAAATATTGCAAGTGTGTATTATAACAGGCTTAACACAAATATGAAACTTGGAGCAGACCCAACTGTAAAATTTGCATTAAAAGATTTTGGGTTGAAAAGAATTTATACAAAGTACACAACAACACCATCGCCGTATAACACTTACGTGAATTATGGTTTACCGCCGGGACCAATTTGCACGCCTTCTTCCGTTACCATCGATGCTGTTTTAAACATGCCTAAAACAGGTTATTTATTTTTTGTTGCGAAGAGCGATTTTAGTGGTTATCATCAATTCAGTAGTAATTATGCAGAACACCAGAAGTATGCGCAGTTATATCAACAGGCTTTAGATACTTTTATGGTGCATAAGCAGCGAGATAGTTTAAATAAAATTTCACAGCCTTGACAAAGTTTGAAAGATTTCTTGTCAATTTACGGCCGGTTGCTTTTTTAATAAAACGCAGTAAGGAAACCATATTGCCTGGCTTCTATAACCTTTGTTTGTACGATGTAATCAAATTTTTTTTTAGCCAGGTTAACCGTATCGGTTTAAGAGACAGGGCTTCTGCCATTGCTTTTAATTTCATTATGGCAATTCCTGCAGCAGCGATATTTTTATTTACACTCATCCCGTACTTTCCTGTTGCAAAAAATATGCAGGATGAATTATTTAAATTCATTCAAGACGTGTTACCAAATTCAGAGTCACGTTCATTGATCATGACAACGATGCTTGATTTGTTTAATAAGCCGAAAACAGGGTTATTATCTATTGGTTTTATTTTGGCTTTATATTATTCATCAAATGCAGTACTTGGTATTATAAGAACATTTGATGCGTCATTAATGGATAAACGAAAAAGAAAGTTTTTTAATCGCCGGTTAAGAGCTATTAAGATCACGCTTGTTTTAATTTTATTATTGATCATTACCATTCTACTTTGCATTGGGCAAGGCGCTTTGTTTGCTTCATTTTTAAAATGGCTTGGTGTAAGCAACATTGAAAAAAACTTTTGGACAGAATTGCTTCGCTGGTTAATTGTGATCATGCTTTTCTTCATGTCAATTGCGTACATCTATAAATATGCGCCATCAATTCCCAAGCGCTGGAAATTGTGGTCGCCGGGCGCAGTGTTTGCAGCAATTCTTATCGTATTAACAACATGGTTGTTTGCAATATGGGCACAGCGTTTCTCAAGTTATAACCGTGTGTATGGTTCAATTGGCGCATTATTGATTGTAATGTTGCTCATCTTTGTAAATTCATTAATGCTGTTAATAGGATATGAACTGAACGTAAGCATTAATTATCTTAAAATAAAAGCAGAAGAGCGAAAGGCAGAAGACACAAAAACAGGAAAAGAAACTCCATTCACTCAAAACAGGATCATAAAAAAATAATATGGCTACTCCACAACAATTGCTTGACGCAATAAAAGCAGGTTATAGTTTTAAAGGAGAAAGTGTAAAGCTTGGTGTTGCCATGCTGGATGGAAATTTAGTTGATGGCGCCGATGTTTTTCTTCCGTTAAAAACTTTAAACCGTCATGGATTAATTGCCGGCGCAACAGGAACGGGCAAAACAAAAACATTACAATTGATAAGTGAATTTTTAAGTGATTCGAGTGTGCCTGTTTTATTGCTTGATATAAAAGGAGATTTAAGTGGCATTGCAGCAAAAGGTTCAAACAATCCAATTCTTGATGAACGCTGCAAATTGCTGAACATAACTTATCAGCCCGAAGCATTTCCTGCCGGATTTTTTACATTAAGCGATAATAAAGGTGTTCGGCTTCGTGCAACAGTAAGTGAATTTGGGCCAATATTAATTTCAAAAATTTTAGGATTAAATGATACGCAAGGCGGGCTTGTTTCAATAATATTTAAGTATGCGGATGACAACAAGCTGCCATTATTAAACCTGCAGGATTTTATAAGAGTATTGCAATATGTAAGTAATGAAGGCAAGGCGGACATGCAAAAAATGTATGGAAATATTTCATCAACTTCTACCGGAACTATTTTGCGGAAAGTAGTGGAACTGCAACAACAAGGTGCCGATATATTTTTTGGCGAGCCGAGCTTTGAAGTCGACGACCTGATGCGCATCAGCGATGATGGCCGTGGGATCATAAATGTTTTGCGTGTTACCGATATGCAGGATCGACCGAAATTATTTTCAACGTTTATGTTGCAAATGCTGGCCGAATTGTATGCAACCTGCCCTGAAGAAGGTGATTTGGATAAACCAAAACTTGTAATTTTTATTGATGAAGCGCATCTTTTATTCAATGAAGCGTCAAGCGCTTTATTGCAGCAACTCGAAACCGTTATCAAATTAATCCGCTCAAAAGGTGTAGGTATCTTCTTTTGTACGCAAAACCCGCAAGATGTACCAGCGTCAATTTTAAGCCAATTAGGTTTAAAAGTGCAACATGCATTGCGGGCATTTACTGCTGCTGATAGAAAAACAATTAAACAGGCCGCAGAAAATTTCCCGGAAACAGAATTTTATAAAACAGAAAATTTACTTACACAAATGGGCATTGGCGAAGCGCTGGTAACTTTCTTAAATGAAAAAGGCATTCCAACACCTTTGGTGCATACAATGTTGTGTCCACCGCGCAGCCGCATGGATGTTTTAATTGATTCAGAATTAGATTCAATCATCAGCAAAAGCAAACTCGTTGCAAAATATAATCGTGTTGTTGATAGCGAAAGTGCTTATGAAATTTTAAATGCAAAATTGCAGCATGCAGCAGATCAAACTCAGCAAATTCAACAACAACAGGTGCAACAAAAACAAGCACAGCTAACACAAACAAAACCGCAAAAGGAAACAAGCATCTTCGATAACCCGGCAGTAAAACAAATGGAACGCACTGCAGCATCTGTAATTACAAGAAGTTTGTTAGGTGCATTGGGTTTAGGCGGAAGATCAAAAAGATTATGGTAATTTTATGTAACCAGCTTTAGTATTTCAATTGAGCTTCGTGGAGCCTGTCCCGCACTTGATGCGGGATCACTGCCTTGTACTGCATATTTTCATGCAGCAATAAATTTTTTTTATTAACAATATTCCATTCTTTCAAATACCAATAAAACACAAGCATCTATTATATTTGCGGCGATGAGCCTCCAGCAAGAAAACCGTTTTCAGACGATCATTTCCCACGCAAAAGAATATGGTTTTGTATTTCCATCAAGTGAAATTTATGATGGATTAAGTGCAGTGTATGATTATGGCCCGTATGGAAGTGAGTTGAAAAAAAATATTCGTGATTACTGGTGGAAAAGCATGACCCAAATGCACGAAAATATTGTGGGCATTGATGCTGCTATCTTCATGCATCCAACAACATGGAAAGCAAGCGGGCATGTTGATAACTTCAGCGACCCGATGATTGACAATAAAGACAGCAAAAAGCGTTATCGTGTAGATCATTTATTAGAAGCACACGCAGATAAATTGCGTGAAAAAGGGGCAGAAAAAGAAGCCGATGACTTATTGCAAACAATGGATGCGCTGTTAGCAAAAGAAGATTTTCCTTCTTTAAAAAAATTAATTGAAGACAATAAAATTGTTTGCAACGTAAGCGAAACGAATAACTGGACAGATATTCGCCAGTTTAACCTGATGTTTTCTACTCAAATAGGTTCTGTTGCTGGTGAAGCTGACACTATTTATTTACGGCCCGAAACAGCGCAGGGAATATTTGTAAATTTCTTAAATGTTCAAAAAACGGCGAGATTAAAAATCCCATTTGGCATTGCGCAAATTGGCAAAGCTTTCCGCAACGAGATTGTGGCGCGACAGTTTATTTTCAGAATGCGTGAGTTTGAACAAATGGAAATGCAGTTCTTTATCCGGCCCGGCACCCAAAAAGAATGGTATGAATACTGGAAAGAAGCAAGATTAAAATGGCATTTAAGTCTCGGCATACCACAGGAAAAGTATCGTTATCATAACCATACAAAACTGGCACATTATGCTGATGCAGCCCTCGATATTGAATACGAATTCCCGATAGGTTTTAAGGAAGTTGAAGGCATACATTCAAGAACAGATTTTGATCTCAGCAGCCATCAAAAATATAGCGGCAAGAAGTTAACTTATTTTGATAATGAGATTAACCAGCATTATATTCCTTACGTAATTGAAACCTCTATTGGCTTAGACAGGATGTTCCTGTTAATTTTAAGCTATGCTTATAATGAAGAAAAATGGACAAAAGAAGATGGAAAAGAAGATAGCCGTGTTGTAATGCGCATTCCCGAAAAAATCGCTCCAATAAAACTGGCAGTTTTACCATTGGTAAAAAAAGATGGTTTGCCTGAAGTAGCAAGAGATATTATTGCAGATTGTGCTCCTTATTTCAAGTGTTTTTACGAAGAAAAAGACACGATTGGCAAAAGATACAGAAGGCAGGATGCCATTGGAACCCCATTTTGTGTTACCGTTGACCATCAAACAAAAGAAGATGGAACGGTTACCATACGCCATCGCGATTCAATGAAACAGGAAAGGATTAACAAAACTGAAATAAAAGATAAGCTTTTAAACCTGTTGCTGTTTTAGCGTTATTGAGTAAATTTGCCAAAAAGTTTAGAAAAGTAAACTTAGTGATAATTCACTACGTATAATCTTAAAGCCCTCTAATACTATTTAAATGACTATACTATTTGTTGAAACGTACTCCTTAATATCCTTGGCAGGGACTGCGATTGCATCATTTGGAGCTGGATTACTTTTTAAAATGGCTGTTGTAGCCAAACAGCGTAAAAGGATTTTAAGCCTGGAAGATGAAATGCTTTCCAATCATTCAAGAATACTTGAGCTTGAAAAAAAAGTTACTGAAACCCGCCCTGAAAAGAATGGTGCTCAACATCCTGAAATGACTCCTATTAAGACTGACCGTGAATTAAGAGCTTCCTAACCGTATAATTCCAGGTGAATACTTTTTTTATCATAGCCCATAGCTATGATATTTTGTTTAGCATCATCTATCATATTCTTCCAGCCGCATAAATAAAAATGTGCTTCAGGTTTTGCCGCTTCTAAAATGTTTTGGTAAACGCTGTGCACGTAACCATGAGTTATAGTTGAGTTTTCTTTATCTTCTCTCGAGTACGTTGGAATATAATGAAAGTTATTAAGCGTGCTGCTTAATTCTTTTAATTCATCTCCATATAAGCTATCGCACAGTTTTCTGCAGCCGAAAATCAGATAAATGTTTCTGTGCTCAATGTTGTGAAGCTTTATATAATGGGTCATTGAACGAAAAGGCGCTATGCCTGTTCCTGTGCATATAAAAAATAAATCTTTATCAATTATTGGCGGAAGTGTAAATACACCTTGAGGGCCGCGCAAAGGCACTTCAGTGCCGATATCAACATGATTAAATAAATAATGCGTGCCTAAACCGCCTTCCAGCAACACAATTACAAGCTCAACCACATTTGTTCCGTCAGGATGCGATGCAATTGAATAACTGCGCCAACGCTTATTGGGTTTATCAGCGATCGGAAGATCAAGCGTTACGAACTGTCCTGGCTTAAAATCAAATTTTTCAACTTCCGGTATCTCTATCCAAAATCTCCATGTTAGTTCTGTAATTTTCTCAATCCTGATGAACTTGCCCGTTCTCCAAGGTTCTGGCATAGCAAATTTTTCAGTAAGATACAAATTCAACACGTTCTGCAAAATGTCTTTATTTATTTTTTAAGAATCTGCGCCGTAACTTCGCGGCGCGTTTATGAATTTGGGTGAGTTGCTGAATAAGTACAAAGAACATCCCCGCCTTTTTCACCTGGCGGACAGGCTAACATTTGGCGATACTCAAAAAATATTTCTTAAAAATTTACAGGGAAGCAGTGCAGAATTTGTTTTAGCAGCATTGTTTGATAAATATCAATCAGACAAGATAAATAATGCCGCAACACACCTGGTAATTTTAAATGATGCCGAAGAAGCAGCTTATTTTCATAATACCTTAGAAAATCTTACCCAGGCACTCAATCTTTTTTATTTCCCTTCATCATTTAAAAACAAAAAGGATTTCAGGCATTTAAACAGCAGCCATGTGATGCTGCGTACAGAAGCACTTACAAAATTGTCTGTTTCTCCAACAGGAATTATTATCACTTATCCGGAAGCCTTGTTTGAAAAAGTAGTGTTGTCAAAAACATTAAGCAGCAACATCATTCATATAAAAACAAACGATACACTTAATCTTGACAGCCTGCTTGAGTTGTTTGTGATGTATGGTTTTGAACGAACTGATTTCGTTTATGAACCCGGCCAGTTTGCTTTGCGTGGCGGCATTTTAGATATCTATTCTTTTGGCAATGAAAAGCCTTATCGTGTTGAATTATTTGGCAATGATGTTGACAGCATTCGTGTGTTTGATCCCGAATCACAATTAAGCGAAAGAAAATTGTTACAGGTTTCAATTATTCCAAATGTTGAAACGCAATTTGAAAGCGATGATAAAATTTCTTTGGTTGAATTTTTGCAAGAACAAACTGTTGTTTGGATAAAGGATTGGGATGTAATTAAAGAGATAATAAACGAGCAGGAAGAACAGCTTGGCGATTTTCTTCACTCATCTGCCAACAGTCAACTGTCAACTGAAGAAGATGATGATACAACAATTTTAAAGTCTGTGAAGCTTAAAGATTTTGTTCCGGCGTCAACTATAGAACGGCAAATCAACAATCATCATTTGGTTGAGTTTGGATATAAGCCACATCTTTCAAATTTTGAAATTGAACTCAATACAAAAACACAGCCTGCATTCAATCGCCAGTTTGATTTATTAATTAAAGATTTAAAAGCACATGAAAGCAGAGGTTATGATTTGTACATTTTTGCAGAGCAGGCAAAGCAATTGGAAAGATTGAATACAATCTTTAATGATCTGAATACTGAAATTCAATTCACGCCCATCGCAACTTCTATTCATGAAGGTTTTATTGATGAGGATTTGAAAGTTGTTTGCTATACTGATCATCAAATTTTCCAACGCTATCACAAGTATCGCGTTAAACAAGCATACAATAAAAACAAAGCGCTTACACTTCGCACATTAAAAGAATTGCAGCCGGGAGATTTTGTTACACATATTGATCATGGAGTTGGCACGTACAGCGGTTTACAAAAATTAGAAGTAAACGGCAAGCTGCAGGAAGCTGTAAGAATTATTTATAAGGATGGAGATATTTTATATGTCAATATAAATTCGCTCCATAAAATTTCAAAGTTTACAGGTAAAGAAGGCACTGCACCAAAGATCAACAAACTAGGCAGCGACGTTTGGAATAAGTTAAAAGAAAAAACTAAAACGAGAGTAAAAGAAATTGCTTTTGATCTTATTAAATTATACGCGCAACGCAAAGCGCAGCTTGGTTTTTCGCATACACCGGATAATTATATGCAAACAGAATTGGAAGCATCTTTCATTTATGAAGACACACCAGACCAGGCAAAAGCCACCGACGACGTAAAGAAAGATATGGAGAAAGCAGCGCCCATGGATCGCCTGGTTTGCGGTGATGTTGGTTTTGGTAAAACAGAAATTGCTATTCGCGCTGCATTTAAAACTTGTGTTGATGGCAAGCAGGCAGCGGTACTTGTTCCAACAACAATTCTCGCATTTCAGCATTATAAAACTTTCAGTGAACGCTTAAAAGATTTTCCTGTCACAATAGATTATATCAATCGCTTTAAATCAGCTAAAGAAAAAAAGGAAACGCTTAAAAAAGTTGAAGGCGGTAAAGTTGATATCATCATCGGCACACATGGTTTGTTGGCCAACACTGTTAAGTTTAAAGATTTAGGCTTAATGATTATTGATGAGGAGCAAAAATTTGGTGTTGCACATAAAGAAAAATTAAAAACATTAAAAGCAACCGTTGATTGTTTAACGTTAACGGCAACACCAATTCCACGCACGTTGCAATTTAGTTTGATGGGTGCAAGAGATCTAAGCATTATCAATACGCCGCCACCAAATCGTCAGCCGATACAAACGGAAGTGCAAAGCTTTAATGAAGATTCAATTCGGGAAGCAATATATTATGAAACAGAGCGCGGCGGACAGGTTTTCTTCATTCACAATCGTGTACATGGTTTGGCTGAAATGGCTGCTTTAATTCAAAGCCTTTGTCCTGATTTAAGTATCACTTATGCTCATGGTCAAATGGAAGGCAATGAATTGGAAGAACGCTTACTTGATTTTATTGACAGAAAATATGATGTGTTTGTATCCACTAATATTGTTGAAAGTGGTGTTGATATTCCAAACGTAAACACAATTATCATAAATAACGCACATCAATTTGGTTTGAGTGATTTGCACCAGTTGCGTGGTCGTGTTGGGCGCAGCAATAAAAAAGCATTTTGTTATTTGTTCGCCCCATCAATGGCAACATTGCCTGCAGATTCAAGAAAACGTTTGCAAACACTTGAACAATTCAGTGAGTTGGGAAGTGGCTTTCAAATTGCCATGCGCGATTTGGATATTCGCGGTGCCGGAAATTTATTGGGTGGCGAGCAAACCGGTTTTATGGCTGATATTGGTTTTGAAACGTATCAAAAGATTTTAAATGAAGCGATACGTGAATTAAAACGTACATCATTCAAAGATATATTTAAAGAAGAGATAAGTAAACAGGATGATTTTGTAAGTGATTGTACCATTGATACCGATCTGGAAATTTTGATTCCTGATGATTACGTGGAAAGCATAACAGAACGTTTGTCTCTTTATACAAGATTGGATAATTGCGAGAGTGAAAAAGAACTGCAGGCATTTGAGCAGGAATTACTTGACAGGTTTGGAGCAATTCCGCAGGAAGTAAAAGATCTTATTACAACAGTTCGTTGCCGCTGGGCTGCTGTTGATTTAGGATTTGAAAAGATGACTTTAAAAGATAAAATACTGCGTTGTTATTTTATCAATAAAAATGATTCACCATATTTTGAAAGCGATGTATTTAAAAACATCATGCAGTATTTACAAACCTCAACTAACAAAGCAAGATTAAAACAGGTAGGCAAGAACTTTTTATTGGTTGTGAATGATGTTAATGATATGGATGTGATGTTAGTATTTCTTCAACGCATGCATAATTCAGTTGCAAACAAACAGCCTGAATTGGAAAAAGCTTAAATACTTTTACTTACATGAAGCAATTCTTTTTAGCCATTATTCTTTGCGCAATGTTTTCATGTAACAACAATAATTCAGTTACAGATAAAAATGATCCGGCAAATCCTGCGATGATGCCATTGGTGGAATCCATGCAAAAACAATTGCAGGAAAATCCTGACAGTGCAGGTTTGCGGCTTCAATATGCTTATGCATTAGACAGCGTAAAAATGTATAAGGAAGCATTAGTGCAAATGGATACGTTGGTCAATGATGATACATCTAATTATGGTTTATCATTCGCGCAAGGCCAGATTGCAGAAGATGCCGGCGATACACTGCTCGCTTTAAAAAGTTATGCGCATGCCGCACATTTGTATGAATCGCCGGATGTTTTGCTTGCACTTGCCAATTTATATGCAGAGCTGAAAGATGATCGTGCTATTTTACTTTGTTCACGTGTAAAAGCGCTTGGTTTGGGAAGAGATAGAGATGCAGATTGTGCTTTTATAACGGGCGTGTATTATGCACGCACACATAAAGGCGATGAGGCTGTAAAATACTTTGATGAATGCATCGCTAATAATTATACTTACATGGAAGCTTACATAGAAAAAGGCCTTGTGTATTTTGACATGAGACGATATGATAAAGCGTTAAATATTTTCCAGTTTGCATCAACTGTAAATAATTTATATGCTGATGCCTATTATTATATGGCTCGTTGTTATGAGATGACGAATAAAAAAGATAGTGCTGTGCTACGTTTCAAACAATCGCTGCAACTTGATCCAACATTAGATGAAGCGAGAACACATTTAAAGCAATTAGGAGAATAAGTATTTTGGGTTTTAAATTTTATTTTTGGCTTAAACATCAAAAACATGTCCATAATTGCGCCATCATTATTAGCAGCAAATTTTTTAAGGTTGGAAGATGAATGTAAAATGGTAAATGAAAGTGAAGCAGACTGGTTGCACTTAGATGTAATGGATGGTCAATTTGTTCCCAACATAAGTTTTGGCATTCCTGTTATTGAACATGTTCGCAAAGCAACATCAAAAATTTGCGATGTGCATTTAATGATTGAAAAGCCGGAGAATTTAGTTCCTGCATTTAAAAAAGCAGGGGCAGATAATATCATCATTCATTATGAAGTTTGTCCAAATCTTCATCGCAATATTCAGCAGATAAAAGAATTGGGCATCAATGCAGCCGTAGCTGTTAATCCGCATACACCTGTTTTTTTATTAGAAGATGTTTTAGCCGACCTGCATCATGTATTAATTATGACAGTTAATCCCGGTTTCGGAGGCCAAAAATTTATTCCATATTCATTAGAAAAAATCAGGCAGTTGCGTAAGATGATTGATGAAAAAAAACTAAACGTTTTAATTGAAGTTGATGGCGGCGTTACGGTTGAAAATGCAAAGGATTTAGTGAATGCCGGCGCTGATGTTCTGGTAGCTGGCAATACTGTTTTCAGCTCCAAAGATCCGTTAGAAACAATTAAGCAATTAAAATTAGTAACGAGATGAAATTAATCTTCGCCTATAAGTTTTTGAGCTTCCTGCACAGCAGTTCCTTCTTCAATTTTTCCTTCCACTTCCAGCATACGGATAGCTTTTGCGCCCTGTAAAAATTCAGACGCAAAAATAAACTCGTTTAGTTGCTGGCTCTTACTAAAGATAATTTCTTTATTGTTTCCCTCCCACTCTTTGCGTCCTTTATACAAGTACATAATATGATCGCCAATTTCCATCACACTGTTCATATCATGCGTAACAACAATGGTTGTAATATTATATTCCGTTGTAATTTGCTTTATCAGTTTATCAATAACCAGCGATGTTTGCGGATCAAGACCACTGTTCGGTTCATCACAAAAAAGATATTTAGGATTAAGCACAATAGCTCTTGCAATGCCCACACGTTTTTTCATACCACCACTAATTTCTGCAGGATATTTACTATTCGACCCTGTTAATTCAACTTTTTCCAACACCTCATCAACACGTTTCTTTTTATCACGCATGCTCATATTAGAAAACATGTCTAGCGTAAAAATAATATTCTGTTCAACCGTCATCGAATCAAATAAAGCAGAACCCTGGAACAACATACCAATTTGCTGGCGCAAAGCTGTTCTTTCTTCCCGATTCATTTCCAACATATTTTTTCCGTCGTATAATATGTCGCCGTTATCCGGTTTAAATAATCCAACAATGCATTTTGTAAAAACTGTTTTGCCGCTTCCGCTCGAACCGATGATCAGGTTGCATTTACCAGTCTCCATCACGCCGCTTATATCTTCAAGAAT
>JAFBAF010000094.1 GCA_019247895.1 Parafilimonas sp. | reverse complement strand
GCTTGCAATATAATTATGAAAAAAAAGACGAAGGCTTTCCTTTTAAATACACCTGTATGGTTGAATATAAATTAACTAAAAACAATTCGCTTACAATCAAAACTTCAGTAAAAAATAATGCTGAAACATCAATGCCTGTTTGTGATGGCTGGCATCCGTATTTCAATTTAGGTGCAAGTATAAATACTTTAATGTTTGAATTAAACAGCCACAAAATGCTTGAGTTTAATGAAAAGCTTGTACCTGCCGGAAATATTTTACCATATCAAAAATTTCAGCAACCTGAAATTTTTGGAGATGCTTTTTTGGATAATTGCTTTTTATTAAATGAAAACAATAAAGCAGCCTGCGTTCTAAAAAATGTTCAATCCGGTTTGCAACTTACAATTTGTGCGGATGCGTCTTATCCATATTTGCAGTTGTACACTCCTGAACATCGTAAAAGTGTTGCCATTGAAAATTTGAGTGCTGCGCCGGATGCTTTCAATAACAAAACAGGTCTTACGATTTTAAAACCGAAACAAAGTAAAACGTTTCAAACAACATACAAGGTATCATTCAATCATAAATGAACAACTGCAGTAATGCTGATCTCGAGATTCACATTTTTTGGCAGGGTTTTTACAGCAATCGTTTCTCTCGCAGGAAATTCTGCATCAAAATAGCCCGCATAAATTTCATTTACCTGCGTAAACAAATTCATGTCGCTTAAAAAAATACTTGTTTTTACCACATGCTTAAAAGTGAGGCCGGCTTCTTTTAAAATCGCATCTATATTTTTCATTACCTGGTGCGTTTCGTTGATAATATTATCAGTTACCAACTCATTTGTACTTGGGTTGATTGCAACCTGTCCACTGATG
Source organism: Parafilimonas sp. (assembly GCA_019247895.1). Classification (GTDB taxonomy): domain Bacteria; phylum Bacteroidota; class Bacteroidia; order Chitinophagales; family Chitinophagaceae; genus Parafilimonas. The sequence continues at coordinate 9,155 of JAFBAF010000094.1, read as the reverse complement.
AATAAAAATTCGCTTGTTTTAACAGCCTGGCTATAAGGACCAATGGGAGCGGGCGCTTTTTCGGTGCGGATAATTTGTTTTGACATAAGAATATTTTTAATGCAGAGAAGCAAATTTAATTTCAGCTAAGTTCTTTTTCGAAACCGGGTTAAATTTTTTTGCAGCTTATTTTTGCAGCCAGAAAGTTAAATATGCATATCGTAATACGATCCACAGAAAATCAAAAAAAGGAGTTATTACAAAAAGAACCTGTTGAAAATGTAGAAATAGAATGGTTAAATGAAAACGAAAATATTGTTTCTACAAAAGCCGATGTATATTTTGATCTTGTGTTCAACGACGCTGATGTTGCAAATAATAATTTTATTTCTGAAGCGCCTGTTTTTGTGCATGCTGTTAATTGCACTTGCAAAGAAATCAATCACCTTAACTATATAAGATTAAATGCATGGCCCGGGTTTCTGGATCGCTCAACTATTGAAATTGCTTGTGCAAATAATGAAACAAAAAAAATAGCAGCTAATGTTCTTGACAAATTAAACTGGCGCTATACGTTTGTTGCCGATGATTATGGATTAATTGCAGCGCGTTTAATAGTTATGATAATTAATGAAGCTTTTTATGCCGTTGAAGAAAATGTAAGTACCAAAGAACAAATTGATATTGCGATGAAATTAGGTACAAATTATCCTTTCGGTCCATTTGAATCGAGTAGGAAAATTGGTTTAAAAAACATTTTAAACTTGCTAAAAAAATTGTCAGCACACAATCAGCGATACACAATTTCGTCTCTACTTGTATATGAATCTCAACAATATTAATTAATAATTCGTTGGCAATAATCCTCAATATTAATACAGCTTTTGAAACTGCTTTTGTAACTCTAAGCAGCGATAAGGAGATCTTGCTGGAAACACAAAGCAATTTACAAAAGGATCATTCAACTTTTTTAGAGCCTGCAATTAAAAAAATTTGCGAAGCATCAAAAATTAAGTTGACTGAAATTGATGCATTCTCAGTTGTTAATGGCCCAGGTAGTTATACCGGCCTGAGAGTAGGTTTGTCTTCAGCAAAAGCATTGTGCTATGCATTAAGAAAGCCGCTGATCTTATTAAATTCACTTGATGTGATGGCTCATGCGCTAAAATTACAATCGCCGTTACAGGAAGAAACAGTGTTGTTTTGCCCCCTGATAGATGCACGTCGGCAGGAAGTATACACCGCATTATACAATTATAATTTGCATTTAGTAAGGCCGTATTCATCAGAAGTAATAAGTGAACATTTCCTTGAATTGGAGAGGCCAACCGGTAAGCTGGTAACCGGCGGTAATGGAAGCTTAAAATTGCAGAATGTGTTGAACGATAGCAACATTGTTTATGTAAATCCGCTGTTACTATCCAAGCCTGCAGCAATTTTATCAAATCAGTCTTTTATTGCAGGAAATTTTTCTGAATTAGCGTATAGTGAGCCGTATTATTTAAAGCCGGTTTATTTTAGAAAATAATAACTTATATTCTAAACAGGCATAATTTTTTATGTATCAAATTCAGCCCGTATTAAATTTTCGAAAATTGTAGTTTTATGAACAACACCCCATCACAATTTCTTGTTATACAAGATAAGGCCACCAGTGATAATTTAAAATTAGATTTCCTGAGATTAAAAAAAGCTGCCATGATTCTCCGCGCTTTAAATCATAAGTTAAGGCAGCAGTTATTAAAATTAATCGATGAAAATCAAAAGATCACAGTTACAGAAATTTATGTAAACCTCAGGCTTGAGCAGTCTGTTGTATCTCAACACCTTGCGATTTTAAGACGAGCTGGTATTGTAATAACAAAAAGAGAAGGTAAATTCATTTATTATTCACTGAATTATAACCGTATAAAAGAAGTGAATGATTTTGTAGAACAGCTGGTAAGTTAACACTCACATTATAGAGGTAGTTGTATTTTTGCTGAAAATTTAATATGTATATAGAGCAATTATATACGAGCTGCCTGAGTGAAGCTGCCTATTATATAGAGAGTGATGGCGAAGTTGCTATTGTTGATCCTTTACGGGATATTGAAGAATATATTGCTATAGCCAAAAAAAGAAATGCTGTTATAAAATATATTTTTGAAACACATTTTCATGCGGATTTTGTGAGCGGGCATATTGATCTGAGCAAAGCAACCGGTGCCCCGATAATCTACGGGCCAAATACTAAAACTGCTTTTCCGGTGTATGTTGCTACAGATGGTGAAACATTCACGCTGGGAAATTTAACGATAAAGGTTTTGCATACACCAGGTCATACTTTAGAAAGTTGTTGCTATCTTTTAAAAGATGAAAACAATAAAGACCATGCAATCTTTACCGGCGATACATTATTTGTAGGCGATGTTGGAAGGCCTGATCTTTCACAAAAGGGCGAAGAATTGACCACAAAAGATCTTGCAGGAATTATGTATGAAAGTCTTCAGCAAAAAATAATTCCGCTTGCAGATGATATAATTGTGTATCCTGCGCATGGCGCCGGCAGCAGTTGCGGCAAAAATCTTGGATCACAAACATGGAGCACGATTGGCAATGAAAAAAAAACTAATTATGCATTACAGGCACAAACTAAAGATGAATTTATAACTGCAGTTACAGAAGGGCTTTCATCGCCTCCTCAATATTTTCCCATCAATGCCAAAATAAATAAAGAAGGCTATGAAAGCCTGGATAATATTTTACAAACGGCATTAAAACCTTTAACTCTTAACGAAGTAAAAAGCCTGGCAAATAGTGATAATATTATTTTATTAGATACAAGAAGTACAACAGCTTTCTCCGAAGGCTTTATTCCCGGTTCAATTTTTATTGGATTGGATGGAAGATATGCAGAATGGGCAGGCAGTCTTTTGCCATTTAACAAAACGATCTTAATTGTGGCCGAACCAGGAAAAGAAAAAGAAAGTATTATAAGATTAACACGTGTAGGTTTCAGCAAATTTGCAGGTTATGTGGAAGGTGGATATCAAGCATGGAAAAACGCAGGTGAACAAACAGATATGATCATTGGTATTGAACCCGATGAATTGGCAATGGATATTCCGCATGATGAAAGGCTTATAGTTATGGATGTAAGAAGAGAAACAGAATTTGCAGATGGACATGTTAAAAATGCACTGAATATTCCGTTGGATACATTAACTGATCCGGCAAGCATGGCAAATATTGAAGATGATCAAAACTTATATATTCATTGCGGCAGCGGGTATAGAAGTGTAATTGCGGCTTCTTTATTAAAAAGACAAGGCATTCACAATTTATACAACGTTCTTGGAGGCTGGAATAAGATAAAACTTGAAGACAGGATTAAAACTGAGAAAGAAACAAGTGTTCTTAATTGATTGCATTTAAGCCTCTGCAAGATTAGTAGGTACTTCAATAGTAAAAGTGCTGCCTTTGCCTAAATTACTATCTACTTTTATTTTTCCTTTGTGCTCATCAATTATGCTTTTTACGTAACTCATTCCAAGTCCAAAACCCTTTACGTTATGCAGATTGCCTGTGTGTGCACGATAAAACTTTTCAAATACACGCTTTACTGTTTCTTTACTCATACCAATCCCGTTATCTTGTATTTGTATAATAAAGTGCTTCGCGGTTCTGTGTGTGGTTAATTTTATTACAAGATTTTCTTTGGAATATTTTATAGCATTATCAATAAGATTGGAAAGCACGTTTGTAAAATGTACTTCATCCGCATAAACAATATCATCAACAGCATTCAATAAAAATTCCGCCCTTCCATTTTTTTCCTGTAATTGCAATTGAAAATTTTCAACAATCCGCGGCAACAGTTCATGAATATGCAATGGCTTCAGGTTTAATTTAAACTCCTGCTTCTCCATTAAAGCTGCCTGCAATATCGTTTCAACATGCTTATTCATCCGCTTGTTTTCATCCTTGATTATATTGTTGAAATATTGCCATTTGGTTTTATCATTAATAACCTTTTCATTTTTCAAGGCATCAACTGCAAGAGAAATTGTAGCTAATGGTGTTTTAAATTCATGTGTCATGTTATTAATAAAATCGCTCTTGATTTCACTCATTTTTTTCTGATTCAGCATGGTTCTCACAGTTATATAAAATGCTGCAATTATTATTATGGTAAATAATGCAGAAAAAACGATCATCCACGTAAGTGATTGCCAAACCTGCGTTTTAAAATCGGGTATGATGATAAAAAGATGTTCATTGGCAAGTAATCCGTCAAGATCAGTTCCTTCATCGGGGATGATCGGAATAACGCGTCTTCTGAAATGCATCGTGTCAGCAGATTCTTTACCAAAATGCTCACTTTGCATTTCCAGTACAAAGTCATCTGAGTTCGAAGTAATAGCAAACTCAAACCTTACATCTTGCAAACCTTCCTTTTCAAATGCTTTTACAAGTTTATCCTGGATTTCCGCAGTTGTGTACCTGTCCGAAATAGTTGGCATCCGGCCTATGTTGTAGGAAAGATCATCAGGAAACAATTGCAGGCCCTGCCGTTTTCCCAATTTTAATCCCCCGCCAGCCATCACATGTTTACTTAGATCTTCTGCAACATCAAGCCCCGCTTTGTCAACCTTATCAATAAATCTTTCCTGCTGAATTACTAATTGGTTTTTAAACCAGTTTACCTGTATGATGATGATGCCGATAAGTGAAAGTGAGATCAATACAATTATTATAGGAAAAACTTTCTTCATCGCAAACAAAGGTATTCGCTATAGCAGCCTGCTGAAATTAATAAAATATCTTTATCAGCAATTTAACTGCTTTAAATTTATAATTGCAAAAAACAAAAGATCATAAGCTGTTGTTATAATTTTTTATTATGGAAAAACTTAAATCGGGTAAAATATTAATAGCTGATCCTTTTTTGAAAGATCCCAACTTTTTAAGAACAGTTATTTTTTTATGTGAGCATAAAAGTGAAGGCAGTTTTGGATTTGTAATAAACAGAAAATTAGACTATGTAGTCGGTGATTTAATGACCGAATTGGAAGGATGTGATTTTCCTGTTTTTTATGGAGGGCCGGTGCAACAAAACACTATTCACTTTTTACATAGGTGCCCTGGCTTAATAACAGGCGGAGAGCAGGTGACAGATGAAATTTACTGGGGTGGAGAATTTGATGAAATGGTTGCATTGTTACAAAAAGACCAGCTTTCCTCAAAAGATATAAGATTATACTTAGGTTATAGCGGCTGGGGTGACGGGCAGCTGGAAAATGAAATGCAACAGAATACATGGCTTTCCACAGATGGTTCTTCGCATTTGGTTTTTGCGAAAGACATTAACTTAATTTGGAGAGATGCATTAAAGCAGCTTGGTGGTAAATACGAGCAACTCATCAACTATCCTATCGATCCCCAATTGAATTAGGGTATATCGGAAATCAAAAAGACCGCTTTTGCGGTCTTTTGTCTAATCTATTTTGTTATTCTTATTGTTCAGTAACCTGGAAAGTTATATTTTGTTTTTGACGGTATATAACATTTCTTCCGTTTTGAATAGCAGGTTTCCAAGCCGGACCTTTTTTAATTACACGCACAGCTTCTGCAGCACATCCATAACCCGGATCATTTAAAGCCTGTACTTCTGAAATGCTTCCATCTTTTGAAACAAGAAAGGAAACTGTAACGGTATAATTGCCCGGAGGCGCTCCATTATCAGCAGGTGTTTGCGCATTTAAATTACGTTCCAGGTATTTACCCCAATCACCCTGAAATTTAGCCTCAACCTGCACACTGGTAAACTCCTTATCGTAATCTGCTTCCTGCACTTTTGGTGCTTCTACTTTACCTGTACCTTCTTCTTTTGGCGCTTCTACAACATCCGACTTGTCACCTTCCTGGTTAAATGCACCAATTTTTGTATCATCCAGTTTTTCCTGCTCAGGCGGCTTTTCTTCAGGCTTTACTTCTTCGTCCTTCACAATTTTAGGAGGAGTAAATTTTGTAACCTCAACCTTCGGCGGCTCTTTCGGTGGCGGAGGCGGTGGAGGTGGTTCATTCTTTTTTTCCGGCTCTTTAATATCTTCCAGCTTCACGTCCTGCACCGTCATTTTTGGCGCTTTACTGTTAATAGCTCCTGCGATTTTAGAGCCTATGAAGATCGCAGCACATACTACAAGCATAATAATAAGCGCTCTTATCATCCGCCTGTTGTAGGATTTCCGCAACTCATATGCACCATATTCTTTATTCCTGCCTTCAAAAAGGATATCAAGAATATCGGCATTCATTATTTTATTTGCTTCCATTACAAATACAATTTTTTTATTTTTAGATGCACAAGTGCTTTAATTCCATAAAATTTATTGCTGCGGTACCGGCTCTCCTTCAGTTCTTCTTATAAGCTGATCTTCAACATCGGAGATATCTACCACAGCATAACGTTTTACAACATTAATGCTCATTTCATCTAAAATATCAATAAAGTTTTTATAAGTGCTCTCATCATTAGGTTTTATTACAACCACAAGATTTGTATCTGCCTGTTGTTTTTTCCTGATTATTTCATCCCGGATATCTTTAAAATTAGATGACTTAAAGTTTGAAGCATCAAGAGCTAATTCCCCTTCATAATAAAATACGTTATTGTCTTTACCAAGAAGGATTGTAAGCGCACCGGATTGTTTTATCTTATTTTGATCTTCAGGTTTTACTTTATCATCGGGCAATGCTAAGCGCATCGCTGTTGGCTGGCTGATAGTTGTTGTAAATACAAAGAAAGTGATCAACAAAAAACCAAGATCAACCATTGGCGTAAGGTCAACTCTTGTTGATAATTTTTTACCTTTTTTTACGCCCGGGCCTTTTTTATGGCCGCCGCCACCCGAGGTATCCATTTCTGCCATATACTAAGCTTTTTTAGGATTAACAATTACGTTTAAACAGGCTTTTTACTCATATTTTCTTTATACAGATCAGTTCCCTGCGGAACATTCGCCTGGTTAGTTACCATTTGAAATTTAAACTGTTCATTCTTTTTGAAAGCGGTAAGAATGTTTTTAAATACAGGGTATTTGGCAATATTATCGCCCTTCAAAATTAGATCCATGTGCCCGCCGGCATAAGCTGTTGTTGCGGCTCTTATCCACTCTGTCATTTGATTATTGGTAGTGTCTTGTGTTGGTATGCCGGGCAAATTTTTGGCAGTAATTTGATCGTTTGTTAAATGTGCCTGTTGTTTCAACTGCGCCAACGGTGTACCAATAAATGGTTGCTTTGCAAGAGCATCTATTTCACCAGATGTTAAACCAAGATTATTGCGTTGGTTAATATCTTCAAGCGCGCTTTTCTTTTTTGCCCTGTCATCGCCATTATCACCAAATGATAAGTACACATGCCCTTCATTATTCAAAGAGATCATTAAAACATTTTTATCCGGCACAAATTTATTAGCCACCGATTTTGGCGTTTGTATAGGAACCGCTTCAGATGGCTTTGGCTTTGTAGTTAAGATAAAGAATGAAAGAAGCAAAAAGGCCACATCGCACATTGCCGTCATATCAACAATGGTACTTTTTCTTGCAATTTTCGGTCTTCCCATTTTTTTTAATTTATTTTTAGATAGATGCCTAAATGGAAAAAATCCACAAACTTATCTATAGTTAGATGCAAAACTCTGTGTTAAAGTGAAACCAGATTCGTCAATTCCGTAAGTGATCGCATCAATTTTTGTAGTGAAAACATTATACATAATGATGGAAATAGCCGAAGTACCGATACCAAGCGCCGTATTGTACAACGCCTCTGAAATACCTTGAGACAGATGTGATGATGCATCACTGCCGCCCGTTTCTGCCAAAGATGCGAAAGAACGTATCATACCTATAACCGTTCCTAACAAACCAAGCAGCGTTGCAACAGAAGCAATAGTTGAAAGAAATACAAGATTTTTTTCAAGCATTGGCAATTCAAGTGCTGTAGCTTCTTCAACTTCCTTTTGAATGTTTAAAACTTTTTGCTCGGTAGTCAGTTCAGTATTGCTGATCATTTCTTTATATTTCCGCAATCCTGCTTTCATTACATTACCTACTGATCCTTTTTGTTTATCGCATGCAATAATCGCTTTATCAACGTCTTTGTTTGCAAGATTATATTGAACCGTGCGAATAAATTCGGCAATGTTTCCGGTACCGGTTGCTCTTGAAACAGTAAGCAATCTTTCAATCACAAATGTTACGACAGTTAAAAAACATCCAATCAATATAGGCACAATTATACCTCCGAGATACATGCGTGATAATGCGGTTTTAGGGCCCTGGTGATCCGGCCAAAATCCACCTGATGTATCCGGTCTTTCAAAATTCGAATCGCTGCCAATTACAAATCTCCAGATTACATAACCCAGGATTATACATATTAGCGGTGCAAGCCATGAAATTGAATTGCGTGATCTTTTAGGTTGCACTGAAGAAATGGTTCTTGCTGCTGCTGTAGCAGTCGGTTTTGTTTCAGCCATAACAAAATTGATTTTAGATGTTTAAACTTTTTTGTTTAATTATTTGTTTCAAAAAAACTGCCAATTCATTTCAAGCAATCATGAATTTAGCTTTCAAATGGGGTTGTAAATTAGTCAAATTCTTTAAAGCACCAACTTTTCGCAATTTTATTTTTTAATTTTTTATCCGGTAAAACTTTTTCAATTGTAATTTCTAATTGCACATAAATTATTACAACCGTTCGTAAGTAAATTTGTTTTACAATAACATGAAAAATAAAATAGCAATTTGTGTTACAGGTGCCAGCGGTTCAATTTATGCTAAACTGCTTTTGGATAAATTAGTGCTGCTTAAAGATCAATGGCAGCAACTTGCAGTTGTTATGAGCAGGAATGCGCAAACAATTTGGCAAACTGAATTAGGGAATGATGACTACAAGAACTATCCTGTAAATTATTATGACAAGTTCAATTTTAATGCGCCTTTTGCATCCGGTTCTGCCCGATATAATATCATGATTGTTGTGCCTTGCAGCATGGGTACTCTTGGCCGCATTGCTTCTGGTATAAGTGATGATTTGATAACCCGTGCAGCAGATGTAATTTTAAAAGAAAGAAGAAAATTAATTCTTGTTGTTCGGGAAGCTCCCTACAATCTTATTCATATAAAAAA
>JAFBAF010000303.1 GCA_019247895.1 Parafilimonas sp. | reverse complement strand
TTCGCCATTATGAAATTTCTTTCTTATCAAAAATTGTTTTGTTAGTAATGAGCGGTTTTGCCCAAAAACCTATGCTGAGCATATAACCCATTGTGATATAAATAAAACACATGGCCGTTCTCAAACCGAAAAGATTACCAAGGCCACCAATTAATAATTGCACCACTGCACCACCAATAATTCCTGTAACCAATATTCCGGCAAATGAGCCGTGATCTTCTGAAACAGAACTTAGCGCTAAGGAAAAAATTACAGGATACATTACCGACATAAAGAATCCAACTATTGAAAAAGACCAGAGTGAAACATTTGCACTTCCAAAAAGACCCAGCGTTAAAAATATCAACGCAGGAATTGTAAAAGTTATTAATAGTTTGCGGCTGTCCATTATTTTTAAAAGAAATAATCCTAATACACCGCCGGCTGTCATTAATCCCCAGAAGTATGCTACTGCATGTGCGCCGGTTGTTTGTGGATCGAACTTATGATACTCAAATAAAAATTGCGACATCCAATATGAAACGCCTTGTTCTGTTCCAACATAACAAAACAAGCCAACAAAATATGCGATCACAACGCGCTTCTTCAACAACTGAATATGCGTTTTTAACGGCCCGGCTTTTTCATCACTCTTCAATTCAACTTTTGGAAATTTTGAAGCGAGTATTATCAGGAACATGAACAAGCAGATCAGCGCAAATAACCAGTATAAAGAGATCCATGGCATTTCCGCTGGCACATGAGACCTTAATATATTGAGAACTCCTCCATTACTAACGCTGATATTTTTAACCATGCTGGAATATACCAACGGACTAACAAACGATGCTGCACCAAAAATCAGTTGCGCCAACACTGATGTGAATGCATAATTTTCTTCTCCGCCGGCAGTTCTTAATAATGGATTTATCACAACCTGCAACATCGCCATTCCGCAACCAATTAAAAATAATGACAAAACTGCGGTTAAGTAATTCGGCTGCAATGCCAATAGCAGTGAACCAATAAATGCAACTACAAATGCAGCCACCATTATTGCTTTTTCATTGTACTTCTGTACTAACATGCTCGATGGTATCGACATTACGCCGTAAGCAATAAAAAATGCAAAAGGTAAAACGCCGGCAAGTAAATCACTTAGCTTAAAATCTTTGATAAATTCAGGAGACAGCGGGCCAATAACATTTGTTATAAAAGAAATTACAAAGAACGTGAGCATGATGAGTGCTACGATGTAGTAGTTGCGTTGCATGTGTGTGAGCAATTATTAGGCGCACAAGTTAAAAGAAAACTTGTTAGAAATATAAACATCAATTACTAATGTATTGAATTACGTTTTGTACTCAGTTACTTCTTTAGTGCGGGCTTTTCATCAGCCGATTATCCATATATCGAACTAAAAATTTTAAAAACCTTATTTTGCGTGGCATTCTTTAAGATGCTAATAATATGAGAAAGATTTTCTTAACCAACATCGCCATATTGTTGCTTGTAGCTGCAAATGCACAGTATGCGGATTCTTTATCAGCAAAAGATTATGCTAACGCAGAGCAATTCCTATATTATAAAGTAACTCAAAAGATTGATAGAGGTGCCATAAAGGGCAATTGGATGCAAGGTGATAAATTCTGGTATCGCGTTTTAACGCCGCAAGGCAGCGAATTTATTTTGGTTGATGCAACAAAAGGCACACGCAGTGCGGCTTTCGATCAGCAGAAACTGGCAACGGCTTTATCATTGCAAGCAGGTAAAACCTATACAGCCAACATGCTTCCTTTTACAAATATTGAATATACCGATGATGGAAAATCTATCTTATTTAATGCAAACGCAAAGCGATGGAAAGCTGATCTTAAAACTTATGCTTTAACGCTTGAAACTTCAACTGCTGCTGCAAAATCTGTAAAAGAAAATGAGTTGTTATCACCGGATGGAAGCAAAGCGGCATTTATTAAAGATTACAATTTATGGGTGAGAGATATTGCAACGAATCAGCTTACACAACTTACTACAGATGGTATGCAATATTTTGGCTACGCGACAGATAATGCAGGATGGAAACATTCTGATAACCCAATACTTCGCTGGTCGCCGGATTCAAAAAAGATAGCAACATTTCAACAGGATGAACGCAAAACCGGTGACATGTATTTAGTGTCAACCAATGTTGGTCATCCATTATTGCAGCAATGGAAATATCCTTTGCCAGGAGATTCAAATATTATCATGATCGAAAGAGTTATTATAAATGTTCATGAGCCGAAAGTAATTCGTTTGCAGGTTGATCCTGATCCGCATCGCGGCACCTTAAGTGATGATATCTCAAGCAGCGGAACATTTGATGATGTTGACTGGAGCAGTGATGAAAATGAACTCGCATTTGTATCAACTACAAGGGATCATAAAACTGAAAAATTTCGCATTGCAAACACAGCTACCGGCGAAGTGCGTGAAGTATTTGAAGAAACAGTTACTACACAATATGAGTCTGGGCAAGGTGCAATTAACTGGCGTTATCTTTCAAACACACACGAAGTAATCTGGTATTCTGAACGCGACAACTGGGGGCATTTGTATTTGTATGATGCAACAACGGGCAAGCTGAAAAATCAAATTACAAAAGGCGAGTTTGTAGTTACTCAAATGCTTAAAGCAGATGAACAAAAAAGGCAAATTTATTTTTTGGCTTGTGGAAAAGATGCAAAGAACCCATACTTCACACATTTCTTCAGAATTGATTTTGACGGAAAGAATCTTGTTGACCTAACACCTGAAACAGGCAATCATTCTATAACATTATCAGAATCTGAAAATTATTTTATTGATAACTATTCGCAAACTGATGTGCCGAATGTTATTGTAATGCGCAACTTGAATGGAAAAAATATTTTAACGCTTGAAAAAACAGATGTAAGCAGGCTGCAGGCGAGTGGATGGAAGCCTCCAATCCCGATTACATTAAAAGCACATGATGGCGAAACCAATGTGTATGGATTGATGTTTACCCCAACACATTTTGATTCAACAAAAAAATACCCCGTTATTGATTACATCTATCCGGGCCCGCAAGGCGGAAGTGTTGGTAGTTGGTCTTTTGTAGCTGCAAGAGGCGATAACCAGGCATTGGCTGAATTAGGATTTATTGTTATTGAAATTGAAGGCACGAGTAATCCATTGCGCTCAAAATCTTTTCATGATATGAACTACGGTTTCATGGCCGATAATACTTTGCCAGACCAAATTGCGGGCATTCGGCAGTTAGCACAATTGCATAGTTTTATGGATACAACACGCATTGGAATTTGGGGCCATTCAGGTGGTGGTTTTGCAACTGCTTGTGCTATGTTCCGCTATCCGGATTTTTTTAAAGTTGGTATTTCGGAATCAGGCAATCATGACAACCGTGAATATGAAGATGATTGGGGTGAAAGATATATTGGTTTAGTGAACGGAAATAATTATGAAATGCAGGCAAACCAGGTATATGCAAAAAATTTAAAAGGAAAGTTATTATTAGCGCATGGATTAATGGATGATAATGTTCCGCCGAATAATACGCTGCTTGTTATAAAAGCACTGGAAGCTGCCAATAAAGATTATGATCTGATCGTGTTTCCTGATAGTCATCATGGTTATGGAATTTATTCCGGTTATATGATGCGCCGCCGCTGGGATTACTTTGTAAAAAATTTATTGGGAATGCAACCGCCAAAAGAATATGAATTAAAGATGGTTGCTGATCCAAGAAATGCAGTGAACTGATAATATATAATTACAATGAAAAAAATATTTGCGCTTGGTTGTGTCTTAATGTCATTTATTGCGAATGCACAAACGAATCATAAAAAAATTTCTGTAATTGCTTATTATGCAGGAGATGCAAAAAGTGTAGATGCTTATCCAATTGAAAAACTAACACATATCATTTATAGCTTTTGTCATTTAAAAAATAATAAGCTGAATGTTGATAATGCAAACGATACTTTAACCATCCAGCACCTGGTTGAGTTAAAGCAAAGAAACCCATCTTTAAAGGTTTTGCTTTCACTTGGCGGATGGGGCGGCTGCGGTCCATGTTCTAAAACATTTTCAACCGATAACGGAAGAAAGATATTTGCATCGTCTGCAAAACAGCTGATGGAATATTTTAAAACCGATGGTGTTGATATGGATTGGGAATACCCGGCTATAGAAGGTTTTCCGAATCATCAATACTTACCATCAGACAAAGAAAATTTTACTGCATTGATGAAAACATTGCGGGATACACTCGGCAAAAAATATGAGATAAGTTTTGCAGCCGGTGGCTTTGAAAACTATTTGCAGCAATCTATTGAGTGGGAAAAAATAAAAGGACTGGTTGATTTTGTAAACTTAATGTCATACGACCTGGTTAATGGCAACAGCACAATAACTGGTCATCATACACCATTATATTCAACGCCGCAGCAAATAGAATCAGTTGATAATGCAATTCATTTTTTTGATTCAATATATTTCCCTTTAAATAAAGTTGCAATTGGTGCAGCTATGTACGGCAGAATTTTTAATGCTGATATTGATGCGAATAACGGGTTGTATCAACACGGAAATTTCGATCATGGAATTTCATGGAAAAATTTTAATCTTGATTCAATGCAACAGCAAGGCTATGTTTATTATTGGGATGATATAGCCAAAGCGCCATATATGTATAATAAAGAATTAAAGAAATTGTTTAGTTACGATGATGCGCATTCATTGGCACTGAAAACAAAATATGCTGCTGACAAAGGTTTATACGGAATTATGTTTTGGCAATTAGGTGATGACAAACCTGTAAATGGTTTGGTAAACATAATTGACAGCACGCTGCATCATTAATCTTCACTGATTTTATAAGTTTCGACATAACAATGCGGAATAAAACTTTTGGGTTGCTGCTGCGCCAATTGCTTTTTTAGGTAAGCAATATTTCTGTAGTACTGCGGGGCAAGGCCAATTTGCTTTTTGAATAAGAGGCTGAATGAACCAAGACTTTCAAAGCCAACACAACTGCAAACATCCGTTATGCTAATGCCTTCTTTTTCTAAAAGAGATTTTGCTTTATCCAGTCTTTTTTGGGTAAGATATTCGTGCGGAGTTTTTTTATAGATCGTTTTAAAAATGCGGTGAAAATGAAACCTGGATAAATAAGCTTGCTTTGAGATTTGTTCAAGATTTATCGGCTGCTCAAAATTATCATCAATAAAAAATTTTGGCTGAAACAATTCTTGTATAAATATCATTTGTAAAACAAGCGTTCATTGCAACACTTACTTGTTTAAAATAAACTTACATATTAAAAAAGCTAAGCTAACTATAAAGGAAATTAGCCGTTCATACTCGCCAAAAATTCTTCATTGCTCTTTGTTCCGCGCATACGCTTCAATAACTCTGTCATAGCTTCCTCTGCATTCATATCGTTGATATAAACACGCAGAATATTCATGCGCTGTAATACATCTCTTTCAAGCAATAAATCATCACGGCGCGTTGATGATGCAACAAGGTCAATTGCAGGATAGATTCTTTTATTGGCAAGTCTCCTGTCAAGTTGTAATTCCATGTTGCCTGTTCCTTTAAATTCTTCAAAGATCACTTCGTCCATCTTGCTTCCCGTATCAATCAAGGCTGTTGCCAGAATGGTTAATGAACCGCCGTTCTCAATTTTACGTGCTGCACCAAAAAACTGCTTTGGCTTTTGCATGGCATTAGCTTCAACGCCACCGCTTAATACTTTACCGCTGGCAGGCGCAACAGTATTATGTGCACGTGCAAGACGTGTAATGCTATCGAGCAATATCACAACATCATGGCCACACTCAACCAAACGTTTTGCTTTTTGTAAAGCGATATTAGAAACTTTTACATGTTTTTCTGCAGGCTCATCAAAAGTAGAAGCTATAACTTCTGCTTTTACGCTGCGCTCCATATCGGTAACTTCTTCAGGACGTTCATCAACCAGAACTACCATTAAATAACATTCAGGATGGTTAGCAGCAATTGCGTTAGCTACTGCTTTTAACAACATCGTCTTACCGGTTTTTGGTTGGGCCACGATCAATCCGCGCTGGCCTTTACCTATCGGCGTAAAAAGGTCAATTACACGTGTTGAATAATCTGAAGGTGTTGTGAAAAGGTTTAATTTTTCAAACGGGAAAAGAGGAGTAAGATAATCAAACGGCACACGGTCTCTAACCTCTTCAGGAGTTTTTGAATTGATGGTTTCAACCTTAAGTAAAGCAAAATATTTTTCACCTTCTTTTGGAGGACGAACGGCGCCGTACACAGTATCGCCCGTTTTTAAGCCAAATAATTTTATCTGTGAAGGCGAAACATAAACATCATCAGGTGAGGAAAGATAATTGTAATCGCTGCTGCGCAGGAAGCCATAACCGTCAGGCATCATTTCCAAAACGCCTTCGGCTTGTATAATGCCGTCAAATTCTATATTAAAAGCAGGCTCTTTACGATTGAACTGCTTAGTTACAACGGGCTCTTCTATTTCGGCTTCATCAGGATAAATGATAGGTTCATCGTCACCCAATAAGCTTAGTAAATTGGCACCCATTTGGGTAAGTGATTCGTCTTCGATAACATCACCGTCATTGCCATTTGCGCCATCCTCTTCGGGTTGGGCTTCGTTTTGCCCTGTATTGTTTGCTTTATCTATTTTAATGCGGTTGCGTTTAGGCTTCTCATCTTTTTCTTTTGAAGGCGCAACCTTTGCATCCTTAGTATGCTTTTCTTTTTTAGGTGCTTCGGTCATTACCTCCGCTTCTTCGGTAGTATTCGCTGTGCTTGCTTTAACGGTGCGTTTGCGCTTTGGCTTTTCAGACCCGTTAGAACTATTGGCAGCCGGTGTTAAAGCTTGCTTGTCAAGAATTCTGTAAATCAGCTCTTGCTTATCAAGAGTAGCGGCGTTGGCGATGTTAAGGTGCTCGGCAATATCAAGAAGTTCTGGCACCAGCATGTCGTTCAATTGAAGAATGTCGTACATAAAAAAAATATAAATCCTTATGGAATAATTAATTTCTCAAAACGCTTTTTTTGAAACTGTTTGGAAGAAATTTTTGGTTACGAGAAAACAGGCGAGTGTTGATTTTTGATTGGACTATATGCTTGTTTCCGCTGCAATGTTACATTAAAAAATCAAAACCAAATAAATTTTTTAAGGCTTTAACTAAGTGTTATTTCATCATAATTTCCTGTTTATCCGGATAAGAAATAATACTGCAAATTATGTTCCTGAACTTTTCATCTGCCTATAATTTGTTTTTTTTAAAGGTCAGATGGAATGCCTTTTTTAATGGATTTATAATTTCAAAATCATGTGCATTTCATCTATATAAATTTTGCTTTTGTCGCAATGTTTTATAATTCTGTGTTCGTTCAATGATTTCTTAGGTACTTTGAATGAATGAAATTTAATGTCAAAGGGAAAAAATGGGTGATAGTATTGCTGCATGCAGTATGTTGGATAATACTTTTTTCCCTTCCATTTTTATTACGAACTTCTTATAAAGATGAACATAAAACGCCCCAACCTGATGATGCCGCCTTCACCATCTTTTATTTTATAAGCAGCGTAGCATGGATTGTGTTGTTTTATTTGAATGCATATGTTTTTCTTCCATTTTTATTAGGCAGAAAAAAGGTAGTGCGATTTGTATTTTTACAAGTACTGGCAATATTAACAGTGTATTTTATACACCGTATTTATTTCGGCATGTATATAACGCATCAATCTTTTAAAACAGCGAATTTTATAGTTTACAATATATCTCCTTACTTATTCATTATTGCCAGTAGTACTGCATATTTTGTGTTACTTGAAAGGCAATATAATTTAAAGCTGAGCCAGGAACGGGAGACAGAAAACCTAAAATCAGAGCTTCTGTTTTTGAGATCGCAGGTTAGCCCGCATTTTATGTTTAATGTATTGAATAATATGGTGGCGCTGGCAAGAAAGAAATCAGACCTTCTCGAGCCTTCACTGATAAAGTTGTCCTCTTTAATGCGCTACATGTTGTATGAAACGGATGAGCAAAAAGTGCCGCTTGAAAGGGAAGTAGAATATATTCAAAGCTATAACGACCTGCAACAACAACGTTTTGGAAAAAATGTAAAAGTGTGCGCATCATTCAATATTAGTCATGGATGTGAAATTGAACCAATGTTATTAATTCCATTTGTTGAAAATGCTTTTAAGCATGGCACCGGTATTATAGACGATGCGCAAATAAAAATTGAACTCAAAGAAAATAACGGCTTACTGCAATTTTTGGTAAGCAATAAATACAACGATGCTGCTAATGGCAGTAAAGACAAAGACTCCGGTATTGGTTTGAACAACGTAAAACGCAGGCTCAACTTATTATATGGTCAAAATCATGCATTACTTATAAATAAGAATGATGGATGGTTTACTGTTTCACTTCAAATAAATTTGCATTAATGCTGAACTGCCTTGCCATAGACGATGAACCGCTTGCACTGGAATTGCTTGAAGATAACATAAGCAAATTGCCTTTTTTAAATCTTGTTGCTTCCTGCAATAATCCTATTGAAGCAATGAAAGTTTTGCAGCATGAAACTATTGATCTTATTTTTTTAGATATACAAATGCCTGGCCTGACAGGCCTGCAATTCATTAAAACAATTAGTGTAAAGCCAATGTTCATTCTCATAACTGCATACGAAAAATATGCTTTGGAAGGTTATGAACTGGATGTAGTGGATTACCTGGTAAAGCCTGTTCCGCTTGAAAGATTTGTTAAGGCCTGTAATAAAGCATGGGAGCTTTACCAGCTTAAAACCAAAAAATCAAACGAACCTTCTTCCTATTTTTTTATTAACGCTGATTACAGTCTTGTAAAAGTGGTATTTGCAGATATTATGTGGATAGAAGGATTAAAAGATTATTTAAAGATCCATTTAAAAAGTTCCGGTAGGCCACTTGTTGCACGCATCACCATGAAGGCCATTGAAGAGCAATTGCCGGAAAGTATGTTCGTCCGCGTTCAAAAATCCTTTATCGTATCTAAAGATTATGTTACATCAGTAAGAAAGAACAGTGTATTTATTGACAATGTTGAAATACCTGTTGGTGACAATTATAAAGATGCAATCATAACTATAACAAATAAACATTAACATCTTTTTTGCGACTGTTTCCTTTCGTCGCACATTTTCATCCGCTTGTCTCATTTGAAAAATGCCCGCTTGTTTGTGTAATATTTTCGCACCCTCATTACATAAAAAGTTATGAAAAAAGCAATACTCATCACATTCACATTTTTAGCATCAATGCAATTATTTGCACAAGCTCCCGGCAACGCAAAAGGTGCGCAAAAGCCACCAAGCATCGGGCATATTTACGGCAAAGTGGTGGATAGTACAGATAAGCCAATCGCCCAGGCGTCCATCGTGTTGCTACAAAATAAATTTGATTCAACTACAAAAAAAACAAAACAGGTTTTATTAAAAGGGGCTACTACCGAAGCAAATGGTGATTTTGATTTTAGTGATCTTCCATTGTTTGGTGTTACTATGAAAATATCTGCGCTTGGATTTAAACCATATGAAGAAAAAATTAGTTTTCAACCTAAAGCTCCTTCCGCAAATAACGCGGCTCCGGGCAATCAAATGCAACAAATGAGCAGCATGATGAGTGCGTTGGATAAAGACCTTGGCAATATAAAATTGCAAACTGATGTAAATCAATTGCAATCTGTAACGGTTACAACTTCTGCTGCCGGTCTTAAAATGGATATTGATAAAAAAACTTTTAATGTAGATAAAAACATTGTAAGCACTGGCGGAACTGCGATTGATGTAATGAAGAATGTTCCATCGTTGCAGGTAGATATTGATGGCAACGTAAAACTGCGCAATGCAACGCCACAGATTTATATTGATGGAAGACCAACCACTTTATCACTGGATCAAATTCCTGCAGATGCTATTCAAAGCGTTGAAGTAATTACAAACCCATCTGCAAAATATGATGCAAGCGGCGGTAATGCAGGTATTTTAAATATCATTTTAAAGAAGAATAAAAAGACCGGTTATAACGGAAATTTAATGACCGGTGTTGACAGCCGCGGCGGTTTTAATGTTGGCGGCAACTTTGCCGTGCGCCAGGGAAAAATAAATTTAACTGCAGCTGTAATGATCAATGACAGAAAAAATCTTACAAAAGGCAGCACAGAGCAGTTATACAACCTTGATACTTTAAACATAAAAGATGTACACACTTTCCAAAATACTGAATCAAAAAATAATGGCGCGTTTATGTTTGGAAGATTAGGACTCGATTATTTTATTACAAACAGAACAACCCTTTCATTGGCCGGCATAAGAGTGCATGGTGAATTTAAACCAACAACGACGAGCGATCTTTCAACAGACAGTATTTTTAATGATCAAACTTTGAATTTTACAGGCGACCGCACTTCATACAGTAATCGAACTTTTAATGCAACGGGTGTGCAGGCTGGCATGGTACATAATTTTGCCAAAGAAGGTGAACAACTTACCGCTGATGGAAACTTCTTTTCAGGAAAGAACAGTGGTAATCAAACTTATTTAAATGATAGCTATGATGGCAGCGGCAACTTTTTATATTCAAGTAAGCAAAGACAGCTTTCAGATGGTACCAACCAGTTTCTTACTATTCAAACAGATTATACAAACCCGCTTACAAAAAACACGAAACTTGAAACAGGTTTAAGAGCTCAGATGAATAAAATTTCAAACAACAATCAAACCTATAATGTTGTTGGTGAAGATTTGAGTAAAGTTCCGGGTACAGAAATAGCTTATCATAACACCAATAATGTGTATGCAGCTTATACTACTATTACAAGTTCTATTAAGAACTTTGGTTACGAAGTTGGTTTGCGTGCAGAAAGCAGTAAATATACAGGCGTACTTAACGATACAGAAACCTTTACACACAATTATCCAATCAGTTTATTTCCTTCGGTATTTTTAAGTTATAAATTAAAAAACCGGCAGGAATTACAGGCGAATTTTTCACGCAGAATAAACAGGCCTAACTTTTTCCAGTTAATTCCTTATACCGACCGAAGTGACAGTTTACATATTACTCGAGGTAATCCTGATCTTGTTCCGGAGTTTACAAATTCATTTGAAGTTTCGTACAGCAAAACTTATGGTAAGAACAATTCTTTCCTTGCGTCATTGTATTACAAACATACCAATCACTTAATAACAAGTGTTACAACTTTCGAATCGGATAGTGTCTACGCAAACAATATACTTGAAACAATAAACACTTATGTAAATGCTAATTCCGCTTATTCTTATGGCGCTGAATTTACATCGGTAAATTATGTTACAAAATGGTGGGATTTTAATTTGAATCTCAATTTATATAAATCAAAAATTAATACCGATAATCTCAATCAACCATCACAAGATGCTTTATTAAGCTGGTTTGCAAAATGGAATAATAACATTAAACTGCCACATAATTTCAGCATACAGCTTTCAGCAAATTATCAAAGCAAAACAAATTTACCTGTAAATACAGGCGGCCAGCAATTTGGCCCTCCGCAATCAGGTCAATCAGCATCGCAAGGGTATATTTTGCCTTACTGGACAGCAGATGTTGCAATAAAGAAAACATTCTTTAAAAACCAAGCAGGAGCGCTTACCCTAAGCATGAATGATATTTTCAGAACAGGCGCAAGTGAACAAATTTCATTCGCGAATAATTTTTACCAGGATTATTACAGGTTGAATAATCCGCAGTTATTGCGTCTTAATTTTTCTTACCGTTTTGGAAAGATGGATATTTCTCTATTTAAACGCCAAAGCAAAAACCAGGGGCAAGGTTTACAGGATGCAGGTCAAATGGGTGGATCGCGATAAAAGTTTTTGTCTCCTGGTTCTATATGGTCCCGCCTTTGTGCGGGACTTTTTTATTTGTTTCTTTTAATCATGACCATAATATTGTTCGGCAGGCATTTTAAATAAAACGTTATGCTGAAACTGAGTGAAGTTTTGCATTTCTTCATCATGCGTATATACCCAGCTATCGTACCTGTTTTTATTTATTGTTGTTCCAAAAAGCCATTGATTGTATGCATCAAACAAACCATTGCGCAATAACTGCGTATAAAAATCGAACAAATGATAAGGATATGAATTTGCGTTTGTATTATTCCAGTTTAATATAAAACGTGTGCGAAATGCGGTGATCATTTCCGGTGTTACATCACCTGTTTCTGTTTCCATCGCATTTGACATTGAAGTTGCAACAGCTTTTTCAAAATCTGTTCCGCTGGCTTTTAATACTTCAATATTCGATTGTTTATTCAATACATTTTTATAATTGTTCAGCAATAAAGTTTTTATTTCTTCTGTGCGTTTTGTAAGGCTTTCCATATTTACGAAGATTTCTCCGTAAATACAACTCCAGAAAATATTATTATTGTCCGCATAATATTTTGAAGCGTAATAATAATTGCTGCTGTAATTCGCATCAGCAGAAATACCTTTTTCCCATTGCACAATTGCGCCGCGTTTATTATCATATTGCGAAAGCATGTCGCCATATTCACCGTATAATACGCCGCTGTTTGGAAATTTTTTCAAAGCTGCTTTATACAACTTATCAGCTTCTTTGTAATTAGCAATTGCTTTATAGGTGAGACCAAGTATTTGGTAACTCTGCACATCAGCATCATCCCTTTCTGTAATCGTCTTTCCCACCTGCATTGAACGTTGATAATCTCTTCCCAGGTAAGCGATATACGACTCATCTTTTAAAAGATCAATATTTTCAGGGTATTGTTTTAAGCCTTGTTCAAGAATATCAATTGCGCCGGAAAAATCTTGTTGTTGCGCCGATGTTTGCGCCTGTTTTCTTATACCATCAACAGTTTGCTGCGCATGTAATAATTGTCCTGCAGATATTAAAATGATGAGAATAAAAACTTTTTTCATTGTACTTATTTAAAGGAACAATTTATTCATTGAATTATTCGCCCAAAAATATCATGCCTGTTGTTGCAGCTATGCGTTAAAGTTATTCATAGATAAGATGTGTTACCAATCCATCTCTTAATTTAGGTTCGAACCATGTGCTTTTTGGAGGCATGATTTCACCGCTGTCTGCTATGGCAAATAACTGCTCTATTGTTACAGGATACAAACTGAAAGCCATAACACATTCGCCTTTATTCACTCTTTTTTCCAACTCGCTTAAGCCGCGGATACCGCCAACAAAATCGATATTTTTATCTGTGCGCTGGTCTTGTATGTTTAAAAATTTTGAAAGAATATTGTTTTGAAGAATGGTTACATCGAGCACGCTAATCGGGTCTTTCGAATACGTGCCTTCTTTTGCAGTAAGCTTATACCATTGATTGTTCAAATACAAACCAAATGTGTGGGGTTGTTCGGGTTTGTAAGCTGAGGATTGTTCTTCAACAATAAAATCTTGCTGCAAAGCACTTAGAAAGTCCTGCTCGCTTAAACCATTCAAAGTTTTGATTACACGGTTGTAATCAAGTATTTGCAATTGATTGGAAGGAAATAATGTAGTAAGAAAATAATCAGCTGCTTCGGTTCTATTTTTTAAAGCTTGCCTTACTTTGGCGGCAGATGCTGCACGATGATGACCATCAGCGATGTAGGTGCAATCAATTTCAGACTGAAAGATTTCTGTTATTTGATTAATAATTTTATCATCATTTATGATCCATATTGTATGTTCAACTCCATCATCGGCAACAAAATCATACACCGCATTTTTTTTGCCCGTCCATTTTTCAATTATTGAATCCATCTGTTCATTGTTACGGTAAGCTAAAAATACATTGCCGGTTTGTGCCCCTGTTGTTTTTATATGATTGATTCTATCCAGTTCTTTATCGGGCCTTGTTAACTCATGCTTTTTTATAATGTTGTTTTCATAATCATCAATACTGCTTAACGCAATTAACCCGGTTTGACTTTTGCCGTTCAATGTGAGCCGATAGATATAAAAACATTCTTTATTTTCAAAAAACAAAACATCACGTTTAATAAAAGCGTTTAAATTTTCTTTTGCTTTTTGATACACTTCATCACTGTGCACATCCATGTTTTCAGGAAGATCGATTTCACTTTTAGTAATATGCAAAAAAGAATTCGGGTTTCCCTGCGTTTCAATTTTTGCTTCCGCACTTGTTAATACATCGTAAGGCTTGCTTGCAACCTGTTTTGCAAACTGCGCCTGCGGACGTAATGCTTTAAATGGTTTTATTGTTGACATTAAAAATTTCAGTTTAATTACATTCACGAATACTTTTCATCAAACGTTTTCATTAAATCGCACAATGCCTGCACACTGCTCAGCGGCATAGCATTATACATTGAAACACGTAACCCGCCAACACTGCGATGGCCTTTAACACCTACCATTCCGTTTTGTTTGCATTCTTCCAAAAATAATTTTTCCAGTTCAGGTGTTTTTGCAAGAAAAGTTGCGTTCATCAAGCTCCTGTCTTGCCTGTCCGCTTTGCCTTCAAGAACACTTAAGCTATCCAATGTTTCATAAAAAAGATCCGCACGTTGATGCGTTCTTTTCTCCATCTC
The DNA here is from genome assembly GCA_019247895.1 of Parafilimonas sp. Lineage (GTDB taxonomy): Bacteria > Bacteroidota > Bacteroidia > Chitinophagales > Chitinophagaceae > Parafilimonas. The sequence continues at coordinate 2,730 of JAFBAF010000303.1, read as the reverse complement.
TTTTAAGCCGCCTTCTTTTTTTATCCATCGCAACGTAAGCAAGCTCACAAAAATTGCAAAAACGGGTGGCGTATTCAATAAAGATTTTGCATCAATATGATTGCGGTAATCTAATATAGTTGGAATGGTTCTTTTTACTTTTCCCAAAATACCCTTCTTAATTACTACAATGGTTACACCGGCTGCACCGGCATTTTTTTGCGCTCCTGCATATATCAAAGAAAATTTTGAAAATGGAAATTCGCAACTAAAGATATCGCTGCTCATATCAGCCACCAATGGCACGTTTGCTTCCGGAATAAAATGCCATTGTGTTCCTTCAACCGTATTGTTGGTAGTATAATGTAAATACTTAGCATGCTGCGGCACAGATAATTCCTTTGGAATGTATGTATGATTTTGATCTTTTGATGAACAAGCGATATGCACATTGCCAAACAATTTTGCTTCTTTAATTGCTTTGCTTCCCCAAATGCCGTTATCGCAATATGCGGCGGTTTCGTCTTCATCCAATAAATTCAATGGTACTTGCATGAATTGTGTTGTTGCTCCGCCATGCAAATACAAAACTTCATAACTTTCGTCTAAGTGCATCAATTCTTTTACCAACGACTTTGATTCTTCCAATACATTCACAAACCAATCTGTGCGGTGGCCAATTTCAAGAACAGATAAACCAATGTTGTTGAAATTGAGCACTGCTTCTGAAGCCTGCTGTAAAACTTCTGCAGGTAATACTGCGGGACCTGAATTAAAATTATACATCTTCATTACTTACATTCAAAGCATGCAAAGTAAAGGGTTTAAAAAAGTAAAAATTAAAAAGTCAAAACTAAAAACTTGCACGTGCTACTTTTTTGAACTTTTACTTTTAATTTTTGAATTATTCGTTATGATGCTCTTCGAAGTGTGTAACACCACCTGATATAACAAATTTCATCGCTTCTGCACTGTTCATGTTTGTAAGAGGTTTTATATTTTCTTTCGGAACAAAATAAACAACGCCGGTTAAAGCGTACGAAAGCGGTACATATACAGCAACATGATCTTCCAATCCAAATTGTGCTGTATCATTTTGTGTAATAAAACCAACACGCCAGGTATCAGTTGCATCAACACTTACCATAACCGGTTTATCAAATTTTTTTCGGTTGCCGCCGAAAGCTTCTAAAAAATCTTTTACCGAAGTATAAATGTATTTTATGCCTGGCGTTTGCTCCAGCACTTTATCTAACACAGATACAATTCTTGAAACAATAAATGAAGAGGAAACCCAACCAATAAGTGTAACTAATAAAACAACCAGTAAAAATCCAAGGCCTGGTATTGTGCGAATGGTACCATCAGAATGCGCCATCCATTTTGGGAAAAATGTATACAGAATATTAGGCAAAAAATTATCAACCAGGTTAAATAACGTTATTACCACATAAAGTGTAATGCCAATGGGCGCTATTATAATTATGCCCTGGAAAAAATATTGTAATATATTTTTGAACTTAAAACTTTCAGGATTATAAGAGAACTTTTTCATCGGTATTTATTTTTCGGTTGCCTCAATAAATGTTATTTAGGACCCAGGCACAAAATTCATCTCAAAACATCAATAAAACACCGTTTACATAAGAAATAATAAAAAAAATTGCCGGAAACTGTTGTTACAAAAAAAGTTTCCATAGTTTTGCAGCGCTTTTTACAGCGTTATGAGCATGAAGGAAAGAATACAACAAAAAGCCGGGGAGCTTTTCAGGCGTTATGGCATCCGCAGTGTAACCATGGATGAAATTGCGAGCCAGCTTGGAATTTCAAAGAAAACAATTTACCAGTTTTATGCAGATAAAGATGCTTTGGTTAAAGACATTTTTAAATCTATTACAGATCACAATAAAGAAAAATGCATAGAGATAAGATCAAACTCTGAGAACGCAATTCATGAGCAATACCTTGCAAGCGATTCTGCGCAGGAAATATTTAATAATATGAATACTTCTTTGTTGTTTGATCTGAACCGGTTTCACCCGAATGTGTTTGCAGACTTTGAGAAATTTAAAAAGCAGTTTTTATTTAATATTATTAAAGAAAATATTGTAAGAGGTATTAAAGAAGGTTTATTTAGAAAAGATATTGATGTAAACATTATTACATGGCTTAAGCTTGAAATGATTTCAGGCGTTTTACACAATGAGGAAGTGGTAACAGGCAAAACCAAACCTTACCAGTTTGAAAATGAGATGAAAGATTTTTTTCTTCATGGTTTGTGTACTGAAAAGGGTTTAAGTTTTATTTCAAAATATAAACAGCAACGTCAAAAAAGATCAGCATGAGTTTACACAAAAGCACGTGGCTTATTGTTTTAGTTTTTATTTCTTTTAAAACAATTGCGCAAAACACACATTTGTTTTCAGTAAAAGATTGTGTGGACTATGCCTTGAAAAATAACATACAGGTAAAAAATGCTTTGCTTGATATTGAAATACAGCAACAAAGCAACCGGGTAACTACAGCTCAGGCATTGCCCTCATTAAACGGCTCAGCAAATTATACTGATAACATTATAGTGCCTACAACGCTTGTTCCTGGCGATTTTTTCGGGCAACCGGGAAAATATGTTGCTGTAAAATTCGGTTTGCAATACAATGCTGCTGCAGGCATTACTTTACAGCAAACACTTTTTGACGGACAGGTTTTTGTTGGTTTGCAGGCAAGAAGAACTTCAATTGATTACAGGAG
>JAFBAF010000212.1 GCA_019247895.1 Parafilimonas sp. | reverse complement strand
TATGTAAAGGGTAGTCATTCTAATTTTATTAACGACAAGATATAAAAATTTGTTTTCAATTTATAGTTGTCCTTTCTTTTGTCTTGATGCAAAAGAAAGAACGAAAGAAAAAATCAAGAAAGAAACGATATACAGCACGTTTCTTTCCTCCGCCTTGATTTAGCTGTTGTGCTACTGTGGTGAATAGCAGTTGCGCCTTGAAAAATATTCAACTATGTTACTTTTTTCTTTATGAGGGTTAATAATTGAGTTGGTGAAAAAATAAAGCAGATGGAAAATAATATCAAGGTTCAATTGCCTGAGAAACGACACTACAACTGCTTGATAGAGGCGGGAGAAGAAATGTAAGCATTCATTGGAAATATCTCTACTTTTTTATTTTCTTCCTGATCCAACTGTTTGTTTCTGCTGCAAGTATTGGTATTATATCTTTTTTTCCCGCTTTGAAGGAATGATTGGCACCATCAATTTTTATTAATGTTGCACGTTTAAGTGAATCGCAAACTTCTTCTATTAAGTTCCATGCGGCAAGTTCATCTTTTGTGCCTTGCAAAAAAAGCATAGGTTGCTTTACATTCTTCAAATGTCTGCGCGGTCAACAGAAGGTTTGCCCGCAGGATGTAACGGAAAACCATAGAATATAATTCCTTTAACTGCAGTGTGATTATGTTCAGCCAAATATTGAGAGCTCATTCTTCCGCCGAACGATTTACCTGATACAAAAAGCGGAAGTGACGGAAACAATTCTTGCGTTTTTGCTATTGCTGCAGCAATTGTTTGATGCGCAATTAAAGGTTTATCAGCCGGGCCTTTTTTCTTTTCCATAAAAGGAAAATTAAAACGCAATGTGGCAATACCTTTTTCTGCAAGTGCATTTGCAAGAGCAACCATAAATGAATGATTCATTCCGGCTCCTGCACCGTGGGCTAATGTGATTATGCAAATACAATTTTCCGGCAAAACATATTCTGCTGAAACATTTCCTTTCTCCGGAGAAACAAATATTGTTAGTTGCTGTGTAATCATGTTTTGCATTCTGGTCAACAAACGAATTATAACCTGTGCCAGGTTATTCTTTGTTTGCATCAAAAACTATAAATCCAAACAAATAACAACTATATTTTAAATGAAACGCCTTTTGTTTGAAAGTTTTTTTATAAATGATTTTTAGCCGCGCAGGTACAAGTTGTATGCGATTATCTTGAAATGATTAATTTATGCTTTTCTGTATAATCCTCTGTACTCAATTGATAATAATAGATTCCGGCCGTAAGTTCTTGTGCGCTGAAATTAACTGAATATTTTCCTGGTGCTTTCTTTTCATTTATAATCGTTGCAATTTCTTTCCCGTTAAAATTGTATACTGTAAGATTTACAAATTGCGCAGCGGGAATTATAAATTGTATAGTTGTAGTTGATGAAAAAGGATTTGGAAAGGCGGTAGATTTGAATTTATTATTTGTTTGTGCATTTGCAAAAGCATCGTTCTCAAAGCCTGAAGCTGCTTTGACTGTAAACAGTTTTAACTGGTTACTTACACTGTAAGCAAAATAATCTCCTGCAGGTGAAAATGCCAGGCTATTAACACCACCTGATAGCGGGGCACCATCATAATCGGTAATTTGCTTAACCAGTTTTCCATCAGTTAAACGCCATACATAAATTTCTCCATGCCAGCCGGTATTATCCGCTCCGTATAAAGTAACGCCTGATACAATAAAATTGCCGTCTGGTGAAAACCTGGGTGTCGCATATCCATAATAATCTTTGTTGTGAATCGGTAGTGTGTAAATAAGTTTACCATCAGCGAGCCGCCATACTTTAGTTGTCATGGCATAACCATTGCCCGTGCTGGCAATATATTTCCCGTCCGGTGAAACGTCGATGCTTGCATAAGCACCTCCGTTTAAATAATCACCATGAACCATTTCGCGAACAACTTTGCCGGTTTTATAATCCCATATTTTTACAAGCCCAACCAAAGAACTGTCACTTCCTGATACAAGATATTTTCCGTTAGGTGTAAATGCAATACTGCTTGTCTCATCCTGGTTGCCTCTTAAAACATTCACAAGGTTAAACGCAGAATCATACAGTCTTATGTTACCGGTATTATTAAAGCCTGTTCCTTCAGCTATAATTGTATTATCAGGTGAATATGCCACGGAATAAATTATATCAATTGAATCATTCAGGAACTTTTTCTTTGTGCCTTTTATGGTATATTCGTATAATCCCGGGTACGCCGCATAGCATCCGCCTTCTCCGCCACATTTTACGCTTCCATGCCCTGATATAATTGTTTGTGCATTATTTGAAACATCTATGTCATTTGTTACACCCATATAAAAATCTGAAATGGTTTGCAGTAACGTACTGTCCTTAACCCTCCAGACTTTTATTTGCCCGAAATCAAAATTATCACTGCGTATACCACCAGTAACAAGTTTACCATCGGCAGTAAACTTCATTGTATATACTGAAGCCTGTTCTGTCCAGAATGGTTTCAGCTTTATTGTTTGAGTGAATGCAGTGCTTAAAACAAAAGAAGCAACTAATAAGAAACTTATAAATAGTGTAAATTTTGTTTTCATAGTTATTATTTTAGAAACAACCGTGATATAAAAAGGGAATAAACAGATATACAGCAAATCATCAACCAAACAGTGTTGAACAATTATCACATAAGTATAAATTTTGCATAATGCAGTTTTTAGTACGCAATGGCAAGGTGGCAGAAGTTGACCATGTTTGTATAGGAACCGATACTAAAGTAACTCAGGCTTACCATTATAAAATGATTTTTGAGGTAAATCACCATACACTTGTTTTGGTTCCAATATTGATAATAGATAAGAAAAGTTATTAGGTAAAGCAAAATGGCGGACTTATTATGCTGCAGAAGATGCGTTATTAAAACAGGTTCAGCGAAGATGAAGTATTACTTAAATCTGAAGGCTTAACTTGTGCAACAGATGAGCATATATAATATCATAAAAATTATAACTAACTGCATTAAATTGAAAACACAACATTTACGTGCAGACAAATTAACCTAAACGTGCAGCACAAGAAGTTTTTAAAATTAAGTTTCATAAAGCAACAATGGCTCAGGCGAATTATACGTGTAATAGTTGGAGTATTTGCCTTCTATTTATTGTTACTTACATGTTTAAGCATTTATATTTCTTCATCACATGAAAGGTTGCTTGCTTTTTTAAATGCTCAAATTAAACAAACTATATTAGGGGAGCTTAAGATCAATAAAGCCGATATAACAGTATGGCAAACATTTCCAAAGCTTGGGCTTACACTTGAAAATGTAACTATCAGCGATTCATTTTATCATTCACCTTTTTTAAAAGCGGATGAAATTGTAGTAAAGGCCGGCATTTTTGATCTAATGGGCAAAACCGTTAATATCAGTTCGGTTAAAATTAAAAATGCGGCTATTCATACATTTACTGATGCTAATGGTTATACCAACACGTATGTGTTGCGATCGCAGCCTTCACAAAAAGAAAAACGGCAAAGTAAAAAACCATTTGTTTTAGAAAATATCAATTTAAATAACGTAAGTGTTTTGATAGAAGATATTCCTCAGCGTAAACGCTTCCAGGGAAAGGTTGACGATGCGGATATTGATATGGACCTATCCGGTTCAAAATATTTTTTCACGTTTGATGAAGATCTTTTTTTAAAAGGCTTGGGCTTTAATATTGCACAAGGTTATTGGTTAGAAAATCAACGCATACAGGCCAAATGGAAACTTGAGTTTGACACCAGCGGAAGCGTGCTCACCATAAAAAAAACGGCAGTTAAAATACAAGGCCACTCATTTAACATTGATGGCAACTTCGATTTTGGTAAGTCACAATTTCATCTGAATGGAGTTACAAAAAATATTAACTACGGTGCTGCATTATCACTTTTAAAACCCCATACCCGAACTATATTGCAAAAACTTGATTTTACACAACCGCTTAATGCAACGGTTTCACTTACAGGCTCATTAATTAAAAAAGGCGACCCGGCAGTAAAGGTTGATTTTTCAACTTCAAAGAACAGTGTTAAAACACCAATATTAAATTTAAATGACTGCGACTTTAGCGGCAATTTTTCGAACCAGATTGATCGCAATATTTTGCCTGACGATTCAAACTCAAGAGTTCAGCTAAATACATTTACAAGTTATTGGGGATTGGTGAGTTTAAAAGGTAAAAATATCTCAATCACAAACTTTGATAAGCCTTTAGCCCGATTTGAATTTTTTTCTGAATGCACTTTCCCGCAATTAAATGAAGCACTTTCTTCGGATGTGTTACGCTTTGTTGATGGCAGCGCAAAATTATACATCGCCTATAACGGTCCCCTTATTGCTGATGCTTCTTTGCTTGACCAGTTAAATGCAAAGATCCAAATACAAAAGGGCAAAGTAATTTATGTGCCGCGTAACCTTACTTTCTCTGATTGTAACGGGAATATTGATTTGACAGGGAACGACCTGGCTGTAAATAATTTACAGTGCAATCTTAACACAAATCATCTTGAAGTAAATATTAATGGCTACAATCTTAATCGCATTTCAAATAAAACACCGGGTAAAGCAACCTTAAACTGTAATGTATTTTCTCCGTCAATTGATCTTTCAGACTTTATCACACTTTTTAATACAGATTCTCCAACTGCATCACATAAAAAAACAAACGGGCTTTCAGGCACTGCCAATTCCATTGATAATGCTGTAGAAAACGGAGACCTGTTTATTAATCTTAAAGCGCAACAATTATCACTAAATAATTTTAAAGCAAGTAATGTAAACGCCGTTTTATTATTTACGCAAAATGATTGGCAAATTCAAAAAGCGTTTCTTCAATTTGCTGACGGCAGTTTTAATCTTTCAGCAAAAGTGTACCAGGCAAATAACATTTCGCACCAGGTAAATGCGCAATTAGATCTGCAGCACATCAACGTAAAAAAACTTTTTTATGCGTTTAATAATTTTGGGCAAACAAGTCTTACTGCAAAAAACATAAATGGCATTTTTACTTCGAAAGCCAATATAACTGCAGGCATAAATAAATCAGGAAAATTTATTCCATCCAGCATGAATGGCAATATGTTTTTTTCTTTGAAAAATGCTGAACTTAAAAAGTTTGAACCTTTCCTCAACATCCAGAAAGTTGCTTTTAAAAACCGCAATCTTGATGATGTGCAGTTTGCGGAATTGAAAGATACTTTAGACATACAAAAAGGCGATATCTATATTCATCGCATGCCGGTGCAATCATCCGCATCAATAACAATGTACATTGAAGGTATTTACAGCTTTGGAACTAATACTGATATTTCCATCCAGTTGCCATTATCAAACCTTAAGAATAATTCTGACGACGACTTTAAAACGATCAACAAGAAAAAGGCTAACAGGCCGGGTGCCAGTATTTATTTGCGCGCAAAGGATGATGGTAACGGTGTTAAAATAGGGCTTGATGTTTTCCGGCGATTTAGGAAAAACAAAACCGCCGCCGGAGATAAGTAAGTTTTGCAAGTGCAAAAAAACTCATCACCTGGTTCAAATCGTTTTATTTTCTCTTGCATAGTTAAGTCTTGTGTAAACTTCGATCGAATACAACCAAATAAAAGCCTCGGAGTTTGCAAAAGCTGAGCATGGTTAATTACAAAATAAATTTGTTACTTTATTATTAGAACTGCTATCATGCAATGCTGCTTTATCTTAGTTTATATTCTTTTAATTTAATTACTAAAGGATGAGATGAAACTGGTTCGTATTTGAGTTTATGCCATAGTACAGTAACAAACATTATAAAACAATAAAAGTTGAAAGCAAGGAAGGAAGGAAGGATTCAACATTAACAATACAATTTTCAACAGGTTGATATGAATAGTCAACAAGAAAAATTAATGCTTGAAAAGAATGCTGAACTCGAAAAAGAATTAGCAGCAAAAAATTTTGAGCTCAGTATTGAAGCATCTCTTGAACGGGTAAGGTTGAAAGCTATGGCAATGCAAAAAAGCGAAGATTTGGCGAATGCTGTCGCCATAATCTTTGAAGAACTGGATAAACTGAATATGGGTACGCTGCGGTGCGGAATTGGAATTATTAACAAGGAAAACAAAACAGTAAATGTATGGACAACTACAAAATCAGATAAGGATATACCTGTGCAAATCTCCGGTGATGAATCAATGGAAGTTCATCCATTATTACAGGGTGCATTTAACGCATGGCTGAACCACAAAGATTTTTCTTATACATTAAAAGGCGAAGATTTGATTAATTATTATAAAGCGCAATCATACGCAAGTTTTAAACTTCCGGATTCTCAATCGTTAACAACAGCAACCACAGATTTGCATCAATACTATTTTGTAGCTACTTTTAAAGCAGGCGGAATATTTGCTTTTCGCGAAACGCCATTTCCCAATAAGGCAAAAATTACAATGAAGCGTTTTGCAGATGTTTTTAATTTAGCCTATACCCGTTTTACAGATCTGAAGCAAGCCGAAGCATTGGCGAGAAAAGCGCAGATTGAAGTAGCGTTGGAAAGAGTACGCTCAAGTTCACTCGCAATGCATAAAAGTGATGAACTTAAAGATGTGGTAAAAGTTGTTTTTGAAAATCTCACAAGTCTTGGTTTAAAAAACATTGATTCAGTTAATATTAATATTCTTCATGAAGGTTCTAAAGAATTTGACTTATGGCTTGCGGCTCCGGGCCAGGATTATACACATAATTTTCGTCTTCCTTATTTTGATCACCCGATCGCTAATGATTTCTTTTACGCACTGGAGCGAAAAGAAACTTTATACAAAAAAATATACAGTTATGAATTAAAGAACGCATACTTTAAATACATGTTTAAGAATTCTGATAACAAGTATTTACCTGAAGAAAGAAAAGCACTCATATTAAACGGAAATGCATACGCCGTTTCGGTAGCACTGGCAGAATATTCCAGTATTTTTATTCATAACTATAATGGCGAACTTCTATCTGAAGATGATAGCGACATATTAGTACAGTTCTCCAAAGTTTTTGACCAGGCTTACAGCCGCTATCTCGATTTGCACAAAGCAGAACTTCTTATAAAAGAAATCATAAAACAAGCATCGCTTGACAGAATACGCGGACAGGTTGCCAGCATGCGTTCTGCTGAAGACCTGCAACATATTATACCGCTTATGTGGCAGGAACTAAGTAAGCTGAATATTCCTTTTATACGTTGCGGCGTATTTATTATGGACGAAGCTCAATCAATTATCCGTGCTTACTTATCAACTCCAAACGGTCGTTCTTTGGGTGTATTGGAACTCCCATTTGATAACGATGAAGTAAGCTTAAGAACCGTAGACCAATGGAGAAAAAAAGAAGTGTTTAAACATCACTGGAATAAAGATGAATTTATTAATTGGATGCAATCTTTAATTGCTAAAGGTAAAATACAGGACATACAAACATTCCAGGGTGGCGAGCTTGCGCCTGAGTCACTGGACTTACATGGTATTCCGTTTATACAAGGCATGTTGTATGTTGGCTGCACCAATCCATTGTTCGCATATGAACTGGATTTAGTGAAGTCATTGGCAGAGGCGTTTTCTGTTGCGTACGCCCGTTACGAAGATTTTAATAAGCTGGAAAAAGCTAAACAAAGTATAGAAGCGACCTTAACCGAACTTAAATCAACCCAGGCCCAATTAATACAATCTGAAAAGATGGCTTCACTCGGAGAGTTGACAGCAGGCATTGCGCACGAAATTCAAAACCCGTTAAATTTTGTAAAAAACTTTTCTGAAGTAAATACAGACCTGTTGTTAGAAATGAAAAGCCATATTGACAACGGTAACATTGATGAAGTAAAAGCAATTGCAACAGATGTAATGGATAACCAGGAAAAAATAAATCATCATGGCAAACGTGCAGATGCAATTGTAAAAGGAATGTTGCAGCATTCAAGAAAAAATTCAGGCATAAAGGAACCAACTGATATTAATGCTTTGTGTGATGAATATTTAAGATTAAGCTATCATGGTCTGCGTGCAAAAGACAAAGGTTTTAATGCAGATTTTAAAACTGACTTTGATGAAAACATTAGTAAAATAAATGTTGTTCCGCAAGATATTGGACGAGTGTTGCTTAATCTTTTTAATAACGCTTTTTATGCAGTAAGTGAAATGCAGAAAGCT
>JAFBAF010000100.1 GCA_019247895.1 Parafilimonas sp. | reverse complement strand
GCATGCTTCAATCTTTCTTCAACTGTTGTATTACGCCATGCATCATCTTTCTTTTCTTCTTTGCCTTTTTGTTTAACTGTTTCTGCAAACGCAATTAATTTTTCTGTTGCTTCATTGTTATCATTATTGCGATTGAGAATTACATCTTCACATAATTGTTTTAATGCAGGTTCAATTTGATCATACACTACCAACTGACCAGCATTCACAATTCCCATATCCATTCCGGCTTTGATGGCATAATACAAGAACACGCTATGCATTGCTTCACGAACATGATCGTTTCCCCGGAATGAAAATGAAAGATTGCTTACACCACCACTAACTTTTGTAAGCGGCATTTTTTGTTTGATGAGACGTGTTGCTTCGATAAAGTCAACACCGTAATTATTATGTTCTTCCAAACCGGTTGCAATTGCAAATATGTTTGGATCGAAGATGATATCCTGCGGATCGTAACCAACTTTTTCTGTGAGAATTTTATAAGCACGTTCGCTGAAGCTTACTCTTTTTTCTAAAGTATCAGCTTGCCCGTTTTCATCAAAAGCCATCACCACAACAGAAGCACCGTACATTAAACATGTTTCTGCATGCTGAATGAATTTTTCTTCGCCTTCTTTTAATGAAATAGAATTTACAATGCATTTGCCCTGCACACATTTTAAACCAGCTTCAATGATCTCAAATTTGGATGAATCAATCATGATTGGAATACGTGCAATATCCGGTTCGCTTTGAAGAAGATTTAAAAAAGTTGTCATTGCATGCACACCATCGAGCAGCGCATCATCCATATTTACATCAAGAATCTGTGCGCCATTTTCTACCTGTTGCCTTGCAACACTTAAAGCTTCTTCGTATTTATTTTCACGAACAAGCCTTGCAAATTTTTTTGAGCCAGTAACATTTGTGCGTTCACCAATATTTACAAAATTTGATTCAGGACGAACGGTCAAGGGCTCAAGACCGCTTAACCTCATATAAGGCTTGATTATATTCTCACTCATGCAATCAGATTAATACTTCTTCAACAACAGGTAATTTTCTTGTTTGAATATTTTTTACTTTTTGTGCAATTGCTTTTATATGATCCGGTGTTGTGCCGCAACAACCACCGACAATATTTACAAAACCTTCTTTTGCCCAATCTTCAATGAAGTGTGCTGTTTCGTGCGGCTGCTCATCGTACTCTCCCATTGCGTTTGGCAAACCTGCATTTGGATATGCTGAAACATAACATGAAGCAATCTGCGATAACTCTTCAATATGCGGACGCATTTCTTTTGCGCCCAATGCACAATTCAAACCAATGCTTAATGGTTTTGCATGTGCAACAGAATTATAAAAAGCTTCTAATGTTTGTCCGCTTAATGTACGTCCACTTGCATCTGTTATGGTTCCGCTGATCATTATTGGTAATGATTTTTTATTTACATCTCTGAAATATTTTTTGATGGCGAAGATGGCAGCCTTTGCATTTAATGTATCAAAAATAGTTTCGATTAATAATAAATCTACACCACCTTCAACCAAACCTTTTACCTGTTCATAATATGCTTCCATTGCTTCGTCGAAAGTTAATGCACGATAACCCGGATTATTTACATCTGGTGATAAAGACAATGTTTTATTCATCGGGCCGATTGCACCAGCAACGAATTTGTCCATGGTCGATAGTCCATTGTCTATAGTATATTCTTCAATCGCTGCTCGTGCAATTCTTGCTGCTGCAAAATTTATTTCATATGCTAAAGATTGCATGTTATAATCTGCAAGCGATACACGTTGTGCATTGAAAGTATTTGTTTCAATAATATCTGCGCCTGCTTGTAAATATTCCTTATGAATTGCTTTAATAATTTGGGGTTGTGTTAAACATAACAAATCATTATTGCCTTTTATATCGCTTGTCCAATCTTTAAAACGTTCACCGCGATAATCTGCTTCTGATAATTTATAGCGCTGAATCATTGTGCCCATTGCGCCATCTATTATTAGAATGCGCTGCTCTAAAAGTTCTTTAATGTTCATAGATGATGATTTGAATGTGAAACTATAGCTGCTCATTGCATCAACTGTACAAGGGAGTGACACAACGAAGACGAGAAGTGTTCCGATGCCGGCTTTATAAAATTCATTGCTTTAAAACGTAGGGAAACTTGTGTGAGAAGTTTGTGCGTTTATTAGTTCTGAATTAAAGGCCGAACAATAAACAAATCCGCCTGCGTTGCAAAAATAACTTAAGTAATTATTATAAACAAACGCATGTGTTGCAGATTTATACTTCGGGATAATTTTTTTAGCGATGATATTTTAACATCTGTACAAAAAGATAGAAAGAATATTTTAAGAGTTTTGCAGTTTTTAAAATTCACACATGAGGAAATGGCTTTTTATTTTTTTTATCTCGATAAGAACTATTGTAACAGCGCAGGACTCAACCGTGAATATTTTAAAAATAGAGGCGGGACGAACCGTACCAAGATTAGTTCCGGACACAATTAAAAAAACCTGGATAAAAGGCGGCTTATTTAATCTGAATGTGGCACAAGGCTCTTTGAAAGATTGGGCAGCCGGTGGCGATAATTTTTCGCTTTCGATGAATTTATACACAAATGCCCATGCATACTATAAAAAAGGAAAAGTAACCTGGGATAATAATGTTGACATCAACATTGGATACATTAACACCTCAAGTTTAGGCACGCGTAAAACTGATGACAGGTTTGATTTTTTATCTAAGTATGGTTATGCTTTAAGCCCAAAAATTTCGGCGAGTGCCTTATTCGATTTACGAACACAATTTTTTGATGGTTATAACTATAGTGTTCCTGATAAGCCGTCATTTTCTTCTACCGCTTTTTCTCCAGGGTATGTTTTGTTTAGCCCCGGATTTGATTATAAGCCAATTAAGAATTTATCAATTTTTGTTTCACCTGTTTCTTCAAGATGGGTTGTGGTTGCAAATCCTACACTTTCTAAAATTGGTGCATATGGCGTTGATTCCGGCACACATGTGCTTAGCCAGGTCGGAGCATTCGGCACTATTATCTTCGTTTCAAATTTTGCTAAAAACATTACCTTTAATTCAAGAACTGACTTGTTCTCGAACTACCAGCATAACCCTCAAAATATTGATGTGTATATGACAAATTTGTTCATAGCCAAGATCTCAAAAATATTTTCTGCAACATGGAATGTTGATTTAATCTATGATGATGATACGAGATTATTTGGACCAAACCATGATTCACCAAGACTGCAGCTAAAATCAGTAGTTGGAATTGGAATTTTGGTAAAGCTTGGTATGTAAAAAAGAATTTGCTATTTTTTATTGAATTTCTATGCTAAACGTGCTTAACCTATACGGCCTTCATGAAGGTGATTACACACTTGAAAATTTTGGCAGCGGATTAATTAATACCACCTGGCTTGTTATTGGTAAACAACAGCGTTATATTCTTCAGAAAATAAACAAAGAAGTTTTTGCTAACCCGCAGTTAATTGATGATAACCTTCAACTGATAGAAGACCACATAAAAAAACACAATGTGCCTTGTACTTTTGTAAAGCCATTGCAATCGCACATGGGTAAAACAATGGTGTATTATGAAAATGAGTTTTATCGCTTATCACCATTTATACCTTCAAAAACATACACAATAGTTTCTGATGTAAATGTTGCATTTGAAGCTGCAAAGCAGTTTGGCAAATTTGCAAAAAGCTTGTCTGAACTTAATGCTGATGAATTGTATGAAACCATACCGCATTTTCATGATCTGCATCTTCGCTACACGCAATTTTTGCAAGCCATTAAATCCGGAAATGAAGAAAGGAAAGTTCAGAGTGAAAAATTAATTGAATCATTACAGCGGCATGTAATCATCGTACATAAATATGATGATATAGTTCATAACCCTTTATTTAAGCTGCGTGTTATGCATCACGATACCAAAATAAGCAATGTTTTGTTTGATGATAATAATAATGGCATTGCGGTTATTGATCTCGATACTGTAATGCCGGGATATTTTATAAGTGATGTTGGTGATATGTTGCGTACTTATTTGCCACCAGTGAGCGAAGAAGAAACAGATTTTGGTTTGATAGAAACAAGAGATGAATATTTTAAAGCAATTACTGAAGGCTATTTAAGTGAAATGAAACATGAATTGAAACCTGAAGAAATCAATGCATTTGTGTATGCAGGAAAATTTATGATCTACATGCAGGCATTGCGTTTTATAACAGATTACTTAAACTATGACGTTTATTATGGAGCAAAATATTCGCTGCATAATTTCAATCGCGCAAAAAACCAGTTGCGTTTGTTAGAATGTTTGGTTGAAAAAGAAGAGCAATACAATTCAATTGTGCAGCAAGTGCTATGATTTTTAAATTGCGAATTGCGGAAACTTAAAATTGAATTGTATCGTCGGCTATCGTAAAATATATTAACTATTACAAACGCATATTGTTAAGAACTACATTTGCGCCACATCTAATGAAAGCTTACAGTAATTATACCCGCATAGTTTTATTGTTTGTTTTTTTAGTGATATTAGCCGGTGGCATTGTACGTACTACGCAAAGCGGCATGGGTTGCCCTGACTGGCCTCATTGTTTTGGCATGTGGGCTCCTCCGTTTAGCGCAAAAGGTTTACCACCTGATTACAAAAAATATTTAAGTAAACAAGACATTGATACAGAATATAATCCTGCGCATGCATGGACAGAATATGTGAACCGTTTAATAACCGGCGCACTTGGAATTTTGATTGCAGTACATGTTGCCTGGAGCTTTAAAAAATTCTTTCGCGCCAAACAAACTATCTGCTGGCTCTCCTGCTTGCTTTTAGTTGGAACTTTATTTGAAGCCTGGCTTGGTAAAATAGTAGTTGATACAAACCTTGCTGTTGTAAAAATTACACTGCACATGATCGCTGCATTGTTTCTTGCAATCATTCCTGTTTTAATCTTGCATAAATTAAATGAAAATAAAATTGTGCATGATAAAACACTTAGCATGATTACGACAATTGCTTTGGCCATTTTACTGGTTCAAATAATTATCGGAACTGATGTTCGTGAACAGGTTGATGAAATTTCAAAGGCTTTAGGTTATCAACATCGTGATACATGGATATCCCAACTAACTACAGCTTTTGACATACATAAAATCACTTCAATAATTTTGTCGCTGCTTGTGATATTTGTTTTCTGGCGTTCGTTATCTCATGTTGCATTACAACGTAAAGGAGCTTTTTTATTGCTGGTTGTATTCGCATTGATGGCTGCCGGCGTTTCACTGGCAAGTTTTAATATCCCTGTTTTTATTCAGCCAATACACTTATTGTTATCAAGTATTTTGTTTGTTGGATTGTTTGCATTCAAATTGAATGTGAGAAAATGATATGCTGTCATTAATCACACAGCAATTTCCTGCACCGCTTCAACAGGTGGTTTACTTCTTTTATTTTTGATCATTTCATTTACGCGATATAAAAGAATGATTGCAACAATACTAATACCAACCATAACGTAACCAAGTATATCATAATGCTGCAAAGGGCTGTGTTTATCTTTTTGCGTTACGATCATTCCTGCAACCGCGGCTGCAATACCGCCTGCTATTTGTTGCAGCGAAGCATTAATACTCATAAATGCACCACGATCCTGCATATCAGGAATAGCAGTTGTTAATGCTGTTGCCGGTATCATTCTGCTGAAAATGCCTGCCATCATCAATACATTAAACATGATGATAAACCACAATGGTTCAACAGAAAGATGCGTGTAAGCAACAACAACAATCATCATCCACAATGAAGCAATCACGTATATTTTGTACTTATCCATTTTATCACTCAACTTACCAACCAATGGCATAATAATTAAGGATGCAATACCGCTGCTCATAAATAAAATAGTTAACTGTTGCGGCGATACACCAAGATTATTAATAGCGAAAGCGCTGCCAAAAGGCATCATCATAAAACCACCAACAGAAAGAAAAGCAGTTGCTGTAAATCCAATTCTGTAATTGCGCTTTGCAATAGTTTGATATAAATGTTTAAAAGCTGAATGCTGTTGTTGCAAACTTAAATGTTTTGTAACAGGTTTCAGTTTCAGTATAATTAATATTGCAATTACCATTGCAATACCAGCAACCATTAAAAATGCAGATTGCCAGCCCCAAAGATTAGCAAGATAAATACCAATTGGGATCCCCAACACCTGGCTTGCACTAAATCCCATTTGAATGAAACCCATTGCACGCCCACGTTGATCAATGCTAAATAAATCTGTAAGAATAGCAAGCGAAATTGAACCAATTACACCTCCAAACAATCCTGTGATCAATCTTGCTATCATCAGCATAAGATAACTGTGCGATAAACCACAAAGCACAGTACCTGCAATAAATCCGATGTAAAAAAACAATAATAATTTTTTACGATCGAATTTATCCGCAAAGCCCGCCGTTAATAAGCCTGAAGCTCCGGCACTAAAAGCATACACTGATACGGCAACGCCAAACTGGCTGGGTTTTAAACTGAGTGATTTCATTAAAAAATCACCAAGCGGAGAAATAACCATGAAGTCAAGTATGACCGTAAACTGTGTAAAAGCCAATATGGCTAACGCAATTTTTTGGTAAGAGGTAAATGGAGATGATGATTGATTCTTCATCAGTATTTTATTGTTAATGTTGTTTGAAAAAGAAGGCGTGCAATTTATACCTGCATGAGGTGTAAAGTAACCCGTTTTCGGTTAATAAAGATTATTTGCAGGTGAATCGATCATAAGGTTGAATTTTTATCGTTGCTTACACTTTGTTTGCAATAACGATTGCTTTATTTTTAGCACATGAACCACTTGTGCTTCGATATATTGTTTGATTAAATAAATATTACTTGTGAAAAGTATAACCATATTAAAATATTTACTTTTTATAAGCGCAGTTTTTACTGTGTTGATATTTTTCATTTACCACACTTCCGCCTGGCCGCTGGGTTTGGAAGCTTTGGAAAGCTTAATAACATTTTTAAGCCTGATTGGTTTTTTAATTTCAATTCAAATATTCAGAAACAAATTGCTTACTCAGGAAAACAATATTTCAAAAGGCCTGCTTATAGGTTTATTATGGACCGTAGAAATCGGGATGAATAATATTATTCAACCCCGCTTGCCATTAAGAGATCACCTTGATAACATTTTTTGGGCAATAATTGCAGTGCTTATTTTATTTGTATCTGTTCAAGCTTCATACAAAACAAATAAATTTAGTACGGGAGTATTCGCTGGTTTATTCAGCGGTTTTGCAAGCGGAGCAGTGGCTTGTTTAACAGCCTTAACATTAATATTATTGGGAATGCATTTATTGTTAACGGACGCTATAAATATAGCCGAATGGAAGGGATTACTAAACCAGGAATATTACAGAAATATGTCAGTATATTTTGCATACCAAACAATGGCTGGCGCTATAATGCATCTTATAATATTGGGCGCTGTTATGGGTTTGCTGTTAGGATTAATTGGAGGCGGAATTGGTAAGCTTTCAGCACATGTAAGATCAAAAAGGAATTCCTGATTATAGTAAAATAGAAAGCAGTTTTTTTATTGCTTAAAGGATTGCCTGTTCTTACTTCATAAAAATTTCATTCGAAATATTTCATCAACTACTAAATTTACTTTTCTTATCAAGCATTTCCATCATGAAAAAAATCCAACTGCTACTTTTTGTTTGTTGCATTATATCAATAACAATTTCGGCACAACAAACTTTTCCCGTTAATGGTGTACAAGATTATCGCGAAGGTTATGTTGCGTTCACGCATGCAACAATTGTAAAAGATTCGAAAACTATTTTAAAAGATGCAACGCTAATCATCAAAGAAGGAAAAATAATTAGTGTTGGCAATAACATAACCGTTCCTAAAGATGCGGCTGCAATTGATTGCCAAGGCAAATACATTTATCCATCGTTTATTGATTTAATGAGTGATTATGGAATAACTGTTACTGAACAACCAAAACGTAACAGGCCTTATTATCAATCGCAGTTTGTAAGCGATACAAAAGGTGCTTATGGATGGAACCAGGCCATTCGTCCTGAAACTGATGCTTCAAAAATTTTTACTGCAAATGAAACTAAAGCAAAAGAGTTGCGTGGAATTGGTTTTAGTGTTGTGCTTTCGCATTTGCAGGATGGTATTGCAAGAGGAACCGGAACATTGGTTACGTTAAGCGATGAGAAAGAAAATTTTGATATGCTGAAAGATAAAGCCGCAGCATTTTATTCTTTTAATAAAGGCAGTTCAACACAAGATTATCCAACATCTTTAATGGGTTCAATTGCATTAATACGACAAACATTTTTAGATGCACAATGGTATAAAAATCTTTCTGCTGCAGACAAAGAAAAATCAACAAGTGAAGGAACAAATCTTTCTTTGGAGGCATGGAATAACAATCAATCGTTGCCACAAATTTTTGATGCGGGTGATAAATGGAATGTTTTGCGTGCACAAAAAATTGCGAATGAATTCAATGTTCAGTATATAATTAAATGTGGCGGAAATGAATACCAGCGCATGGATGAAATAAAAGCAACAAAAGCCAATTTTATTTTACCATTGAATTTTCCGCTTGCTGTAGATGTAGATGACCCCAACGCAACAAGATTGGTTGCATTAAGTACAATGAAACATTGGGAAATGGCGCCGCTTGAACCTGGCATATTTGATAAAGCAGGATTGAATTTTGCACTAACGTCAAACGGTACTGAAGCTTCAAGTTTTTTATCTAATCTGCGCAAAGCAATTGAGAATGGTTTAAGCGAAGACAAAGCGCTTGATGCATTAACCAAAACACCTGCAACATTAATTGGTGTGTATGATAAAGTTGGAAGTATTGATGCAGGCAAACTTGCTGATTTCATTATTACAACCGGGCCTGTGTTTGATGAAAAAACAATCTTCTTACAAAACTGGATACAGGGCAAAGAATTTTTATTAACGAATAATGGATGGAATGATTATCGCGGTAATTATAAACTCAGCATCAAACAAAACAATAACAACAAACAATATGATGTTGCTGTTGATGGAAAACCGGGTAAACTTTCTGCTACTATAAAATCTGCAACAGACACTGCAAAAAATGATTTGCAATTAAGTATTAATAACAACACCGTTAATTTAAGCTGGAGTAATAAAGCAGATAGTTCAAAAATTAATTTCTTAACAGGAGTTATCGGCAGCAACATGTGGAATGGTTCAGGTTATGATGCAAACGGAAATGTTGTTGCATGGAATATGATGGTATCATCGCCGTATGTTGAAAAACCTGATACATCAAAGCCAAAACAAAAAAAGAATGATATAAACACAACAGTGCTGTATCCTTTTAATGGTTATGGCTTTTCTCAAATGCCGAAGCAGGAAGATGTGTTAATTAAAAACACAACTGTTTGGACAAATGAAGCAGATGGCATTTTGCAAAACACTGATGTGTTATTAAAGAATGGAAAGATTGCAGCTGTTGGAAAAAATTTATCTGCCACTAACGCAAAAGTTGTTGATGGTACAAATGAATATTTAACGCCGGGAATTATTGATGAACACTCACATATCGCAGTTACGGGAAGTGTAAATGAATGTTCGCAATCTGTAACAGCAGAAGTACGTGTTGCTGATGTAATTGATCCGGATGATATTCAAATTTACCGCCAGCTTTCTGATGGCGTAACTGCTGTTCATATTTTACATGGAAGTTGTAATACTATTGGCGGCCAAACACAAATGATAAAAATGCGTTGGGGGCAGGATGCAGAACAAGTGAAGTTTGCGAATTGGGATCCGTTTATAAAATTTGCGTTGGGCGAAAATGTAAAACGTTCTTACGGCCCGAGCAACAATCGTTTTCCCGATTCACGCATGGGCGTTGAGCAAGTGCTGGTTGATGCATTTACACGTGCTGAAGATTATCAAAAACAAGGCGCTGATAAAAGAAGAGATTTAGAGTTAGATGCACTTTCCGAAATCCTCAATCATAAAAGATTTATTACTTGTCATTCTTATGTGCAAAGCGAAATAAATATGCTGATGCATGTTGCCGATTCATTTCATTTTAAAGTAAACACTTTCACACATATTTTGGAAGGATATAAAGTTGCTGATAAAATGAAAGCGCATGGTGCTTATGCATCTACCTTCAGCGATTGGTGGGCATACAAAGCAGAAGTGCAAGATGCGATTCCATATAATGCAGCTTTGATGACTGATGTTGGAATGACTGTTGCGGTGAATAGCGATGATCCTGAACAAGCCCGCCACTTAAACCAGGAAGCTGCAAAGAGTATTAAATATGGTGGATTAACAGAAGAGCAGGCATTTAAAATGTGTACATTAAATCCTGCAACAATGCTGCACATTGCAGACAGAGTTGGCAGCATAAAAGTTGGTAAAGATGCTGATATTGTTTTATGGAATGCAAACCCGTTAAGCGTTTATGCAACTGCGCAAAAAACTTTTGTTGATGGTATTGAATATTATGATCGCCAACGCGATTCAACACAACGCATTTATATAGCCAATGAAAGAAATCGTTTGATACAAAAAATGCAGGCCGCTAAAAAAGGTGGAGCTAAAACACAACCAGCGGTTATAACACAAGATGCGCAAATAGAAAGTGAGGATGGGCAGTAAAGTTTCATTGTTTCAAAGTTTAAATGTTTCAATGTTTATGGCAACTATAAAACGTTTTGAAGACATTCTTTCCTGGCAAAAAGCAAGAGTGCTAAATGATAAAATTGGCTCATTAATCGATAATGGAAATTTCAAATCAAATTATCGTCTAATTAACCAAATCGAAGGCTCAGCAGGTTCAATAATGGATAATATTGCTGAAGGCTTTGAAAGGAGTGGTAATAAAGAATTTGTTCAATTTCTTTATATATCGAAAGGTTCGTGCGGAGAACTAAGGTCTCAATTATATAGGGCAATTGATCGCAAATATCTTAACCAAAAACAGTTTGATGATTTTTATAATTCTGTATTAGAAATAAGTGTATTAATACAAAAACTAATAAACTATTTATGCGAATCTGAACTTAAAGGAACGAAATATAAAACTAAACAAGTCGCATATAAAACTTCTGAAACTTTGAAACACTGAAACTATGAAACAAATTATTATATCCATTCTTTGCTTATATACAACAACATCAATTTTCAGCCAGGCAAATGTTTTACCTGCCTCAACACAAACACAAACAATTGCTTTAACGCATGCAACAATTCATATTGGCAATGGAGATGTGATTGATGATGGAACAATTGTTTTTGCAAATGGAAAAATTACCGCTGTTGGAAAATCAGCAGATGTAAGCAATGCAAAAGTTATTGATTGCTCAGGCAAACAAATTTATCCTGGCTTAATATTAACTGACAGTTATATTGGCCTTGAAGAAATTGGCGCATTGCGTGCTGAACACGATGAATCTGAATTAGGTGATTTGAATCCTGATGTGCGTTCTTTAATTGCGTACAATACGGATTCAAAGATTATAAATACTGTTCGCAGCAATGGAATTTTATTAGCGCATGTTGTACCAAATGGCGGAATCTTAAGCGGCACATCATCTGTTATGCAATTAGATGGATGGAATTGGGAAGATGCAGTGTATCAAAAAGATAATGGTATTCATTTTCGCATGCCTTCTTTAATCCCTTATTCAAAAGAAAATGCAAGCGATGAAGTATTGAAAAATGCATATCAACAAATTGATAACGTACGCAATTTCTTTCGCGAAGCAAAAGCTTATTTGAATGAGACAACACATGCAACAACTAACATTAAGTTTGAATCAGTAAAAGGTTTGTTCAATCAATCTCAAACATTTTTTGTGCATTGTGAAATGGTAAATGAAATGATGATCGCTGTTGAATTTGCAAAAGAGTTTGGTTTTAAAACAGTAATTGTTGGCGGAACAGAAATCAATAAGATCGCTGACTATCTCAAACAAAATAATATCGCTGTTATATTAAATCAAATGCACACTTTACCCATAATGCAGGATGATGATATTGATACATATGCAAAACTGCCTTATCAATTACAACAAGCCGGCGTGTTGTATTGTATTAATGATTTTGATGAAATGAACCGCGGCAGAAATTTAATGTTTAATGCTGGCGTTGCTGTTGGTTTTGGATTAACGAAGGAACAGGCATTAACTGCAATCACTTTAAGTGCTGCAAAAATTTTAGGCATTGAAGATCGCACAGGTTCGATTGAAATAAATAAAGACGCCAACATTATTGTAAGCAATGGCGACCTTCTTGACATCCAAACCAGCAATATCTCTTACGCATTTTTAGAAGGCCGCCAGCTTAATCTTGATAATAAACAAAAACAATTGTACGAACGTTATAAAATCAAATATGGCATTACTAAATAAGTAATTATTTTGGTGGCGAGCTGTTGTAATACTATTGAACTTCGTTGTGTCACTCCCTTGTACAGTTGATTTTTCAATCAGCAGCAGTTTCAATTTTTAATTTGCTACAACAACATTTGCTTTCATAGTTGTATGAATGCTGCAATCATAAGCGACAGTACCAGCAGCAGTAAATTTATGAGAAAATGTTGCGCCGGGGGCAATATTGCCGCTGTCGAAACTTGCATCATCTACAGTTACTGTGTGTGCAGTAGCATCATTATTTGTCCATGTTACGGTTGTGCCGTTAGCCACACTTAAAGATGCAACTGAGAAAGCAAAATTTTTTATTGAAACAGTGTTACCAGAACCGTTTCCACCGTTGTTACCATAGCCACTACTGCCGCTTTTGCTGCAAGCCATTATACCCATGCCAATAATAAATATTGTAATTAAAGCCACCCGTGCAGGTGTAATAAATCGTTTAAATTTCATAATTATTCTTTCTTACATAAAACCGCATGTAAGAAAAAATGGTTGCCATAATACTTTCTTAATAAAAAAATCCCCGTCAATTCTTTGACAGGGATTATATGAAAATCTAAGGTTGATCTTAGAATGTAAAGCTGTTTAATTTTTCCGCTATTACTTCCTCAAGATTATCCGGAATATCAAGTGCGCCATTATCAATTGCCGTTAATTGTCCAACCTCCGCATCTCTTGTAAAAATATATTCCTCATCACTGTTGTTATAACTTACTTTAAAGCGTTGTTCATTATTAAATTTAAATGGTGTTGCCTTAATTTCATAAGGCACACCATCAACAATTACATCAAAAGTTTTTGTATTCATGGTGAAAGTTTATAAGTATTAATTCAACTTTTATGCCATGCGATTAATCAATATTATTAAATCTCTTTAGTTGGATTTGTATCTGCATGTCTTACCCATTGCGATAATACAGTTGTGTTGTACATCAATTGCAACACGCCATTTTTGATTTCAAAACGATTGGTTTTAAGTAAACTTTCTATGAAAACTTTTTCGTTGTAACCCGGGCATGCCATTTTTGTCGATATCATATTTCCGCTAAAATTCAGCGCGTCATTCTTAATCATAAAACTTCCGCTTATTGCATTACAACCGGTATTACCGGAAAACCTGTTTGTTTTTAAATCAAAATTTAATTGCGGAGTTTTTCCTGCAGAAGTATCTGAAGACAATACAGGTAATAATTGCCAATGGCCGGCTAAAGTTGCAGTATCGTTATCATTTTGTGTAAGGAATAAATTTCCGGAATTATTTTTTGCCTGGACGCTTTTACAGTTTAGTGCAAAAAATGCAAGGACAAGAATTAACTTTTTCATGAAATAGTTAATTCAATTTTTAAGCCATCCAAAATAAATAACTTAAAAAAAATTATAAAAAAAACACGCTATAAAAGCTAACGCTTTTTAAAAAGTCTTTTCACACGAATAGATAATTCCCCGGGTTTTACAGGCTTCGTTAAAAAATCATCTGCTCCTAAATTAAATGCTTCAAGCACTGTATCTTCTTCATCTAAGGCAGATAAAACAATAATGGGAATATTATCGGATTTATTGCGAATAACATTTACAAACTCAAGCCCTGATGTAAAAGGCATCATTATATCAGTAATTACAAGGTCAGGGTTTGTGCTTTCAAAAATTTGAATTGCTTCACGGCCGTTATTGGCAGAGGTTACATTAAAACCTTCCTGTTTAAGCTGCTGTGTTATAGATGCAAGCATTATCGCATCATCTTCGGCAACCAGTATTTTCATTGAATTTAATTTAATTGGTATGGCAAATAAATGTATAAAATCGAAAACATGGTGTAATATTTTAAATAAAAATACGGGCTTCGCATTAATTTATTTTACGTTATTTTAACCGCTTGTATAGATTGAATTCATTTATTTTTGCCCGCATCATAAAATTAAACAAATCAACAATTGCGGATTGTTTAGCAATAAACCAAAATTTAAGCAATAACATTAAATAAATTAACCAGATGAAAAAAATTTTCTTCTCTTTTCTGCTTATAACTATTACTGTTATTGCAAAGTCTCAAGTTGATTCAACATATTCTTCGAACCCGCCACATAAAAATGATTGGTCAAAACTTGATTTAAGTACCAGAGCCAATGATCATTTTGTAATTCAATATGGAGTTGATGCATGGCCGAATGTGCCTGACAGCATAAACACATCCGGCTTTTCAAGGCATTTTAATATGTACATTATGCTGGACAAGCCTTTTCAAAACAGTCCCCATTTCAGTGTTGGTTTTGGAATAGGAATTGGAACAAGCAATATATTCTTCAAAAACACTTATGTGAATCTCAAATCCAATACCGCCACATTGCCTTTTACAAATGTTAGCTCAACCAATCATTTTGATAAATACAAATTAACAACAGGTTATCTTGAAGTTCCTGTAGAGCTTCGCTTTGCAGGCAACCCGGTTCAGCCCGATAAAGGGTTTAAAATGGCGGTTGGTATTAAAGGCGGTTTTCTATTAAGTGCGCATACAAAGGGCAAAAATTTCGTTGATTCACTTGGCCGTTCTATTTATGATAGGAATTATATTCAGAAAGAGTCTGACAAAAAATTTATCAACTCTACACTTTTTGCCGTAACAGGACGTATTGGTTACGGCCATTTTTCAATAGATGCATCCTACCAGGTTACTGAATTTTTAAAGCCAACCGCAGGTCCTTCAATACATCCGATTTCTATTGGATTAACATTAAGCGGTCTTTAATTTGCAGTTACATATTCTTATCATAATCCTTAATAAAAGCAATAAAGCATTTGATTGAAATTAAACAACAGTTAAAAGCTGAAGAAACAGCAGTGTTGGTTGGTGTTATCCAAAAAGATCAAACCGAGCAGGAAGTAACAGAAAACCTGGATGAACTTGCTTTTCTTGCAGAAACAGCCGGAGCAATTAGTACAAAAAGATTTATTCAAAAACTTTCGCAACCAGACAGCAGAACTTTTATTGGCAAAGGCAAGCTCCAGGAAGTGGCTGAGTACTTAAAAAAACATCCTGCTAACGTCATCATTTTTGATGATGAATTAAGCGGTTCGCAAATCACCAATATTGAAAAAGTAACTGATGTAAAAACAATAGATCGCAGCGACCTGATTCTTGACATTTTTGCGCGCCGTGCAAAAACTGCACGGGCAAAAGCCCAGGTTGAATTAGCACAATATCAATATATTCTTCCAAGATTACGTGGAATGTGGAAGCACCTGGAAAGGTTAGGTGGCGGTATTGGTACAAGAGGGCCCGGTGAAACAGAAATTGAAACAGACAGGCGCATTGTAAGAGATAAAATTTCTTTGCTGCGCAAAAGATTGCAGGAAATAGATAAACAATCTATCACGCAAAGAAAAGAACGTGGTGAATTTATACGTGTATCATTAGTTGGTTATACAAATGTTGGCAAAAGCACCATCATGAATTTATTAAGTAAGAGTGATGTGTTTGCTGAAAATAAATTGTTTGCCACGCTTGATACAACTACAAGAAAAGTTGTTTTCGAAAACACACCATTTTTATTAAGCGACACGGTTGGCTTCATTAGAAAATTACCACATCATTTAATTGAAAGCTTTAAGAGCACATTAGATGAAGTAAGAGAAGCGGATTTATTACTTCATGTTGTTGATATATCTCACCCGAAGTATGAAGAACAGATAGAAACCGTAAATAAAACTTTGCAGGAATTGAATGCTTTTAATAAACCTGTCATAACTGTTTTTAATAAAATTGATGCATATGAAAAAAATACTTTTGATGAATGGCTTGATGCATCAACAAAACAGGAGATCCTGAGTCAATTTGAAGAAAGATGGCGACAGTCGACCAACAATAATGCAGTTTTTATTTCAGCAACAGAGAAGAAAAATATTGATACGCTGCGTGTATTTATTTGGCAGCAAGTAAGAGCGTTATACAAATTGCGTTATCCATATAAAACAGAGTACTTCTTTTAACAAGGCTTTGAAAAAAGGAATTGGTAAAAACATAAAAACGTTTATTTTTGCTGCCCCTTAACAAGGTTATATACTACTGGTTAAAACAAATTCCTCGATAGCTCAGCTGGTTAGAGCATCTGACTGTTAATCAGAGGGTCGTTGGTTCAAGTCCAACTCGAGGAGCGATAATGAAAAAGGTTACAAGTAACCTTTTTCATTTTAACACATCTCAGCATGCGCCCATTGTACAGTATGTGTATTCACCGGCGTATGTTCTGCGTACTACTATGGCTTTTGCGTGCTTTATTTTTATTTACATTTACGATCATCAATTTTATAAAGCAAGATTATTTGCAAATCTGCATATAAGCAATGAACTTTATTGCTATATCA
>JAFBAF010000318.1 GCA_019247895.1 Parafilimonas sp. | reverse complement strand
ACTAATTTTTTATAAGAAGTTATACTTTAAAAATTACCTGCGGGGGAAACAGTTTGCCTTCCTTGTAAGCGGCCGCCTTTCATTAAGCCATCATACTGGCGCATTAATAAATGCGTTTCTATTTGTTGCAATGTATCAAGAATAACGCCTACCATAATTAATAATGATGTTCCGCCAAAGAAGGTACTGAAGCCTTGCGTTACACCAAGCATTTGTGCAAAGCCGGGAAGTATACCAACAATAGCTAAAAATACTGCGCCGGGTAAAGTTATCTTATCCATAATGGCGCCGATAAAATCTGCTGTAGGCTGGCCAGGTTTTACACCCGGAATAAATCCATTGTTACGCTTCAAATCTTCACTCATTTGTTTTGGATTGAAGATAAGCGCTGTATATAAAAATGTAAACGCAATCACCATCACACCATAAATAACCATGTACCACGGATCACTATGATTTGAAAATATTTTTACAATACCCGTTGCCGATTGAAGATTTGTAAAAGAAAATAATGTTGGCAGGAACATAATCGCCTGTGCAAATATTATAGGCATTACACCAGCACTGTTTACTTTTACGGGAAGAAATTGTCTTGCACCACCAAATTGCCTGTTACCAACAATCTGCTTTGCATAGTTAATCGGAATTTTTCGAACGCCTTGTATTAAAATAACCAATCCCATAATAATGGCAACAAGTATTGCTATTTCAATAAGGAATATTAATAACCCGCCACCGCCTCTTACTTCTTTACTTTGAAACTCCTGGATAACAGCATCGGGAAGACGGGCAAGAATACCTATCATGATTATAATAGAAGTTCCATTTCCCAATCCTTTATCCTGGATTCTTTCACCCAGCCACATTACAAATAAAGTACCTGCTGTAAGAATAATTATTGTTGATGCAAAAAAGTACGGCGCGTAACCCGGTAATATTGCAACTGCATAAGAAGGTGTTCTTAAGTATTGATAATAAGCGCTGGCCTGTAATGCAGTGACAATTACAGTTAAATAACGTGTCCACTGGTTGATTTTTTTGCGTCCGCTTTCGCCTTCTTTCTGTAATTTTTGCATTTGAGGAACAAGTATAGTCATCAATTGCATAAAAATAGACGCCGAGATATAAGGCATTACCCCAAGCGCAAAAATAGATGCATGAGAAAAGGCACCACCGGCAAACGTATCAAACAAACCAAGTAACCCGTTATTACTTGTACCTGCTGCTGCTGCTGCTAATTTATTTGGATTAAGGCCCGGCAATACTATGTGCGTACCAACTCTGTACACAAGAATCAATGCCAACGTGGTAATAATCTTATTACGCAACTCCTCAATGCTCCAGATATTCTTTAGTGTTTGGATAAGTTTTTTCACCGGGAAAAATTATTAAATAAAATAAAACGCAATTTTATGCGGCGCACAAATATCGGGAAAATTATTTCAATATTTCAACGCTTCCGCCGGCAGCCTCAATAGCTGATTTTGCAGATTCACTTATAGCATTTACTTTAAAAATAAATTTACCAGTCAATTCACCATTGCCTAATATTTTTACTTTATCAGTTTTGCCTATAAGTCCGTTGGCATACAAATTTTCTGTGCTAAATTCAGAAATTCCATAAGTATCAATAAGTGCATCGATTTGGCCTAAATTGAAAACTTTGTACTCAATGCGTTTATGGTTTTTAAAACCACGTTTCGGCAAGCGGCGCTGGATGGGCATCTGACCGCCTTCATGCGCCATTTTGCTTTTGTAACCAGCACGGCTTTGGCCACCTTTGTTACCTTTTGTAGATGTGCCGCCTTTACCGCTGGCTTCACCACGACCTAGTCTTTTTTGTTTGTGAACAGAACCTTCTGCAGGTTTTAAATTGTGTAGTTGCATGATTATGATTTTACTTGACGGGAATCATTCCCTCGCTTAAAAATTGTACAAGCAATCGCTATGATAACTCTTCTACCTTTACAAGGTGATCTACCTTACGCACCATTCCCAATATTTGATCTGTAGCTTCAACTTCTTTTGTTGAGTTTAGTTTGTTTAAACCAAGCGCTTTTAAGGTGAGCTTTTGACGCTCCGGCCTGTCAATACCGCTTTTAATCAATGTTATTTTAATCTTTTTCATGATGAAGTTGTTTGTTCAGTTAATTAACTGAATGTACTTTATCCCTGGAATACTTTAGTTAATTTAATATTGCGCTCTTTAGAAACCTGTAAAGGTTCTCTTAATAAAGTAAGAGCACGAATTGTAGCTTTAACCACATTGTGCGGGTTTGCAGAACCAAGACTTTTTGCCAACACATCTGTTATGCCTGCACTTTCCAATACCGCACGCATGCTGCCTCCTGCTATTACGCCAGTACCATGTGCTGCTGGCTTAATTAAAACTTTGGCAGCGCCTTCTTTTGCAAGTTGATCATGCGGAATAGTGCCATGCATTACAGGAACTTTTACAAGATTTTTCTTTGCGTCTTCAATACCTTTTGTAATAGCTTCCTGAACTTCTTTTGCCTTACCTAACCCCTGGCCAACCACACCATTTTCATTACCCACAACAACTAAAGCAGAAAAGCTGAATGTACGGCCACCCTTTGTTGTTTTTACAACGCGGTTTACGGAAACTACTTTTTCTTTTAGTTCAACTTCGCCTCCGGGCTTTACTTTATTTACGCTGATTTTTGCCATTTGAATATTTACTATTTACGAGTTAAGATTTACGAATTAATTGAAATCATAAATCTAAAATCCAAAATCTAAAATTGTAATCCACCTTCCCTTGCGCCATCTGCAAGTGCTTTTACACGCCCGTGATATAAATAACCACTTCTATCAAAGATTACTTGTGATAAACCTAAATCTGTTGCTTTACGTGCAATAGCAGCACCAACTAATTTTGATTTTTCGAGTTTTGTAACTTTTTGCGCTTTTACATCCTTATCCTGAGATGAAGCAGATACTAATGTTTTGCCGCTTATATCATCTATTATCTGTGCATATATTTCTGAATTGCTTCTGAAGACAGACAATCTTGGTTTCTCATTTGTGCCTGCTATTTTATGGCGAATGCGATACCTGATTTTTTGCCTTCTTAAAACTTTATTATCCATTTTATTTACCCTCCTTCTCCCAAAAAGGGAGTGTATAAAAACTTTAAAAATTTGGCTCCTTTCTGTTTCCCCTTTAGGGGATTAAGGGGTTTATTTACCTGCTGCTTTACCTGCTTTACGGCGAATTATTTCATTAGAATACTTCACACCCTTTCCTTTGTATGGTTCAGGCTTGCGTAAGCTGCGGATTTTTGCTGCTACAGCGCCGAGCAACTGCTTGTCAGTTCCTTCGATAAATATTTTAGGGTTCTGCCCTTTTTCCGTAGCTGTGCTAACTTTTAATTCCTTAGGCACTTCAAAAATGATATTATGAGAGTAGCCTAAAGAAAGATCAAGTACATTACCCTGGTTGGAAGCTTTATAACCAACACCTACTAATTCTAATTCTTTTTTATAACCTTCAGTTACACCTTTAACCATGTTAGCGATCAAAGCCCTGTATAAACCATGCATAGCACGATGACGGATTTGATCTGTAGGTCTTGATAAATTAAGAACTCCATCTTTAGATTCAACAGTAATATCCCTGTCAACAGCTTCCTTTAATTCTCCTTTTGGTCCCTTTACAGTAATTACATTGTCTTTACCAACAGTGATTGTAACACCGTTTGGAACAGCAACCGGAGCTTTACCTATACGTGACATATAATAATTTTATTAGTCTTTAAGAAATATAACACAACACTTCACCGCCCACATTCTGAGCTTTAGCTTGCTTATCCGTCATTACACCTTTTGATGTGCTTATTATAGCAACACCCAAACCATTAATTACTCTTTTAAAATCAGTTGGTTTGGAATACTGGCGTAATCCAGGCCGGCTCACTCTTTCTAAAGAGCGGATTGCCGGCTGTTTGGTTTGCGGATCGTACTTCAACGCTATTTTGATAAAGCCTTGCTTATTATCATCTTCAAATTTATACTTAAGGATATAACCCTGTTCATATAAAATTTCTGTGATGCGTTTTTTTAAATTAGATGCAGGAATTTCTACAACGCGATGACCCGCCAATTGTGCGTTACGAACTCTTGTAAGAAAATCTGCGATAGGATCTGTTACCATATTTTGTCCTCCTACATTACGCCGGAACGTAATAATTGGATTAATTTAATTGTTAACTGTTGTTGTTTGTGAGTGGTGAGTAGTCAGTTGTGAATTTATCCGTTCACCATTGACCATTCACCAAATATTACCAGCTTGCCTTTTTTACACCCGGAATCTTTCCAGCCAAAGCCATGTCTCTGAAAACATTTCTCGACATACCAAAATATCCAACGTAACCTCTTGGACGGCCTGTAAGCTGGCAGCGGTTATGTAAGCGAACCGGTGAAGCATTTTTAGGAAGTTTATCCAAAGCTGCATAATCGCCGGCTTCTTTTAGAGCAGTGCGTTTGGCAGCATATTGTGCAACCATGCGTTGCCTTTTTCTTTCCCTTGCTTCTACTGATTTTTTTGCCATAATTGTTTTTAAAATTCGAATATTTAAGTTCGAAACCCGAATCAGGGTTTCGGATTTAATTTTAATTACTTATTGCTTTTTGAAAGGCATACCTAATTCTTTCAGCAATTCATATGCTTCTTCATTATTTTTTCCTGATGTAACGAAGGTGATATCCATACCGGTGATCTTATTCACTTTATCAATATCAATTTCAGGAAAAATAATTTGTTCAGTAATACCTAACGTATAGTTACCACGGCCGTCAAATGATTTGTCATTGATGCCTTTGAAGTCACGCACACGGGGCAATGCTACTGATATTAATCTATCTAAAAATTCATACATCTTCTCACCGCGCAACGTAACTCTTGCACCAATCGGCATACCCTTTCGCAACTTAAAGTTTGAAATATCTTTTTTACTGTAAGTAGCAACCGCTTTCTGACCGGTGATTTGTGAGAGCTCATCAACTGCAACTTCAACTAATTTTTTATCAGTTACTGCACCATTAACGCCACGGTTAATTGCGATTTTTTTGAGCTTGGGTGTTTGCATTACACTTTTGTAACCAAACTTTTTGCTCAATGCAGGAACAACTTCATCCTTATATTTCTGAGCTAATCTCGGAGTATATTTTGTTGTAGCCATTATTTAATTACCTCCCCTGATTTTTTTGCAGTACGAACCAATTTACCATCTTCCCGGCTGCGTTTAACTTTCGTTGGCGCACCGGCTTTTGCATCCCACAACATAACATTGCTGATATGAATAGGAGCTTCTCTTTTTACAAGTCCGCCTTTAGTATTTTGTGCCGAAGGTTTTGTATGACGCGTAACAATGCCAACGCCTTCTACCACTACACGTGCATCATCAGGAAGCACTTTTAAAACCTTACGCGGTTTGTAAATAGTTTTACCATCTTCCTTGCGTGGTTTGCTGTTGCCGGAGATGACAATAACCATGTCTCCCTTTTTAATATTGAACTTCGGTTTAAATCTGTTACTCATACCCTAAATCCCTAAAGTGACTTTTTAAGTCTTTAAATTTTTGAACTTAAAGACGATTATAAAATACTTTTATTTCAATTTTATTCTTGCCTTACTCCCCTTTAGGGGATAGAAGCTTTAAAGAACTTCCGGTGCAAGTGATATAATTTTCATATATCCTTTATCTCTTAATTCCCTGGCCACCGGTCCGAAAATACGTGTGCCTCTTGGCTCATCAGACGCATTCAATAATACAACTGCATTATCATCGAACCGTATATATGAACCATCTTTTCTTCTCAACTTATTTGTTGTGCGAACAATTACAGCTTTAGAAACAGTTCCTTTTTTTACACCACCGCTTGGTATAGCATCTTTAACAGTAACAACTATTTTGTCCCCGATTTTAGCATAATCCTGTCCGCTGTTTCCTAAAACGCGGATGCATAATACTTCCTTTGCACCACTGTTATCTGCTACGTTAAGACGACTTTCCTGCTGAATCATTTTATTAAGCTTTGCGCTCTCAGCTTTAACTTCGAGCAGTTAAATACTATTTTGCTTTTTCTACCACTTCCACCAAACGCCAGCGCTTGGTTTTACTTAATGGACGCGTTTCCATTATTTTAACTATATCACCAATTGTGCACTCATTCTTTTCGTCGTGTGCATGAAAATTCGTGGTCTTTTTCACGAACTTTCCGTAGATAGGGTGCTTTACCCTTCTTTCAACAGCGACTGTAATGGTTTTATCCATTTTATTGCTGCGTACCACGCCGGTTCTTGTTTTGCGTAAATTTCTTTCCGCTGTTTTTGTTTCCTCTGCCATTATTTTAAGCTTGTAATGTTCTGTTTTTTAATTCCGTTTTTATACGGGCAATATCTTTACGAAGACTGCGAATGCTTAAAGGATTTTCAAGCGGAGAAATGGCATGTGCAAATTCCAGCTTTTTTAAGCGAAGTTTGTCTTCTGTTATACGCGCCTTAAGATCATTCTCATTAAGGTCTTTCAAACTTTTATTAAAATCAATTTTGTCAGCCATTTTTCTTAATTTGAAAATTCAAATATTATATATCTCTTCTTTGTACAAATTGTGTTTTGATAGGCAATTTTTGAGAAGCTAAATGCATTGCCTCCTGCGCTGTTTGTAAACTAACACCATCACACTCAAACAATATGCGGCCCGGTTCTACTACGGCAGCCCAAAACTCAGGGTTACCTTTACCTTTACCCATTCTCACTTCAAGCGGTTTGCGGGTAATTGGTTTATCAGGAAAAATGCGAATCCACACGTTCCCTTCACGCTTCATGGCTCTTGTCATTGCCTGGCGTGCTGCTTCTATTTGCCTGTTGTTCAACCAGATTGGCTCGAGTGCTTTTAATCCATAAGAACCAAAAGAAATAGAAGTACCTCTTTTTGCTACGTTACGAATTCTTCCTTTTTGCGCCTTTCTGTGTTTCGTTCTTTTTGGCTGTAACATATCTATTTAATTTGCCAATTTCATAATTTGATAATGTGTCGATTATTATTTCTGAACTCCGATTAACCATTGACACATTGGCTAATTGGCTAATTGCCTATTATCTCCTGTTATCTCTTCTTCCCCCACCGCCACGATTGTCTCTGTCTCCGCGATGCCCACCACGATCTCCTCCTCTATCTCTGTCGCCTCTGTGATCGCCACCACCTCTTCTTTCCCTGTGGTCGCCGCCTTCATTTTTACCGCCGATGAAGTTTGGATTCAATTCTCTTTTACCTAACACTTCACCTTTACAAATCCACACTTTAATACCAATTTTTCCATACACTGTTAATGCAAACACGTTCGCATAATCAATGTCCATACGAAAAGTATGTAAAGGAACACGGCCTTGTTTAATTTCTTCAGTACGTGCAATTTCTGCACCGCCTAAACGACCGGCAACCTTAACTTTAATTCCTTCAGCACCCATGCGGAGTGATGAAGCTATTGCCATTTTAATAGCTCTTTTATAATTAATGCGGTTTTCAATTTGTCTTGCGATGTTATCTGCAACAATAGCTGCATCTAATTCAGGGCGACGAATTTCGAGAATATTGATCTGCACATCTTCATTGCTCGTAAGCTTTTTCAATTCTTCTTTTATCCTGTCAACTTCTCCACCGCCTTTACCAATGATAATTCCAGGTTTTGATGTATGGATTGTTACAATAAGTTTACCCAACGTACGCTCAATAACGATCTTTGAAATTCCACCTTTATTGATACGTGCATTAAGATAATTTCTTATTTTATTATCCTCGATGAGTTTGGTGGCGAAGTCTTTTTTACCGCCGTACCAGTTGCTTTCCCATCCCCGGATAATACCTAACCGGTTACCAATTGGATTTGCTTTTTGACCCATATTTTTAATTTGACAATTTGATAATTTGATAATTCGTCAATGAAAACCAAACTTCAAATTCATTTATTTTATTCAAATGTTTTTATTCTTTAATTGGCAAATTGCCGAATTGACTAATTGCCGAATTATTTGCTGTCAACAATGATTGTTACATGATTGCTGCGTTTGCGAACCCTGTAACCACGACCTTGTGGTGCCGGGCGCATACGTTTTAAAACTCTTCCGCCATCTACAAAAACTGTTTTTACTATAAGATTCGCATCAGCGGCACTTTTATCTGTATTTGACTGTTCCCAATTGCTGATGGCACTTCTTAAAAGCTTCGCCAAAGGTGTTGCATTATGTTGCGGATGATGTTCTAAAATGCCAAGGGCTTTTTCAACTTGCATGCCACGAATAACATCAGCCAGCAAACGCATTTTGCGCGGACCTGTTGGATAATTTCTGAGTTTAGCTACTGCTTCCATATTATTAAAGTCAAAAGTCAAAAAATCAAAAGTCAAAGGGTGGCTGAGTTACAACGCTCTTATTTTGAATTTTTACTTTTTAAATTTTAAATTTTATTATTTGCTTCCTGAATGACCTCGAAAGTTTCTCGTTGGTGCGAATTCGCCTAATTTATGCCCAACCATAAACTCTGTTACATAAACCGGGATAAATTTGTTACCGTTGTGAACTGCGAAAGTATGTCCAACAAAATCAGGTGTAATAGTAGAGCGCCGGCTCCATGTTTTAATAACTGATTTCTTGTTTTTACCTTCGTTGATATTGAGAACTTTTTTATCCAGTTTCACGTCAACATAAGGACCTTTTTTAATCGAACGACCCATTCTATTTTAGATTTACGATTTTAGATTTACGATTCTCTTACTTCGCTAATTTTCTTCCGTTCTTTCTTTGAAGAATAAGTTTATTGCTTGACTTTCCATGTTTCCTTGTTATTTGTCCCTTCGCATACTTCCCGGTTCTGCTTCTTGGATGACCACCTGAAGCTTTACCTTCACCGCCACCCATTGGATGGTCAACAGGGTTCATTGCAACACCGCGGTTACGTGGACGAATCCCTCTCCAGCGATTTCTTCCGGCTTTACCCATCGTTTGCAAATTGTGATCACTATTTGAAACAACACCTACAGTCGCATAACAATTAACCAGTACTCGCCTCAATTCACCCGAAGGCATTTTTAATACTGCATACTTTTCTTCCTTGCCTGTAAGCTGCGCAGAAGAACCTGCACTTCTTGCTAATTTGCCACCCTGGTTTGGCTGCATTTCTATGTTATGAACATTTGTACCAAGCGGCATATTCTTTAACTGTAAAGCATTTCCTATTTCCGGAGCTACCGCATCGCCAGACGAAATTGTTGTACCAACCTGCAAACCCTGAGGTGCCAGAATGTATCTTTTTTCGCCATCAGTATATTCAACTAAAGCAATAAATGCTGAGCGATTTGGATCATACTCAATGGTTTGCACTTTAGCTTCAATACCTCGTTTATTACGCTTAAAATCTATTATGCGATATTTCTTTTTATGACCACCGCCAATGTAACGCATCGCTCTGCGGCCCTGTGCATTACGACCAGCAGGATTGTGCATTGGCTCCAGTAAGCTTTTTTCAGGAGTATCGGTTGTAAGTTCTGCATATGCATTACCTATTCTCCAACGCATGCCTGCTGTAACTGGTTTATATTTTTTTAATGCCATCTTCTTTA
The DNA here is from genome assembly GCA_019247895.1 of Parafilimonas sp. GTDB lineage: Bacteria > Bacteroidota > Bacteroidia > Chitinophagales > Chitinophagaceae > Parafilimonas. Next base: position 422 of record JAFBAF010000318.1, on the reverse strand, counting down.
TTTTATCAACTTTTGCGGCAGTTGATGCCTTACTTTATTAATTAAATATTTGCGTACAAATCTATTGTATCACCTTCTGCCAGTGTAACCAACGCCTTTTTATAAGCTGGCCTTACACCTTTAATAAATCCTGCTTTTGTAAACCTGGTTTTATTTTTTCCAGGTGCAACCAATGTGTTTACATCTGTTACAGATACGCCGTAAAAATCTTCTACAGCTTTTTTAATTTCAAGCTTATTTGCTTTACGGTTTACTTTAAAAGCATAGCGTTTCAGCTTTTCCTGTTGTCCGTTTGCTTTTTCTGTAAGAATTGGTTTTATTAAAACTTCTGCTAACTGCATTTTTCTTTTATTGAAATGTTATTCAATTATTCTGCTACTACTTCTTCGCTTTCTTCACTAAAAATTTTTGCTGCACCTTCT
>JAFBAF010000208.1 GCA_019247895.1 Parafilimonas sp. | reverse complement strand
AGAAATATAAAGATGCTAATATCATCGGGCATTTTGGCTTGGGCTTTTACAGCGCATTTATGGTGAGTGACAAAGTTGAAATTTTTACAAAGAGTTATAAAGATGCGCCGGCTGTTTACTGGAGTTGTGATGGAAGCCCTGAATTTGAATTGTATCAAATAGAAAAAGAGGAGAGAGGCACCCGCATTGTTTTGCATATTAATGATGAAAGCAAGGAGTTTTTAGAAGCAGATCGCATTAAAAGTATTCTTGAAAAGTTCTGCCGCTTTTTGCCTGTGCCAATTTATTTTGAAGACAAGCAAATAAATAATACCAATCCAATCTGGACGAAGAAGCCATCTGAACTTACATCACAAGATTATCAGAATTTTTACAAAGAGTTATACCCGTTTGGCGAGTTGCCTTTGTTCTGGATACACTTGAATGTTGATTATCCATTTAACCTTACGGGCATTTTATATTTTCCAAAAATTAAACAGAGCTATGAAATTCAGAAGGATAAAATTCAGTTATACAGCAACCAGGTTTTTGTAACAGATGAAGTAAAAGATATTGTTCCTGAATTTTTAATGTTGTTGCATGGCGTAATTGATAGTCCTGATATTCCTTTAAATGTAAGCAGAAGTTATTTGCAGGGCGATCCCAATGTGAAAAAAATAAATGGATACATCACAAAAAAAGTTGCCGACAAACTTGAAGAGATCTTTAATAAAGAAAGAAATGAGTTTGAAGAAAAATGGGAAAGCCTTGGCTTGTTTGTGAAGTACGGAATGATGACTGATGATAAGTTTTTAGAAAAAGCAAATAAGTTTTTTGTAATGGAAGATGCGTCAGCAAAGAACTTTTATACACTTGATGAATACAGAACAGAAACCGAAGCATTGCAAAAAAATAAAGATGGCAAGTTGGTTATTCTGTACACAACAAACCCTGTTCAACAGGATAGCTATATAAAAGCAGCAGCTAATAAAGGCTACAAAGTTGTAAAGATGGAAACGCTGGTTGATGCGGCTTTCATCAACACAATGGAAATGAAATGGGAAAACACAACCTTTAAAAGAGTTGATGCAGACATTGTTGATAATTTAATTGACCCGCAGGAAAAGAACGAGAGTGTTTTAAATAAAGATGAAGAAGCTAAATTGAAAGAATGGTTTGGCTTACAAATTGGCGAAACACATATAACTGTTGATGTAAAAGGATTGAGTACAGATGTTGCGCCTGTTGTTGCAACACGTCCTGAATTTATGCGCCGCATGAAAGATATGGCAAGTGTTGGCGGCGGCATGGCTTCATTTTATGCACAAATGCCTGATGAAGTAACATTAACAGTTAACGGAAATCATCCCATCTTTCAGCAATTATTAAAAGAAGATAATGATGATAAACGCGGCAAACAAGTGCGCAATCTTGCAGATCTTGCTTTGCTTTCCCAAGGTTTATTAAAAGGAGAGGAGCTCACGAATTTCATTAATCGCAGTGTTGAATTAATGGAAGGAAAAACAAAGAGTAATATTATTTTGGAAGCGTAATTTTCAGAAGTCTCACTAAATTAAAAACTCCACTTTTTAGTGGAGTTTTTTTATGTGTTTTCATGGCAAAATTTTAACTGATAACCGGCGCTGCCTCTAAAATTTCTTTTGATACTCTTGAGTCGTATTGTTTAAAATTATCTATAAATAAACCGGCAAGCATTTTTGCCTGTTCATCGTACTCGGTTTTATTTGCCCAGGTATTGCGTGGATTTAAAATTTCTTTAGGAACTCCAGGGCAAGTGCAAGCCATCATTATTCCAAACACGGGGTGTTTCTCAAATTTTACTTTTTTCAGTTCTCCATCCAAAGCCGCCCGAATCATAGCTCGTGTATAGCTTAATTTAATACGGCTGCCGGTTCCATAAGCGCCGCCAATCCAACCGGTATTTACCATCCATACATTTACATTATGCTCTTTCATTTTTTTGCCAAGCATTTCAGCATACACTGAAGGATGCAAAGGCATAAACGGTGCGCCAAAACAAGTGCTGAATGTAATTTTAGGCTCAATAACACCTACTTCTGTACCTGCTGTTTTTGCCGTATAGCCGCTTAAAAATTGATACATA
>JAFBAF010000181.1 GCA_019247895.1 Parafilimonas sp. | reverse complement strand
ATATGAACTATCACCCAAAGCCAGCACTGCATACTTTAAATTTGTAAGATCATGTTGCTTTGCATGTAAATGGTCATAAAACTTTTTTGCGGCAAGTGGCGGCTCGCCATCGCCATGTGTACTCATAATAATGAATACAAGATTTTCTTTTTTAAGATTTGATATATTATATTGATCAAGCGCTGCTACATTTACTTTATGCTGTTTGCTTTTTAAAGCGGCTGCAAGTTTTGATGAGACTTTTTTTGCATTGCCGGTCTCTGTTCCATATAATACAGAAATAACCAATTTTTCTGTTACAACATTTGTTTCAATAACAGGTGGATTTGTTGCATCGGTATTTTTTTCAGACAAGCCGGCAAGAAAACCACTCATCCAAATAATCTCATCTCTTGATGATTGCTGTATGAAGGATTTAAATGATTGAAGTTTTTGTTCTGTTAACATGTTCAATATTTTTTTCGAGGATGAATGATTTTATTTTTAAGTAGTTTGTTTCTTCTTCAACACTGCGGAAATAGTTGCCTGTATTGTCTTCTGTTTTAAACCAGGCAAAATCTTTAAATAAGTTTGCAACTTTTCCCATAATTACAATTGATGGGCTTTCAAACTGCTGTTCAGGATTTTCACAAAAAGATTGCAGCGTAAATGTTTGTACTTTTTGATTTGGTGTTGTGGCTTGCTCAACAACAAGAAAGGGTATAGAGCTGCCTGCGCCCGCTGATAATAAATTTTGAACAATGCAAAGCAGGTTGTTGCTGCTCATATAAAACACTAATGTTTCTTCAAATGCAGCAAGCTTTTTCCATGTTTCATTACTAATAATTGTGTTTTTATACAACGTGAGAAACTGCACACCGCTTGCATAATTTCTTGCTGTAAGCGGAACACCTGTAAATGCGGATGCGCCGGATGCTGCAGTTATTCCCGGTACTATTTCATAATTTATATTGTGTTCAATAAGCGTTTGCAATTCATCATAAACATTGGAAAAGAACGCTATATCGCCACCTTTTAACCGAACTGTTTTTTCATACAGCCCTGCAAATTGTACAAGCAGTTGATTGATGTCAGTTTGCTTATACGATTTTTCGTTGCCGCCCTGCTTACCTACATCAATAATTATTGCATCAGGGTTTGCATAAAGATCAATAATTTCATCGCCTGCAAGCCGATCCGCAATAATTACTTCAGCCTGCGATAAAAGTGTTGCACCTTTTACGGTTATCAGACCAGGATTGCCGGGCCCTGAACCTATAAAATAAATTTTGCCGTGGTTTTGATTGGTGGTTGTTTGCCTGCTCATTTGTTTGTTGATGATAAGTGATAAAACAAAAAGACCTTCTCATGTGGAGAAGGTCTTTTTATATTTTTATTAGTTGATTTTTATTCAGCAATAGCAATACAATTTCCTTCTCCGTAGAGGTTCCATACACATACAACAACAAATGAAAGAAGGATTATACATTGCTTGCTTTGAAAAGCAAATATAGAAAGCGAATTATTATAAAATGAAAAAATTGTAAGAAGAATTATTTGCATTTACAAACTATCGTTAGTTATAGAATTAAAATTGATAGCATGTTTATAAGAAAAATCGTTCAACAGCATCAATGGCTTTTTGTAAACGCTCATTATAATTTCCACTTATTTCAATCCATGGCGTTGATTGATTTATCAGCAGATCTTTATAAATATTGTAGAGATCAATTCTTGGTTTTTCCTCAGGATATTCACGCATGGGATCATCAATCCAGGGCAGATCAATATTGCACAATAAATACAAATCATATTTGCGTTTTGCAATTTCATCCAAAACTAATTGTTCGCATTTATGATAAACGTATTCATACCAAACTTTCATTACATACATATTAGTATCTATGAAAAGTAATGCGCTTTCAGCGTTCAGCGTTGCGCTTTTCGCTTTAAGCTCTTCTTCGCAATAATCTTCAATCGTCAATTGCCCTTGCGCAATTTTTATAAGATCGGCATAATCATATTTAACTCCGTTCTGATTCAAATATTCTCTTGCATATTCAGGACACCACATTGTGTTGTAATGTTCAGCCAATTGTTTGCACAAAGTGCTTTTGCCTGTACTTTCCGGACCAATAGCAACAATTTTTTTAATCATATTTTCCTTGTCCATAGATCATTGTCATGGTCCATAGTTAACAAATTATTGTGTATGCATAACGATCCTTGGACTGTCATCCATTATCTGTGGTCTTTTTCTTGCTCTCCTCATCCATTCAACCAATCCAAAAAATGCCATTATTAATAAGATCAAATAATATACGCTTGTAAACACATAACCTTTTACAAAGTATAATGGAATGGAAGCAATATTGGTTGCGATCCACCAATACCAGCTTTCTACTTTTTTCTTCGCCATCAGCCACATGCCTGTATATGCTGTTGCACTGGCAAATGCATCAGCCCATGGAATTGCATTTGGTGCAAATGATCTTTTTAAATAAGTAAGAACAAAAAAGATTATCACGTAGAAAAATGCTAAGAATAGCAATTGCTGCATCCATTGTTTGGCATTTGAAAATTCAATGTTTACAATATGATGTTGCTGTGCATCTTTTTTGGTCCATAATATCCAGCCATAAATGCTCATGACTGTGTAATAAAAATTCACGCTGGTTTCTCCGAACAAATTTCCTTTTATACTTATCCAGATATAAATAATTGTATTGATCAAACCAATTGGAAACACCCAGATGTTTTCAATTCTTTGCAGCCATACACTTACAATGCCTGAAAACACAGCAATATATTCAAGCAAAGTCGTTTGCCTCATGCCTTCAATAAACTGTTGCCATATTGCGTAAACATTCATCGTTCAAAATTCAGTTGTAATTTTTGTACTTAAAAATTTATCCGGCTGATGCATATTTGCAAAAATTTTTCCAATGAATATTGCTGTATTAGGCGCAGGAATGGTTGGTCGCGTTATGGCGATCGATCTTGCCAAAAACCATAACGTAACTTCTATTGATATAAACGAAGGCAATCTTCAATCAGTACAAATACAAAATGCGGCAATTAAAACAATTAAAGCTGATCTGAAAGATTATGCTTTGTATAAAAATCTTTTGCCACCATTTGATCTTGTTGTAACTGCTGTTCCGGGCTTTATGGGTTTTGATACGTTGAAAGCTGTAATTGAAGCAGGTAAAGATGTTGCTGATATTTCTTTCTTTCCAGAAAATGCTTTGGAGCTTGATGCGCTGGCTAAAGAAAAAAATGTAACAGTAATTACAGATTGCGGTGTTGCGCCGGGTATGAGCAATTATATTATTGGCAGACATAATGCGGAAATGCAGATTTATGCGTTTGAAATTTATGTTGGCGGCTTACCAAAAATCCGCAAAAAACCTTTTGAATATAAAGCACCGTTTTCTCCGGTTGATGTGATCGAAGAATATACACGACCTGCAAGATTGATGGAGAACGGAAGTATTGTGGTAAAACCTGCATTAACGGAACGCGACTGGATGCAGTTTGATGAAATAGGAACGCTTGAAACTTTTAATACAGATGGATTGCGTTCATTATTATTTACGATGCCGCATATAAAAAATCAAAAAGAAAAAACATTGCGTTATCCCGGGCATATTGATCTTATCATCGCATTAAAAGAAAGCGGATTTTTTAATGAAGAAAAAATTAATGTAAACGGAAATGAAATTTCGCCGTTGCAATTCACTTCAAAAATATTATTTAACGAGTGGAAATTAGGTGAAGAGGAAGAAGAATTAACAGTAATGAAAGTGATATTGAGATCGAAAGAAAAAACAATTGAATACAGTTTGCTTGATTGTTATGATACAGCAACAAAAACATCATCAATGAGCCGAACAACCGGTTATACATGTACCGCTTCAGCTAATCTCATTGCTAAAAAAGTATTTAATGAAAAAGGTGTTTTCCCGCCGGAGCTTGTGGGTAATCACAAAACTGCTTTTGATTTTGTGATGAATTATTTAAAAGAAAGAAATGTTGTTTGGAATAAAAAGGAAAACCTCACCTAAATCCTCTCCAAAGGAGAGAACTTTTTAGCACCAAGAATAAAACCGTGCACTTTAAAATTTCACGTTGTTATAGTCCCTCTCCTTTGAGAGGGGGTAAGGTTAAAAACTTAATTGATAAGTCAATCGTTTCATTTCTATCTCAGCAGCTTTAGCTGCATAACTCATATTAGTTAAAAGATAACCTGCATTCGCAAAACTTTCCTGCGCATTTTTTACATCAACAATTGTTGCAACACGCAGTTGAAATTTCAACAAAACGAGATCTAATAATTGTTTTGCAAGCGCATAACTTTCTTGCTGCAATTGCAATTGCTGCAATGCGCGTTGGTAAGTTTCATAATTTTTTACGGCATTCGATGTATTATCTCTTACTAAAATATCTTCCTGTAATTGTGCATTTGTAGAATTGATCTCAGCAACTTTTTGTTGCCGTTTATAAATACCGCCATTATATATCGGCACAGTTAAACTCAAACCAACATAAGGCCCGTAAGTTTGATTCAGCAAAACATTTCCTGCAGTTGTATGAGAGCGCCCATAAGTATAACCTGCAGTTGCATACACTGATGGATAACGTTGTGCTGCAGTTTCTTTTTCGAGCAACTGGTTAATAGTAACCTGTATGCTCGCCGCAGCAACATCAGGGCTATGATAAATATTATTCAAAATATCACCAAGCATAATTGTGGAATCAATAATAATAGTATCTGCAATAACAATATTACTGTCGGGTTTTAAAGTTAGCGTAGTAAGCAATGTTGTTTTTGCTTGTTCAGTTACTAATTGCTGTTGTTCTTTAGCCTGTATCAAAGCATTCAAATCAAGTTGCGATTGAAAGAGATCAGCATTGTTTGCCAGCCCAACACTCAATTGTGTTTTTACAATGTTCAATCGTTGTTGCCCAACAGCAATCGATGTATCTAATGTACGCATATAACTTTGTTGCCGCACAATATCATAATACTGCGTCATTACAGTGGCAATCGTGTTCTCAATAGTTGCGTTTAAATACTCCTGGTTTTGTTGTTGCAATTCATCCAATCTTTTTTTTGTTGCCACCACACGCATTCCATTATACAAAAGCATGCTCCCGCCAACACTCACATCTCCATTGTTGCCGTATGCACCTTTGCGTTGTATATGTGTTCCTGTATTTAAATTTTGATTTACGTTGGTTATTTGCCGCTGGTTACTTGCCGAACCTGTAACAACAGGCAAACCGCCGGCAACACCATAAGTATTGTTTACCTCGTTTATTTCAACATTATTTTTTGCTATCTTTATATCGAGGCTATTTTTTAAAGCAATATTTATCGCATCATTTAATTGCAAAGGTTGCTGGCCAAAACTACAAGTGCAGGTAAAATATAATATTGCAGTTAATAATTTCATCACACGCTGTTTTATGAAAACAATTTGTATGTTACCAGCTTTAGGAATGTTATTAAACTTCGTTGTGTCACTCCCTTTTACTTTTTGTTCATTGTTCGGCAAAGAGTTCATTCGTTATTAAAAAATCATAAATTGTTTAAAAAACAAGGCGCTAAAATATCTGAATTCGTCAATAAATTTTTTTATACGCTTGTTATTTTTCTTATCAATATATTAATACACAATGAACGTGCAAATTATAAATGATAATAAAGAAGCGCTAAAGGTTTTTAAAAGTTCACAAGAAACAGATGAAGCCGCACAACTCGCAAACAAATCATTTCTGTTATACAGAAGTTTTTCAGGCACAATAAAAGCCGGTTTTTTAGAAGCAATCGCACTTGGAATTGAGGCAGGAAGAAATTCGTTATTGCAAACTGCAATGCAGGAAACATTTTTGCAAGAAGCAAGGTTAAATGGCGAGATAACACGAACGATCAATCAAATAAAATTGTTTGCTGATTTATTAAATGAAGGCAGTTGGATAAGAGCAATTATTGACACAGCGCTACCCGAAAGAACGCCATTACCTAAACCTGATCTGCGGCAAATGCAAAAACCAATTGGCCCGGTTGCCGTGTTTGGCGCAAGTAATTTTCCGTTTGCATTTTCAACAGCCGGTGGCGATACAATTGCTGCTTTAGCCGCCGGTTGCAGTGTTGTTTACAAAGCGCATCCTGCGCATCCCTTGCTTTCAGAAATGGTTGCTAATATTATTAATGAAGCGGCAAAAAGAACAAAAATGCCTGAAGGTATTTTTTCAATTGTTCAAACTTCATCTGTCGAAACAGCAACTTATCTTGTTCAGCATCCTTTAATAAAAGCGGTTGCTTTTACAGGTTCAGTTAAAGCAGGAAAATCTATTTACGATGCAGCAGCAAAACGCAATGAGCCAATTCCGGTTTATGCAGAAATGGGCAGCATCAATCCTGTGTTTATTTTACCTGAAATACTTAAGCAAAAAGGTGAGGAGATTGCAAAAGCTTTAGCTGCATCAAACTTATTAAGCGCCGGACAATTTTGCACAAATCCCGGAATTATCATTGCAAACGAAAATGAAGATGCGCCCAAATTTTTATCAGCATTTGCGTCAGTAATAAACAATGCGAATGCTGAACGAATGCTTACTGATTCTATTCATCATGCTTATGAACAAAGTATTAAAAAATTATCATCATCCAATTTTGTAAAACTTAACCAAAAAGGAAATAAACCTGAAAAAGAAAATTGTGCAACACCAAATATGTTTACTACTTCGGCAGAAACATTTATTCAAAACCCTGATTTGCATGAAGAAGTTTTTGGACCGTTTAGTTTGCATGTCAACGCAAATAACGACGATGAAATAATGAAGATCGCTGAAGCATTGCAAGGCCAATTAACCATAACAATTTTGGGAACTGAAAATGATATTAATAATTACGGCGCGCTAATAAATTATCTTGAATTAAAAGCTGGCCGAATAATAATTAATGGTGTTCCAACCGGCGTTGAAGTTACGCATGCAATGATGCATGGCGGTCCATACCCCGCAACAACCGATAGTAAATTTACTTCAGTAGGTTCAAGTTCGATTTATAGATTTACCAGGCCGGTTTGCTATCAGAATTTTGATGATAAAATTTTACCGCAGGAATTGCAAAATGCAAATGTGTTAAGCATTGTGCGGATGGTAAATGGTGAATACACAAGAAATAAAATTTAGAAAATACATCTCTTAAGTTTGCTCAATGTTGAGAGATTTCTCCTATCGTCGAAATGACGCTGAAATTTTAAGAGTCTGTATTTAATCATGCTCTTTGCACGTCATGTCGGGGCAACGAGACATCTTTATGTAATTTTAAACTTCAATAAATATTATAGACTTCTCCTATCGTCGAAATGACGTCTAACTTCGAAGAGAATGACAAAAGGAGGCAGCGTTTATATAATGACAAATAAATTGAAAACAACTTTATACGTTGGTGTTACTTCGGATTTACAATTAAGAATACGTCAGCATAAAGAACATTATTTTCAGAATAGTTTTACTGATAAGTATAATCTTGAATTCTGTGTTTATTATGAGAATTTTTATTCAATTGAAGAAGCAATTTTAAGAGAAAAACAAATTAAAAAATGGAATCGAAGTAAGAAAGAAAATCTAATTAATTCAACGAATCCAAAATGGATTGATTTATGGGATGAAATCAAAGAATGGTAATCTTAAAAAAGTAATGTTGACCGAAGTGAACCATCTCAATATAATATTGGAACGAATAATATTGAAGAGATTTCTCCTATCGTCGCAATGACGTTGAAATTTAAAGAGCTTGCATTCAGTCATGCGCTTCGCACGTCATGTCGAGGCAACGAGACATCTCTTAAATAATTTGTAGTCTTTAATTATTTAACGAGATTTTTCCTATTGACGAAATGACGTTGAAATTCAAAGAGCTTGCATTCAGTCATGCGCTTGGCACGTCATGTCGAGGCAACGAGACATCTCTCGATTTGAATTTGTCTAGAAAAAAATTAATGCATTCCTAATGCAAACAAAAACTTTAATCATACACAAAGATGACAACGTTGCTGTAGCATTAACAACATTGTATAAAAACGAAACGTATAACGGTGTTTCGTTACAGGAAAATATTCCTGCCAAACACAAGTTTGCATTAGCAAATTTTAATGAAGGCGATCCTATTATTATGTACGGTGTACTCGTAGGAAAAGCAACAAGAAATATTCAAAAAGGCGGATTGATATCAACGCAAAATATTCAGCATGCAACAAACACTTATCAATTAAAAGAAAGACATACAAGTTGGCATAAACCTGATGTTTCAAAATATCAAAACAAAACATTTAATGGTTTTTATCGTGCAGATGGAAGTGTTGGCACAAGAAATTATTGGTTAGTTATTCCACTTGTTTTTTGCGAAAATAAAAATGTGGAGGTATTGCAGGAAGCATTTATGAAGGCATTAGGTTATGTGCCTAAAGAATCACCTTATGAGGCAATGGTGCACCGGCTGGTTCGTGAATATGAAACAGGAAATACCGTCAACGATTTGCTGGTTGCAGGTGAAGATGAATTTGAAACAGTGAATAAAAAAGTTTTTGCAAATGTTGATGGCATTAAATTTTTAAAACACACATTAGGTTGCGGCGGCATAAGAGATGATGCAAGGACTTTGTGCGGATTACTTGCAGGTTATATTACACACTCAAATGTTGCCGGTGCAACGGTGTTGAGTCTTGGTTGCCAGAATGCACAAATTTCAACGTTGAAAGAAGAGATTGAAAAACGTGATGCAAATTTTTCAAAGCCGTTGTATTTATTAGAACAACAAAAAATTGGAAATGAAAACAAATTACTGAACGAAGCAATTAAAAAAACATTTATCGGTTTAGCCGGAGCTAACAATTTAATACGAGAACCTGCACCGCTAAGTAAATTATGCATTGGGTTGGAATGCGGCGGCTCTGATGGATTCTCCGGCATCTCTGCAAATCCTGCAATTGGTTACACTTCTGATCTGTTTGTTGCATTAGGTGGTTCTGTTGTGTTGAGTGAATTTCCTGAATTGTGCGGTGTTGAACAGGAGTTAAGTGATCGTTGTGTGGATGAACCTACAGCACAAAAATTTATGCAGTTAATGACAACGTATAATAAACGTGCAACCGAAGTTGGTTCAGGCTTTTATGCAAATCCTTCGCCGGGAAATATTAAAGATGGTTTGATTACAGACGCAATAAAATCTGCAGGCGCGGCAAAAAAAGGCGGCACTTCTCCGGTTGCAGATGTGTTGGATTATCCCGGAAAAATCACAAAGCAAGGATTGAATTTATTATGCACGCCGGGCAGCGATATCGAATCCACAACAGCGGAAGTTGGCGCCGGTGCAAACATTGTTTTGTTTACAACAGGATTAGGAACGCCGACAGGAAATCCAATTGCACCTGTTTTAAAATTATCAACTAATACAAACCTATATAATAAAATGCATGATATTATTGATATTGACACAGGAACAATCATTGAAGGCAATGAAACCATTGAACAAGCCGGCGAAAGAATCTTAAATTATATTATTGATGTTGCAAATGGTAACGTGTCGGCTAAAGCAGAAGCAACATTGCACGATGATTTTATACCGTGGAAAAGAGGAATATCATTATAAACAAAGAAGCCACTTGAAAAGCGGCTTCTTTGTTTATAAACCTGGTTTTACATTTTAATAATCATCTTCAACCAAACCTGTTCTTGCAACACCGGCAATTACCCAAGTACTATTACTGGGATCATCAGGAAAATGAGCTTCCATATAAATACTATCGGTAACAACACCAGATTTTGAATGACCTGCTTTCGGTAATATTTTTCCATTCTCTAACTTAACCTTTAGGCCGTAATACTCATTCTGTGAACCTTTAGTTTGAAAGGTTAAATCAGAATTATTAAAGGCTGCCTTGCATTTAAAAGCCCATATATTTTGAAGATCATCTACCCAAATAGAATCTTTATCAGCTGCTGTATTATAAGTATCAAGTAATACAGAAGTTCCTATTTGGTCAACTCCATCTACTGATACAGTAACCCACCAATTGTTAGATGCATTTTTTAAATTGGTTGTTCCCGGAACGTAATCTTTTTTGCAGGAAGTGAGACAAACTACTGCTGCAATAAAAGATAAACCGATTATTTTTTTCATAAACTATTTTTA
>JAFBAF010000166.1 GCA_019247895.1 Parafilimonas sp. | reverse complement strand
ATCGGAGCTTTTTTATCAGCAGGAACTTTATCTCCAAACTCCTTTAATTGTTTTTCTGTTTGGAAGATCAAACTATCAGCCTGGTTCAATTTATCGATCTTTTCTCTTGCTGCTTTATCTTCTGATTCATGTGCTTTCGCATCATTCTTCATCTTTTCAATTTCTTCTTTGCTTAAACCGCTTCCTGCTTCAATACGAATCTTTTGTTCTTTGCCGGTGCCTTTATCTTTTGCACTTACGTGAATTAAACCATTCGCATCAATATCAAATGTTACTTCAATTTGAGGAACGCCACGTGGTGCTGGTGGAATACCATCAAGATTAAATACACCTAAGCTTTTATTATCTTTTGCCAAACTTCTTTCACCCTGTAAAATGTGTATTTGCACACCGGGCTGGTTATCGCTGGCAGTTGAAAACACTTCTGTTTTCTTTGTAGGAATGGTTGTGTTTGCTGTAATCATCGGTGTTAATACACCACCTAAAGTTTCAATACCTAATGTAAGTGGGGTAACATCAAGCAACAACACATCTTTTACTTCACCTGTTAAAACTGCACCTTGAATTGCTGCACCAACTGCAACCACTTCATCAGGATTAACACCTTTATGTGGTTTCTTTCCAAAGAATTTTTCAACTATTTCCTGCACTTTTGGAATACGTGTAGAACCACCAACCAAAATCACTTCATCAATTTGTGAAGTTGAATAACCTGCATCTTTTAAGGCAGCTTCACAAGGTTTCAAACATCTTGCAAAAAGATTATCAGCAAGCTGTTCAAATTTTGCTCTTGATAATTTTATAACCAGGTGTTTTGGAACACTATCAACTGCTGTGATATAAGGAAGATTAATTTCTGTTTCTGATGAAGATGACAACTCAACTTTTGCTTTTTCAGCAGCATCTTTCAAACGTTGTAAAGCCATCGGATCTTTACGCAGATCAATTGCTTCCTGTTTTTTGAATTCATCAGCCAGCCAATCCATGATCACTTTATCAAAATCATCACCACCCAAGTGTGTATCACCGTTGGTAGATTTAACTTCAAACACACCATCACCTAATTCAAGCACAGAAATATCAAACGTACCACCACCCAAATCGAACACTGCAATTTTTTGGTCAGCATGTTTTTTATCCAAACCATAAGCAAGCGCAGCTGCTGTTGGTTCGTTCACAATTCTGCGCACATTTAAACCGGCAATTTCGCCAGCTTCTTTTGTAGCTTGTCTTTGTGCATCATTAAAATAAGCAGGAACTGTAATTACAGCTTCATTCACTTCCTGTCCAAGATAATCTTCGGCAGTTTTCTTCATCTTCTGTAAGATCATTGCAGAAATTTCCTGCGGCGTATACATTCTGCCATCAATGTCAATACGCACTGTATTATTATCACCTTTCACTACTTTGTAGCCCCAGTGACTAATTTCTTCTGTCACTTCATCGAACCGGCGGCCCATAAAACGCTTCACACTCGTGATAGTGTTATGAGGGTTTGTGATTGCCTGGCGCTTTGCAGGATCACCCACTTTACGTTCACCATTTTTTAAAAAGGCAACAACCGAAGGCGTGGTGCGTCGGCCTTCATCATTTGCTATTACAACCGGCTCATTGCCTTCCATTACTGAAACACAACTGTTGGTTGTACCTAAATCAATACCTATTATTTTTCCCATTATTTATATCTTTAAGATTAAGTTATACCGCTGTTGCTCAATCATTATGCCATGCGGGCAATAATGCAAAATTGGCAGTTCAAAGCTGCAAGCCACAAGCTAAAGGCGTACAGCGTTCTGTTTCCTTTCATTATCAAATTGACAAATTACCGAATTGCCGAATTGCTCTCGCCTTTCGCCTTTAGTGCTCCTCGCTTACCACTTCTCACTCACAACTCTCAACTTATCACCTTTTCTACATTATCAATTGTGGATTAACAACTTGCCAAATTTTGGATCTTCCTTGCACTCTCCTTGTACCCTCGTGGTACCCTTCTTCATGTGATCCAACCATTCACCGTCATGCGCACTTGCCCTGTTTACTCTATTCATATTTCTTCTCTTGAAAAATGCAAAGCATTCATAAGTATTATTAAGAAGACGTTCTGATAATCAACCATAGCTCTTTGAAAGTTACAGGAGGGGCACGCAGCCGCAGCCGGTTCAACGCTAATGTTACGCATGTAACTTGCTATAGCCGATATAGAACTTGTGAATTTGCTGGTTGGGATAGCGGTGAATTTTTGTAATAGTGCCGTTCTGAGCTAAGGCGGATGCCGTGTATAATACTATTTTTTAAATATATTTACTACGGGGTTTTTACTTCTTTTTTCTGTTTTTTCCATGTAGTGATTTATTACCAGGTTTTCTTTATTTAGCATTAGGATTAAAATATACAGCCTGTTTTTAAATTTTCGATATTACATAGAATTGTTTGATTAATTTAATTCACTCATTTATAAATACGGATCCCGCCTTATAATGAATGAAATTCACCTTGATACAAATGCTAACCTGATTTTATCTCCCGCCGAGATTAAAGATCTGACCCGTAATATCCAGGAAGACCTGGATAAATACCCTTATAAATTTCCGGATAATATGATTATGCAGGATGGTCATTTTGAGAACGGGCATTACTTGCATAGCAACCAGTATTATTTTGCCAAGAGCTATTTCCAGTCTTCTGAAAATTCTGATAAATTGGCAAAATTACTGGCCAGCAAAATATGTGAATTAGAACTGAAGGAATGCACGCTTGTTGGTTTTCGTAACTATTCAGGCCTGTTGCTGAGCAAAACAAAAGCACTTCTCAGAAATACTCCATACAGTATCAGGTATGCAATCCTTGAACAACTTGAAGAAAATAAATTTACGTGGCAATACGAGCCTAATCTTAAAAACCTTAATAAAAATCTTGTAGTCGTACTTCCGGTTACTTGTACATGTTCGACTTATATACGCATACGAAAATTTTTACAGGTAGAAATAAGAAAATGGAAATTGAGGGAACAAAAAAAATGGCGGATAAAAGGCTTGTTTTTAAATATATTTTTGATTTATCCTTCGGCACTAAAAAATGTTAACCAGTCTATTAATTTAGATTCAAGCGAGAAACCAACACCTATAGAGGATATAAAAGAGCTCTACCACGGTTTTAACTGGCAAACCATTAATCCCGATTCCATACAGTTCAAAGGAAGTGATGACGGCAAACAATCGTATACCGGGTACCAGGTAATTAAACTGTATTCAAATTTGTACTTGCCTGAATCCTGCCCTTTGTGCTTCCCTGAACTCGCTAAAAAAAACCTGTCAGAAGAAAAGAATATATTTCCCACCCACGATAATTTTGAAACACCAAACCTGTTGCTTGAACTGCCAAAGTTTGCATACACGGGTCAAACAGATACTTTGTTTAAAACCCATGCCACGCATTTGCAGAAAGAAACAAGGAAACTATTTACCAATTTATTTTGCAATGATAATGTATATAAACAATCGTACCTCTATGGTTACTATAATGTAGACCGGCGGAGTTATATCAGCTATATCCGGGGCAACACATTTTACCAGCAAAACCGGGTAGATATTTTAAAATTTTTCAATGCGGTTTTAACAGAGATCCTCACTGAAAAAAAAATTAAAAAGATTATATTCATTACCCAGGGAAATAAACACAATTGTTCGTTTCTTGAAGAAATATCAACGTACAGGATTGATGAGGCAGAAGGTATATTGGCCGCAAAGGAAAATAATAAGGAAAAATACCTGATCAATATTCTCAGGTATAATCCAAAGAATGAGTTTATTGACAATTTCATGTCAAATTATGCCGACCTTATAAAACATGAAAATGATGAAACACTCACTATTTTCTTCCAGGAAATAATTTCCGGCGGCAACACATTTAAGCTATTAAGTGATTATATCAAGCATTACAGGAATAAAGAAAATGAAATTGAAAACCGTCATGGCTTTGATTATGTGTTTTCGATTATTGACAGAACGCCGTTTAATACACGTAAAGAAATTTTAAAAAAGCTTGCGTCCGATCAAAATGCCTTTCCGGAGAAATGTTTTATATCTTTTTTTAATCTCAATGTGCCGGTAATTTCTGCTGCGCATTTAGGTAATCCGCTGCTTGAAAAAGTAAACAGCCTTAATAAATTAATCAAAGAATCTGCCTTAGACATACTGAAGCAGGAGATCGGTAATGAGTTGCCGCACAAAATTGGAAAAGCACTGCCCGAAGAAAGAGGAATAAATAATGTTGATGCTGCAGTTATTCAATATTTCCCTTTTGAAAATGCAGATGAAAAAATATTGCCGGAGGTCTTCGCGGTTTACCGGGATATTATAAAAAGCAGCAGGCTCGATCTTTTAAAACTCTACATTTCACACGAGCTGAATTCTTATCTCTCGCAGGATCCGCATCAAAAAAATGCCAACCTGGTAAGAATAATTGTAGATACTATTTGGCTTAAAATAAAAAAAGATGAAGAAGAATTTTTTACAACACAATTAAACAGCAAAAACCGGCTGATTGGAAACGAACAAGCAATTGTGCATGACACCGTAATAAAAATCTTATCGAGCCACCCTTTTACTTATTATAATAAAATAGCTACGCTGATATTTAATTACTGTCTTAAAAAATTTGAAGCGGCCGCTGATAAGATCATTGATAATAACGGCATACTTGATTTTCAAACGGTGAGAACCTTTAAGTTTTACATAAGAAGACTTGTGGAATTGGATTCATCCATCCTGATATCAAATAAAGTAATCAGGATCATAAAAATGCTGTTTGAACAGAATAAAGAAGGAACAAATACTATTGAAAATTTAAAAACAAAATATGAAGACTCAAAAAGTGTAATACCCGATACCACCGGCGATGAACTTCAGCATGCGATCAAAACAAACCTGTCTTACAAGTATGCGCAATTAAACTCGTTCTACATATTCCTGCTGTTTTGCTATAAAGAATCTGTATATAAAAATTTCTATCGCTCTATAAAACTGGAAGAACTGATGAATTCGAGGGAATTTCTTCCCTCGATCCTGCTGCAGGAAACAGACGGTAATCATGAATTTATAAATTACATGCAGGATGCTTACTTCTTACTTTCCGGAATGATAAAAGCTGAAAATAATTACCTGTTAGAAAAGTTGAAGCAACTTCATAAAAATAAAGTACAATTATTTTATAATCAGAAAAAAGCGCTCGATGAAAATACTTTTTTAACGCCTCAGGATAAGCAGGAGCAGATACAGGAGTTAATAGCAAGCTGGCTTGATCCGGCAAGCATTCAAAGCATCCTGCATTTTTATTTTGAAAGCTGGAAAAGTGATCCCATAATTTTAAATGCACGGAAATTTATCAGTAAATCAATAATTCATCAGCATGCATATCCGGGCAAAGAAAATATAAAAGTTGCCGTTGCAAATATGCTCAGGTGCATAAGCCTGCTGGCGGATGATAACAAGGCGGAAGAATTTTCCAAGGATATTCATACCATTTTAAGAGCTGTTACTCATATTTTTCAACCTGAAGATGAATCAATTAAAACGGGCGGCAAGCCTGAGTTGGGCTATATTTTATGCTTAAAGTATAGGAATAGATCAGGGGAAAATAAGGCAGTTGATAATATATATATTATTTCTTCGGATAAATCCCATTTGGGGGCTAAGTTAAATTCTGAAGGAATTATATACAATTTAATGGAAGGGATGTATGATTCCCCTGAAAAAATAAATGTTTCTGATGAAGATTTTTTTGAAAAAAAACATGAACACACCTCACTAACCCGGGGCGCACAATCGCTCCTCGCAGTAGTAAAACACAATAACTGCCATGTATCTTTTCGTGAAGAGTATTTTATATGCTCAAAAGGAAAACTTGTTGCAAAAAAATTTAGTGATTTATATGCAAATGAAAGTTCAATTCCCTTGTTATCCAATTCCACCATGAGTTTGTTCTTCAGGCTTTCGGAAATAAACGAATTAAAACTGGATAAAGGGGAATGTGCACTGGATGGGAAAGCAGTTTTAATAATTACATCTTCTGAAAAATTTACCCCGGCCAGCTATGCCAGCTTTATAAATAATGAAAAGATCCGCTTGTTACTGCTCATTAAAAATGAATTAATGAAGTACCTGGAAAAAATAACAGGCAGCGATACTTTTTGGGAGTTGGTAAAAAGTATTGAACGCATCCAGTTTGTAAGTTTAATGAAACATGGTATTTTAAACTATTTCGACTCTGTGAATGAATTACTCAACAATAAAGCAAAACTGAACAATAATGAAATTTTACTAGTGCAACTTTTAAATAAAATACTCGAAACGCAATTTAAAAGCCTCATACATAAAATAAGTAAAGAAGATAACCCGAATTCAACTCTTGATCACACGATAAAGCGGTTTTCCCAGGAGGAAATAAAAGGCTTGTTTAAAGCAATCCTCGAATTGCCCGGAATAACTTCTCTATCTATAAAAAATGGTTACGATCTTGAGATACTCGCAGATAACTTTCAATGTCCTAAAGCTATTTATTACCATGTGATCCCCGAGCTGTTTATCAATATAAGAAAACAAACATTTTTGATGGACAGGAAAAAAGTTTACAAAATAATTTTTGAAGATAATATCCTCACAATACAAAACTCTTTTGATTGGGAACTGACTCCAAATCCCGTAGATAAAAAAATAAATGGCGGCAGGGAAATGTGCAAGACCATTTGTAAAGAATTGGGTATTTACTTTAGTTACTCTATAGACGTGCCAAACATGGTTTATACTGTTACCTTAAAATTTTAACTTATGACAACTCCGAAAATATTATTAATAGAAGACAATGAGTTGGATTTTGAAAGGGCATGGAAATTCTTCAAACAATATAATATAGAATTTTATCCGAAACATTACGAGGAATTTGAGGGTTTTAGTAAAAAACTAATTAAGTATTCCAGGGCAAATAATGAAAGAAAAAACGAATTCCTTGCCGATCTCTCCGTTTACATTAAAAATGTAAATCCGGATATTGTTTTAATTGATCTTGGCCTTGATGGGAAAAAAGAATCATTAGATAAACCGGGCCTTGATTTATTGCAATGGATCAAAATAAATCTCGACCCTGAAACAAAAACCATCATATTCAGCGGCCATGAAAATGACGGAACTATAGATGGAATAGATGATTATATCCAGAAATCGGGAATTCCCGTTGAAACACAATTTGAAAAAAAAATTATACAGCCATATAAAATTAAAAAAGCCGGTAATGGTCATGTAGAAACGGATGCTGAGCATGCAATTGAACAGGAACACCAATTAACGAGACTTGAGAAATTTGCAAATTTTGATTATAAAGTTTTATCTCCGTGGTCTTCAGTTATTTTAGATAAGGTAGTCACATACGTGTTTTATGTGCTGATTATTGTGTTATTTACTTTTGCCCCTATTGATATAATAAAAAATTCCGACAGGCTTGATTCCTTCAGGATCGCCGAACGAACGTTCATAGCTTTTCTGCCTTTTCTAATCGTTTGTGGCTTTTACGTATTCTATAAAAAATCGTTGCGTGCGTATTTCTTTAAAGAAGTAATTGATCCCAGGAAAGATGATTTTGAGTCTTCCAGTGTGCTAATGAAATTAACGAAGAAATTATTTGTTTCAAGCCTGCTTTCCTATTTGTTCATTAAGCTTATTGAACTTTTTTGCCTTGAAAAGCCTGATTCAACAGAAAATTATTTTCTCTCTTATTTTGGCAAGAACCTCAATCCCTTTATTCAATTATACCTGATTGCAGGGCTAATAGTCATTCTTATTTTATATTATATTTATATTGATAAAACGCACAGCAAAAAATCCGGTGATAATTAACAAACCTTATGTTGTAGAAGAGTAAGGAAAGTCAAACGAAACTGCAGGTGTATTTACCATCAGGTGATGTATCCTGTAAACCAATCTTGTTTTTTACTATTTTTATCTTCATAAATAACCTGGCTAATGCAGCAAGACAGTAAAACCGGTCATGAAGGGAAGAATATTAAACACATTCGTGAGATACTCGGTATTAAACAGAATGCATTGGCGATTGATTTAGGACTCACGCAACAAGCTGCTTCTTTGCCGGAACAAAAAGAGACACTGGATGCACCGATGCTGGAGCAGGTGGCAAAAGCCTTAAAGGTGCCGGTAGAGGCAATTAAGAATTTTGATGAGATGGCTGCTCTCAACATTATTTGCAACACAAGTAACGATACTTCAACTTTGAATGCAATAAATTATTATCCAACTTTTGATCCTATTGACAAAATTATTGAGCTATATGAAAGGATGCTGCAAAGCGAAAAAGAGAAAGTAGAGATGCTTCAAAAACTACGGGATCAGAACAATCAATAAATTAAGTGGCGGGCTTTTATACAAGCGTATAGCTATAATTATTCATCTGCTCATGAAAGATTTTTTACGGCCTTATATTCCTTCATTCCTAAAAAAATTATACAGGAAATACAAAAAAAGATCTCCTTCTGAAATACAGCATCAACAAGCCATTGATTCATTAAAGGAAAAACATTTAAGATTAAATAAAAATACTCCGCAAAACCAAATGGTTTTCCGGGATGGCATTGCCATGTACGTTCATCCTGATTCAAGATTTGGCTTCGAGCATTTCTGCTTTATTTCTCCTGAAATGGTAGAAGAAATGGATCAGTTTATCAGGCAAACTGTAGATAAAAAAAACCTGCTGGATATCGGCGCTTTACATGGAGTGTTTTCATTAGTATTTGCTGTGAATAACCCTGAAAAAAAAGTAGTTTCGATAGACGCCTCACCCCTTGCCTTTGCAAGGCTATTATACAATATTCATAAAAACAAATTGGCTAATATTACTGCTTTAGACTGTGCAATATCCGATAGTCCGGGTAAGCTTTTAATGCATTATGAATGGGAGCACGCCGTTGCTACAGGAACACTGGAAGATGACAAAAGCTTTGAAATTGATAAACAAACAGGTGATAATATCTGCCGGTTATTAAATTTTGAACCTGATGTAATAAAGATTGATGTGGAAGGCCATGAAATTAAGGTTTTAAAGGGGTTGTCAACGATAATACAACGCTTAAAACCAATGGTTTTTCTTGAATTACATCCGCAGGCTATAAAAAATGAAGGAGACAATATTAGTGAACTGTTCTCAATATTTAAACCCGGTGAATATTATATGTCTTTACCCGGTAATGTTATGGTAACCAGTGATAACATTGATGATCTCAAACAAGTTACCAGGGTATTGTTGAAACCGCTTGCAAATTAATCTTTACGGAAAGGAGAAAAGACCGGTCTTGTAGCCCGAGTTATTTTTGCCGTAATACATTTTATAAGCATATTTGCTTAAGAATTGATTACAGTGACGAAAGGCATGTTGGCAACAATCCGATTCACTATAAATTATTGCGCTAAATTATCGTATCCGGCGATCCGGTTTTTAGATTATTGCTTTAGAATGATTGCATTGGTCGAAATCAACAATTTAAACTTTTCGTTTTCGTTTATTGCATGTACAGATTGTAACTTCAAAAAGCGTTATGTTTTTGAAATATAACTTGCGCGCATAAACGGCTCTTCGTGTAAAATTTATGGAAGCGATCACTTATTAATGGGAGTGAGGATGGCGAAGCCATAAATATTTATTAATTATACATTTGCAAACTAATACAGTGATGCTTGTTCAAAAACTAATACCGGCTATTGCTCTCATTGTTTTGTTTTCCTCTTGCGGAGTTCCAAAGCCATTTCAAAAAGCTTTGTATCTGCAGGATAGTGTAACCGAAGCGGAAAAGGTGGTTACACCTAAAATAGCTGTAATTGAATTTGGCGACAGGTTGTCTATAGGCATTACTGCCATTAATAAAGAAGCAGCGGATGCTTTTAATGCTTCAGCAGCAACCAGTGCTTCCGGTGCACAGGGTTACCTTGTAGACTCAGCGGGAAATATCCAACTGTTGCAACTGGGCCTGATACATGCGGCAGGATTAACACCAGCCCAATTAGAGGCTAACATTGAACAGCAGTTGGCGGATTATATTAAAGGGCCGGTAGTAAGTGTATCTATTACAAACTTCAAAATAAGTGTATTTGGTGAGGTTGGAAACCCCGGCGTTATTAATGTACCGGATGGTAAGATTACGATCTTGCAGGCCATTGTTCAAAGTGGTGATGTTGCAATGTTTGGAAAACGTGATAATATTCTCGTCATTCGGGAAGAAAATGGCAAGAGG
>JAFBAF010000133.1 GCA_019247895.1 Parafilimonas sp. | reverse complement strand
AACTGGCGACGGTTATAATTTTCACTCATGGTAGATAATTATGCTGTAAACATAAAAAATTATGATTGTAATTTTTGTGTTGATATATGATCAACTGATGAAGGGCTGCCGGATGGAAGCGAAAAGCCCGCAGCAAAGCGAGGACTTGCAGCGTACAGCCGGAACAAATGCTGATAAGCGAACAGAACGGTGAGAGCCCAAAGATTATGATTTACGAAATGCCCATTTCCACATTTCTTTCCATGATGTTTTTTTGCCGTACATTAAAATGCCTGTGCGATAGATTTTTCCTGCTAACCATGTGGTGAATAAAAAGCCTGCAATTAGTGCGAGAACACTGGAAATAAGTTGCCAGTAAGGAACGGTGCCGGGAACGCCGTAAGCAATGCGACACATCATTACTATGGGTGATGAAAAAGGAATGATGCTTGCCCAAATTGCAAGCTGGCTATCCGGAACCTGAACTGCATTTGTACCGATAATGAATGAAAAAATTACGGGCATTGTTATTGGCAATGTTAAGCTTTGAGAGCTTTGTACATCTTCTGTGACGCAACCAACTGCTGCAAACAGTGATGCATAAAAAAGATAGCCGCCAAGAAAATAAAAAATGAAGCAACCAATTATTAAGGGCCAGTTTGCAGTGCTTAATGTGTGTTGTGTATTAAAAATAAATTGAGCGTTTGCGCTTATTTGCTGCGTATTTCCCTGCATTATACCGCCACTTTGTTGTAATGCCTGAACTTGCTGCATAGTATCGTGCGGGATGAAAGCCTGCGCTCCTGTTGAAAGAGCAATTATTAAAACGATCCACATAATGAATTGCGTTAAGCCAACTGCGCCGATGCCGACAATTTTTCCCATCATTAATTCAAATGGTTTTACACTGCTTACAACTACTTCGGCAATGCGATTTGTTTTTTCTTCCATTACACCGCGTAACACCATCATGCCATAAATTAACAGCACTATATAAATAAGTGTTCCGCAAACATAACCAACCACAGAGGCCAGCGTTTGATTGCTTTCTTTTGCTTTGCCTTCGCTTTCTTCAAGCGAAACAACGTTGGCAATATGAGAGCTTTCATGAATTGAATCGAGTTTGCTGCGCATGATTCCGGATTGCTGCAACATATTGTCTTCAACGACAGCATCAATTTTGTTTTCTATATTTCCTGATGCGCCAATACCAATTGCTTTTTGCGAACGCACATAAAATGTTTGCTTTTTTGCAGTGTCAATTTTTGTGATAGTAAGCAACGCTGAATAACCTTTACTCAAATAATTTAATGTATCAACATCTGCAGGAAAATAAAACTGTACATCATCATCGCCTTTAAGCCTGTCTTTAAAAAAGCCATTATCATCAACCACTGCAACTTTAAGTTGTTCTTTGCCTTTGTATGATAAATAAGCGGCGCCGAAAATCAAACAAACAAATAACAACGGAGTTAGAAATGTTGTGAGTATAAAACTGCGGCTGCGAACACGTGATAAATATTCTCTTTGTATGATTAATGATATTTTACTCATAGTAAGTAACTAAATTTTTTGAAACTGTCTTGTTGTTGCTTTGGTTCCCTCAACTAAACTTATAAAGATGTCATTTAAAGAAGGGAGTATTTCATTAAAGCCTTCAATGTTTATTTGCTGATCAATAAAGTATTTTAATACATCATTGGTTTTAATTCCATCATTAATTTTTACAGTCAGCTTGTTTGCCTGCTGATCTATTATTTTAAACAAGTTAGAACTGATCTTTTCAGGAATGCCACTTAACTGTATGCTGAATTTATTTTCTTTAAAATGATTTTTTACCTGCTGCACAGAACCATCTAAAATTTTCTGGCCAAGATTTACCAATACAATATGATCGCAGATTTCTTCAACCTGTTCCATTCTGTGCGTACTGAAGATAATAGTACTGCCACGTTGTGATAAACCATAGATTTCATCTTTTATCAAATTTGCATTCACCGGATCAAGGCCGCTAAAAGGTTCATCGAGAATAATCAATTTTGGCTCGTGCAAAACAGTTGTAACAAATTGCAATTTCTGGCTCATGCCTTTACTTAAGTCTTCCACTTTTTTGTTCCACCAGCTTTGCATTTCCAACCGTTCAAACCAAAACTTTATTTTTTGCAAAGCATCATTTTTGCTTAATCCCTTTAACTGGGCAAGATAAAGTGCCTGGTCGCCGATCTTCATTTTTTTATACAGGCCGCGTTCTTCGGGCATGTAACCAATTTTAATAATATCAGCCAGCGGATCAAATTTTTTACCGTCAAAAATTACTTCACCTTCATCGGGGTAAAATATTCCTGTTATCATGCGCAGCAAAGTTGTTTTACCCGCGCCGTTCGGTCCCAGCAACCCAAAAATGCTGCCTTGTTCTATGTTAAAACTTATATCATCAACTGCTTTTTGCGTAGCAAAATATTTTTTAAGTTGATGCAGTTCGAGTATGTTCATTGTGATTGAATTTCGGTGGCAAATGTAGTTGTATTATTTGGTCACAGCATTTGAAAAATTTCATAGCATCGTACCTTGCGTCGCAACACTTGTACTAAAAATAAATAGCAGCAAAACAGCAGCAGTTTTATTATCAATCAAATTATTTGTGTTGAATGGTTACATTAAATTTTTCAAGTATTGCTTCGGCAACTTTTTCTCCATCCATGGCAGCGCTAACAATGCCACCGGCGTAACCTGCGCCTTCGCCGCATGGATAAAGATTGTTTAATTGCGGATGATGCAATGTTTTCTCATCTCTTGGTATACGAACAGGTGAAGATGTTCGGCTTTCAGTGGCAACAACAACCGCTTCGTTTGTAAAATAGCCTTTCATCTTTTTACCAAAATCTTTAAATGCCTGTTGTAAAGTTTTATGAACAAATGGAGGTAACACGGTTTTTAAATCAACACTATTAATGCCAGGCAAATAACTGCAACCCGGCAATGAAGAGGAAATTTTATTGTTCGAAAAATCGACCATGCGTTGTGCTGGTGCTACAAAATTTCCGCCACCTTGTTTGTATGCTTTTCTTTCAACTGATCTTTGAAAATACATTCCGATTAAAGGGTCAGGAATCTCTTTTATATTTTCATCATAATCTTTAAAACCAAATAAATCCCGGTTCTGAATTTGTACAACAATGCCACTGTTTGCAAAAGGATTATTTCTTTTACTCGGGCTCCATCCGTTCACAACCAACTCTTCATTTGCGGTTGACGCCGGTGCGATAATTCCACCGGGGCACATGCAAAAGCTAAACACGCCTTTATCATTTACCTGCTCAACTAAACTATAAGAAGCTGGTGGCAAATATTTATTTCGAACAGCGCAATGATATTGAATCGAATCAATAATCGTTTGCGGATGTTCAATACGCACACCAAGTGCAAAAGGTTTTTGTTCAATCGATATTTTTTTTTCATTGAATAACAAAAAAATATCTCTTGCTGAATGGCCTGTTGCCAAAACAATTGCATCTGCTTTAAAACTTTCACCACCATCAGTTATTACTGATTGAATATCGCCTTTTTCAATTGAAAAATCAACAACTTTTTTATTGAATAAAATTTCCCCGCCGCAATCTTCTATCTGTTTCCGCATAGCAGTTATAATATGCGGCAATTTATTTGTGCCAATATGCGGATGTGATTCATAACTGATTTTTTCATCCGCACCAAACTGGACAAATAGATTTAAGATTCGTTGAATATTTCCGCGTTTATTGCTGCGTGTATATAATTTGCCATCACTGTAAGTGCCTGCGCCACCTTCACCAAAACAATAATTGCTTTCGGTATTTATAACCCTATCTTTATTTAGCATTGCAAGGTCTCTTCTTCGGGCCCGAACGTCTTTGCCTCGTTCAAGAATTACCGGTTTAATGCCATGCTCTAAAAATTTAAGCGCTGAAAATAAGCCGGCCGGTCCTGCACCGATAATAATCACATTTTTTTTTGCATGATAAACATCTTTGAAAATGATCTTTTTAAAATTGTTATCTATAACTGGTTCGTTTATAAATACCTCAGCAGTAATATTTATAAATGGCTGTTTGCTTCTTGCATCTATGCTTTTTTTAATGATGTTGAACCCGCTTATAGAGGAAGATGGAATGGTTAAAGCTTCAGTTACCTTTTCCAAAATAAATAGGCTGTTTGAAGCATCAAATGGCTCTAATTTTAGAGTAATTTTTTGTCGCATTTATACATATCTTTATACTGTAACGATAGGTTAACAAATCTTCTTTGAACTATTTACGATATTTGTGCTCTATTAATAAAAAGAATAAATGCCCGGAATAAATTTTCCTTTTAACATTAAAATTAAATTTCTGGCATTGCGTTTGAAATATATTCTACTTAAAAGCAAGTAGTCAATTTTCTCATAAGCAGTTAGTTTTGGTTGCGGCCCCTGTTTCTACAGGGGCTTATTTTTTTCTGTAATCCAACGATATAACCTGTTTGCAGCAAAATATCCTATAACACAACCTATAGCATCAGCAAGCATATCAAATACATCAAAGTCCCGTTCAAAGGCAACATACTTTTGCAGAAATTCGATCAGCACCCCATATAAGGCACAAGCAATGGCGATTTTAGTCAACAATCGTTTTGAAAAGTACCCCGCTTTTATAAATGGATAAGCTATCAAAATTGTAAGCCCGCAAAAAAGGCCTGCATGCACCCATTTATCAAAATAAATTATATCTAAAAAACTTACAGAAGGTACATCAGGGCCGGGCATTAAAAATAAAATATTGGCAATAATGAACCATACAATGGCAGGAATAAAATAAGCTGGTTTAATTTTCATTGTGGCGCAAAAATAAAAAAGAGCCGCTAATGGGCTCTTTCTATTTCACATAGCAGAAAACAACTTAACTTTTTGGCATCAGTACGGTATCAATTACATGAATAACACCGTTGCTTTGATAAACATCTTTAATAGTTACTTTGGCGCTGTTGCCGCTTTCGTCCATCACCATTAAATTATTTCCTTTCAAACTAAACATTAATTTACCGCCTTGCACTGTTGTGGCTGTATAGGTGCCACCGTTTTTCTTTATCCATTCCATCAACGTTTTGCTGTCTATTTTGCCTGCAATTACATGATAAGTTAGTACAGCGGCCAGTTTCTCTTTATTTTCCGGCATTAATAAATTGTCAACTGCGCCTTGTGGTAACTTATTAAAAGCTTCGTTGGTTGGGGCAAAAACAGTAAAAGGGCCTGTACCTTGCAATGTTTCAACAAGACCTGCTGCTTTAACCGCAGCAACCAAAGTGGTGTGATCTTTTGAGTTCACTGCATTTTCAACAATATTTTTTGAAGGATACATGGCAGCACCGCCAACCATTACTGTTTTATCCTGTGCATTTACTGTTGTTGCACTTACAATTAAGACTGCAAGAATAATAGCGCCTAACTTAAAAAGTTTTTTCATAAATGATTTTTTTTATTCATTTACGAACGCTGGTCAATTATGGATTTATCAAACATTTTTTTCCATAAAAAAAAGCCTTGCATTCTAATACAAGACTTTTTTTATTAGGAGCTATCTGCCGCTTTAAATTTTTCCCATTACATACATTTCATTCATTGTTGGTGTTGCACTTCCTCCCTCTTTTTCAAGAGTAACGGCAAAGGCTTCTGCATGATCTATTTTTTTCATTTTACATAAACCCACACAATCGCTTATCATGCCTGCGTCAACAGGTTTACCATCAACGATTGCCCAAAGCTGGTACTGTTTACCTTGTGGCGTTGGCTGCATATTATTTATGTATAGATAAACATCCTTTGAACTTTTATCCCATAAAACAGTTGCTAAATTTTTTTCTTTTCCGGGCACGCTCTTCATTTCAACATGCATCATTGATGTGTCTTCCATCATTTGCAGGCTTTGTTTATAAGATGCATTATTTGCCTGCAATGTATTTTGTTGAGAAAGTAATGCTTCGAATTGATCCTTAGAATTTTTGTAGCCTGAATAAAAATAAAAATTAAGCGCTGTACTGATGATCAATAAAATAATGCAAGCCGCTGCTACATATCTCCAGGTATTAATATTGTAAACAGGAGTGCTTGCTTTAATTGAAGTTTTTTCAGTGGTTGAGTTATTAAATAATTCTTTTTCCAAAGTTGATCTTACTTGTAAAGGCGGCTGTATTGCATTTATTAATGCATATTCTTCAAGCTGTTTTTCAAAGTTTAAAACAGCGTCATTTAACTCAGGATATTGAGCGCGCAATTGTTCAAATTCCGCCGATTCTTCTGCACTTGTTAAGCCAAGAACATACTGTTCGATTATTCCACTTTGTATGTATCCTTTAATATCCATTATTTCTTTATAAATTCTCTTAACGCTGTAAGTGCACTGCGCAATCTTGTTTTAACTGTTCCTAAAGGAATATTTAACGTCTTTGAAATTTCATCTTGTGTATAACCCTGGAAATATGCCAGATCAATCAACACTTTAAAATCATCTTTTAAATTATCAACTACTTTCCGCAAACCTATTTTATCCGTTTCAATATTTATAGTTCCTGCTGCTGTATATACGCTTTCGGTTAATTCCCGGTTTTGTTTTTGTGCATTATAACCTTTGCTTCTCAGAATATCAATGCTTGCATTCCGGCTGATGTTTACCATCCATGTAAATAATCTTCCTTTCTGGGGGTCGTATTGCTCTATTTGCCGCCAGATCTTAATGAACACTTCCTGCAAAGTATCATTCGCCAATTCTTTATCTTGTATAATAGAAAGAATTATGCTGTATAAAGCACCGGAATAATGCTCATACAAATAGCTAAAGGCAGCTTGTGTGCGCTGCTTTAACAGTTGCACCAATTCATTTTCAGTATAAGAAGATGATTGCGGCATTCTATAGTTTATAAATGGGTTGTATGCGTCAACCTACCAATTGCTCATAAGCTTCAGCGTTAAGCAAATTGTTGGTGTCGTCAGCGTTAGTTATTTCTATCTTAGCCATCCAGCCTTCACCATAAGGATCATTATTTACTAATTCGGGTTTATCGGTAAGAGCGCTGTTTACTTCAACCACTTTTGCGGCAACCGGCAAAAACAAGTCGCTTACTGTTTTTACAGCTTCTACAGTTCCAAACACTTCTTCTGCATTCAATTCCTTGCCAACAGTACTAATGTCAATAAAAACAATGTCTCCTAATTCACGTTGTGCAAAATCTGTAATACCGATCAATGCAGTTTTATCATCGAGCATTTTCAACCATTCATGGTCTTTTGTATATTTTAATTCTGAAGGGAAATTCATTATTTGTGTTTTATGATACAAATATTCATTAAAAAATTATTAGCAACCAATCTTAATTCAACAGGCGCATTTTCATGTGAATATTGCTCAACGGACGGTCGTTCTGATCTCTTGGCACAGCCGCAATTTTATCGATCACGTCAAGTCCTTTTATTACTTCACCAAATACGGTATAATTCTGATCGAGAAAAGGTGTTCCGCCAATTGTTTTATATAATTTTCGCTCCGCATCTGTGTAATAAAAACCCGGATTAGTTTGCCTTATGTTACATTCAATTTGATTCAGCATATTATCATCCATAATTTTTCCTTCAACAATATAAAACTGGCAATTGCTGCTTGCTTTTTCCGGATTATCGTCTCTCGCCATTGCCAACGCACCTTTTTTATGAATATAATTATTTCTGAATTCAGCCGGTATTCTATCGCCCGGCGCTTCACCATTTCCTAATACTGAACCGCTATCAGCATGTTTACTTTCAGGATCGCCGCCTTGTATCATAAAACCTTGTATTACCCTGTGAAATAACAGGCTGTCGTAAAATCCCTGCTTTACAAGCTTGATAAAATTGTCGCGATGTAAAGGAGTTGAATCGTACAATTTAACCACCACCAATCCAAGATCCGTTTTTATTTCAACTAACCTTTCTTTTGTTATGGGCTTTATTGGTGTTCTGGCCGGTTTTGTTTGTGCAGATGTTGAAAAGATGAATAAAAAACTGACAACAACCAGTACAATTTTTTGCATAAATAAAATTTTAAAAATCCTGTTGTTCGAAATAAAATAAAATATGGTCTTTCAAAAAATTTTCTTGCTCAGTTAACGACATTGATTTGTGTTCTTTCAGTTGGTTAAAATGAGGCCAGCCATCTTTATCTTTTCTTTCCAATTCATAATACCCGCTTGGGCTTAGCACTGTACAGATTGCCACATGCATTAAATCCTGCTTTTGTTCTTTTGTAATTTTTTGTTTTATAAATCCTGTTTCCTGCATTCCGATCAAAAAAAGAATTGCTTCCATGTCGGGTTTTTTGCCAAAACGTTCGGCAAGCTTTGCTTCAAGGTTCCACCACCGCTGCTGAAGATCATCTGCTGCAATCATATTTGCAAATATAATTGCAGAAATAAATTGTAAAATATTAGAATGTTAAACTAATTCAATTAGATTTTTCGGCTCTTACTGCAGTACCATAGGCAAGCACTTCTGTAATGCCCTGCATCACTTCATTTGCATCATAACGCATAGCAATAATTGCGTTTGCACCTCTTTCTGCTGCATGTTGCAACATGTGTTGAAAAGCCTCTTCACGGGCTTTTTCGCACAAGTCAACATAAATAGAAAGCTTTCCGCCAAACAAACTTTGAACACCGCCGGCTAAATTTCCTGCAATACTTCTGCTGCGTACAGTTATGCCACGTACAATACCAAGCGTTTCTATAATTTTGTAACCGTTCAATTCTACATTTGTAGTTACCATAGTTTCGTTGATCATAATCTTGTTTTTAGCGAATATAATTTTTCTCTTGCGCTATTCACTGTCAAAAATATCTTTGCGCAAACAATAGTTATGTTGCAGGTAAATGTGTTACGTAATAATCCTGAATTAATAAAAGAAAGACTGAGTGTAAAAAACTTCAGGCAATTAGAATTGGTTGATGACATAATTGCCTTAGATGATGAACGCAAAAAATTGCAGGCAGAATTTGATGCATTGCAATCTCAAATAAACAGCTCAAGCAAAAATATCGGCAAGCTGATGGCAGCCGGAAATAAAGAAGAAGCTGAACAAGTAAAAGCTTCTGTTACAGAATGGAAAGCCTCGCTTGAACCTGTAAAGCAAAAGGCTTCAAACGTTGAAAAGAAACTACAGGAGACACTTGTGCTTTTACCCAATATTCCTTCTGAAAAAGTACCAAAAGGTTTTACGGCTGAAGACAATGAAACAATAAAAGAAGGTGGCAATAAACCTGCTTTGCATGAAAATGCTTTGCCGCATTGGGAGCTTACAAAAAAATACAAGCTGATAGATTTTGAACTCGGAACAAAAATTACCGGCAGCGGTTTTCCGGTTTATACAGGCAAGGGCGCAAGATTGCAAAGAGCATTGATACAATATTTTTTAGATTACAATACAGCCGCAGGTTATAAAGAAATTATTCCGCCGTTTGTGGTGAATGCAGACAGTGCCTTTGCAACCGGGCAATTGCCGGATAAAGAAGGCCAGATGTATTATATAAATGAAGATGAATTTTATTTGATACCAACATCTGAAGTGCCTGTTACAAATATTTATCGCGATACAATTGTAAAGCCGGAAGAATTACCGATAAGGATGACAGCTTACTCACCATGTTTTAGAAGAGAAGCGGGAAGTTATGGTAAAGATGTGCGTGGATTAAATCGTTTGCACCAATTTGAAAAAGTAGAGATTGTTCAG
>JAFBAF010000093.1 GCA_019247895.1 Parafilimonas sp. | reverse complement strand
AGGATAGACACCCCAGCTCTGTTGCACTTGCTTGCCTGTTGAATCACCGCTCCATTTTACACCTTTTGCAATTTTTGTAGATGAATCAGGAAAACAACTTAATTGCGGATACGCAGCAATAGCAGCCGATGCGTGACCGGGCATTTCTATTTCAGGAATGATAGTAACGTAACGATCTGCCGCATACTTTACTATTTCTTTTATTTGTTGTTGTGTGTAGTAGCCGCAATTTTCTGTATTATCATTTCCGGTACCCGGATGATGGCCAATAATCGTTCCGTTTCTGCAAGCACCAACTTGTGTAAGCTTAGGATATTTTTTTATTTCAATACGCCAGCCCTGGTCTTCAGTTAGGTGCCAATGAAAAGTATTCATTTTGTGCATGGCAATGAAATCTATGTATTGCTTAACAAAATCAACAGAGAAAAAGTGACGGCCACAATCTAAATGCAAGCCGCGGTAAGCAAAGCGTGGAGAATCGATAATACTACATGATTGAACATTAAGACTGCTTGATTTTTCTGTTGGCAATAATTGTATTAACGTTTGAATTGCATAAAAAACTCCTTGAGCATCGCCACCTTGAATTATAACATTACTTGGCGATACTTCCATTTTATATGCACCTGCAGGAAGATTGTTTTTACTATTATAACTTAGATATATTTTGTATTCTGGATAAAGATTTTTAGTTGTTGAATTGAGATAAAAGCCATAATATTTTTTTAAATAATTATTGAAGAAGGAAATGCTTTTTTCAACATCATTTTGATGATAAATAAACGTGGCACTTTTAATATTGAAACTTCCATCTTTAATTTCAACCTTTACAGGTTCAGGAATAATGTTAAGAGATTGTTGTTGTGCGAAACAAGCTGTTGTGATAAATAAAAAAAATACAACTAAGAAATTTCTCATGTAGAAGCTTTTCATGAAATTTAATACTATTACTATTTTGGTTTCATTCAAAGTGTAAATAACACACAAAAAAAATCCCGCATTTTGCGGGAGGTGGTTATTCAACTTTTGTAATTTTTAAAACATTTGTTGGAAGATGCAGGTTAACCGGCGTGCTGCCTGTATTAATTACCACATCATCTGGTTTGATAAATCCACGTTCTCTCAAAATATTTATCTGGTCAAAAAATATATCATCCAAACTAATTTCTTCATCATAATAAAACGCACGAACACCCCAGCTTAAACTTAACTGGTTTACAAGGCTGCGCACTTTTGTAAAAATATACAAAGGGCTTTTTGGCCTGTAACTGCTTAGCATAAAAGCAGTGTAACCACTTTGTGTCATTCCAATCAATGCGTCTGCATTCGCATCTTTTGCAATTTTGCAGGCGTTATAACAAATTGCATCACTCAAAAAAGAAGGAGAGTGAGCGAGTGGTTTCAGATCTTCTTCGCGATTATAACGGTATTCTGTTTTTTCAACTTCCAAAATAATTCTGCGCATTGTTTCAACCACTAATGGCGGATGTTTTCCGGTTGCGGTTTCTGCACTTAACATTACTGCATCCGCACCTTCTAACACTGCATTGGCAACGTCAGTAATTTCACTTCTGTTCGGCTTTATATGATCGATCATGCTTTCCATCATCTGCGTGGCAACAATCACAGGTTTTGCACGATGAATGCATTTGCGGATAATATCACGCTGCGCCATGGGAACTTTTTCAACAGGCAATTCAACACCCAAATCTCCGCGGGCAACCATCACTGCATCAGATTCCAAAATAATATTGCGCAGGTCTTTTAATGCAGATGGCATTTCTATTTTTGCGATTACTTTGGCGGGACATTTTCTTTCTCCAATTCTTTTTTTCAGATCGATAATATCTTCTGCTTTGCGCACAAACGAAAGCGCGATCCAATCAACATTTTGATCAAGAATAAAATCAAGATCATTCAAATCCTTCTCTGTTAATGCAGGAAGAGAAATATCTGTATCGGGAAGATTAACGCCTTTTTTGGGCAATAAAACGCCGCCGTAAGTAACAGCAACTTTCACGTCATCATCAGGAGTAATCTCAATAACAACCACTTCCAGTTTTCCATCATCGATCAAAATTTTATCACCAACTTTTACATCTGAATGAAGGTTTGGATAAGATACATAAATTTTTTCTTTTGTGCCTAATACTTTTTCTTTTGAAGTGAAAGTGAGAATGTCGCCATTTTTTATTTCGAGCAACCCATTCTGAATATCTCCGACTCTTAATTTTGGCCCCTGCAAATCGGCAAGCGATGAGACATTGAAAGGTTCTTCATCATTCATTCTTTCAATGAATGCTAATATTTTTGCTTTGTCTTCATGCGTGCCGTGGGAAAAATTCAGGCGAAAAACATTCACACCTGCTCTTGCCAGCTCGAGCATTTTTTCATATGTATCACATGCCGGCCCAACTGTTGCAACAATCTTTGTTCTGTGAAAAGTATGTTCAATACCTGCCTGCTTATCCATTTCTTTATGCAGGTACTTTGTTACTCCGTCTGACATAATTTATCCTAAATCCCTAAAAGGGACTTTTTTGAGCCCTAAATCCCGAACGGGACTTTGAGCGGTTAATAATTCAATATTTCAATTGCTATTGCCTTACTCCCTTTAAGGTTGGGGCTTAGCTTGCCAGAATTTTTACAATATTCAGCCAGTCTTCACCTATTTTTTGTTTTTCACGAATCGCAATTTCAAGAGGTGTATAATGCATATTGTTATGCAAAATTCCAACCATAACATTATGCCGTCCTTCAATTAAACATTCTACGGAATGGTAGCCCATGCGGCTTGCAATAAAGCGATCTATACATGTTGGTGGCCCGCCGCGTTGTATGTGACCTAAAATAGTAAGTCTTGTTTCAAGCCCTTTTAATTTTTCTTCCACAATTCTTGCCACTTCTGTTGCGCCTCTTAATTCAGGTTTATCAGGATCAGGCTGATAACCTTCCGCCACCACAACAAGGTTAACCAGTTTTTTTCTTTTTTCCTGTTCTGAAAGTGATGTGAGCATTTCGTCGAGCGTAGTAGTTACTTCAGGCATTAAAATATTTTCAGCGCCTGTGGCGATGCCGCTGTGCAAAGCAATATAACCGGCATGCCGCCCCATTACTTCAACAATAAAAAGCCGATCATGCGAATCTGCAGTATCCCGGATTCTGTCAATCGCCTGCACGGCAGTGTTTACTGCAGTATCAAAGCCAATGGTAAAATCTGTTCCGTATAAATCTTTATCAATGGTTCCGGGAATACCGGTGCATGGAATGCCAAACTCTTTGCTCAATTTATAAGCGCCGGTGAAACTTCCATCACCACCAATTACGACCAACCCATCAATACCACGCTTTTGTAAATTTTCGTAAGCTTTTTTTCTGCCTTCTTCGCCGTAAAAATCTTTGCTTCGTGCAGTTTTTAAAATTGTTCCGCCGCGCTGAATAATATTGGCAACAGAACGCGAACCCATTTGATAAATATCATCTTCGATCATTCCGTTGTATCCGCGCATAATTCCATACACTTCAAGATTTCTGTATAATGCTGTTCTTACTACTGCGCGAATTGCGGCGTTCATTCCCGGTGAATCACCACCGGAAGTTAACACGCCTATTTTAGTAACTTTTGCTGACATTTATTGCAACCAGATTAAAATAATGTAGGCTATTATATTTCTTGCTCGGGCTCAAAAATAAGAGTTTTTGGCGATGTTGCTTAGCAGCGAACGATGTAATTAAGAAAGAAATTATGAGAGTGATAAAAGCATTTAGTATTGCACGTTATTAAAAGTTTATCGTCAATATACAATGAAAAAAATTATTAAGGTCATTCAAAACTTAAATACCAAGATGAATCGAGGTTCGGAAAACTAATATTGATAAATCAGGGATAATTCACAATACATATCAATAGTATTACACGAATAAAAGAAGCTTATTTTGGAATGGTAAAATACCGAAGAAATTGGGGATTTTCTCATTGTACATTTTTAAAAGATTGTTTAATTATGCGACTACAACTATTGCTTATACCTCGTTGCAAAAATTTTTATGGTATTTCAAAATCAAATTATTTGTGGATTAAGCCCACCTTCATGTTTGCAACCTTATTTTAAATTTAGTGTCATTTAAATAAATATACAATGAGAAAAGCCTTTCAAATTACCTGCCTCTTTGCAGGATTTACTTTTATTTTTTGCATAGCACAATGTAAAAAAGATAGCGGTTATGTAAATATAATTTTATACAATAAGCCTCTTTCAGAAATTCAATCACATATACAAGGAAAATGGAAACTACACTACACTATGGGAGGATTTTGCGGCACTTGTAAAAGCGATCGTGAATTGTATAATGAGTACTATGAATTTCTTCCTAATGATAGAATAAGATATACTTTTCAAGATACATTGCTTGCTGATGCTATAATAAATTGGTTAAGATACAAACCGAACGGTTATTCAGATTCAATTTCAGTGATGGAATTTTATGATAAGCGGTTTTCACCAAACTATTTTGAACCCGATAGAATAGTTAATGACACTTTAATTTTAGTAAGCCCTGATAGATTCACAGCAGATGCGATCTCATATTATTTAACAAAATCAAACTAATGTATGAAATCAAACTATATAAAGTTATTGCTATTGCTTTTTGTTGCAACCACATGCACTATTTATACTTACGGGCAAACTGATACTCTAGAAATTCAAAGAGATAAAAACTCAAATAAAATCATTTTTGCCAGATTTTCTGAAGCTCAAAATGCAGAAAGAAAGTTTTCAAATACTATGATATTCCTAAAAAAGGTTTAAAAGTTAAACAAGATGATGAATTAAAGTTAGTTAAAACACAATCAGATAATTTAGGATTTACTCATCAAAAATTTCAGCAATATTATAAAGGAATAAAAGTGGAAGGTGCCGAATATATCGTTCACTCTTTACACGATTACATTAAAACAATAAATGGTTTAATTGCGGATTTAAATTTTGGGATTAAACCAATATTACAGAACAAACTGCAATCAACAAAGTTTATAAGTATGCTCATTATAGAAAGTTTAAATGGACCGGAAACAGCCAAGATAAATCGGTTTCAGAATTAATAATTGCGGAAGATTCGTTACAAATGAATTGGCATTTAAGTTGGAAATTTACAATTTGCTTTGGTGAAGAGATTATGGCAAATGGTTCTGATTGTTTAAGGAATATGCAAAATCCGAAAGACCCACTAGCTGGCGAAGGACAACACCCGAATACTTATCACGGACAGTTTTGGGATAATAATAGTGAA
>JAFBAF010000365.1 GCA_019247895.1 Parafilimonas sp. | reverse complement strand
TACTTTTTCCCGCGCCTGATGCACCAACCAATGCAATCGTTTTACCTTTTTCAATTTTAAGGTTGATATTCTTTAATATCGTTGCATCTTCATATTTAAAACTTACAT
Organism: Parafilimonas sp.; assembly: GCA_019247895.1. Taxonomy (GTDB): domain Bacteria; phylum Bacteroidota; class Bacteroidia; order Chitinophagales; family Chitinophagaceae; genus Parafilimonas. Next base: position 5,020 of record JAFBAF010000365.1, on the reverse strand, counting down.
TTTTAAATTCAATGCCGTTAGAAAAATGCTGAAGCAATTTACCATTAGGATTATCATCGACGGTATTGGTTGCTCTTAAAACTTCTTCAATGCGCCCGATAGCCGCACTGCCTTTTTGCATATTGCTGAATGAGGTAGAAATAGATTTGGCAGGAGTAATGATATTATAAAACAATGCCAGAAATCCTATCAGCACAGAAGCTTCCAACGACATTTTTCCGCTTAAAATGCCGCTGCCACCATACCACAAAATAATGGCAAACATTATCACACCTAACAGTTCACTTACCGGCGAAGCCAAATCTCTCCGGTATCCAATATGATTTTTCGCATGTAACAATTCATCATTCACTTTAAAAAATTTTGAGCGTAACAAAGTTTCAGCATTAAATGCCTTTATCACACGCAGGCCGCTTAATGTTTCATCTAAAATCGAAACCGATTCTCCGTGTTTTATTGCAGCTTTTGAAGATTGTTTTTTCAATGAACGCGAAATTCTTCCAATAACAAAACCCATCACAGGAATTAAAATGATAAGAAATAAAGTAAGCTGCGGACTTAAAACGAACAGGAACCCAACATTTAAAAGTATTGTCAGCGGATCGCGAATCCAGCCTTCCAACGTACCAACAACAGAATTTTCTACTTCAGAAATATCATTTGTAATACGACTTATAAGATCACCTTTCCTCTTTTCGGTAAAATAGCCGATAGGTAAATGCAGAATTTTATCATAGAGCTCGCTTCTTAGCCTGTTTACAATTGAATTTTTTAAAGGATTAAGTATGTATGATGACAAATACAGAAATAGATTCTTTAAAAAAATAGAAACTATAATAAAAACGCATATGAATGCAAGTGTTTTTAAGCTGCCGTACTGGTTTATTGATTGAACAAGTATGTTTCTTATAAAGCGGAGCGTTGGATTTTTTGATTCAGTGAAACCTGAAAATGAAGACGCGCCTGCGTGAAATATTAAATCTAAAAAAGGCATTAACATGCCTATCGACACTATTGAAAAAACTATAGATAATGAAGTAAAAAGAAAATAGAGAATGATTTGCGGCTTATAACTTTTTAGATACCTGAAAACCCTTGAGTATTGTTTCATGTGTGCATTGATGATTTTAAATTGTCACATGGAATTGATGATATATTTTAATTTATGGTATCGGCCGAACTTTGTTTGCAACAATGAACCAGTAATTATTTAGATTGAAGATGATTGCAAACTTGTTTTGTTATAAATTAATAATGCTTTACAATTCAAATCAATTCGTGCTAATTTTACAGCAAAGGTAATAGTATGGAAGAAGGTAAAAGACAAAAACAGGTTGCTGCAGTATTATCAGAAGAATTAAATGATATTTTCAGAAGACTAAGCCTGAATATGATTGACGGAGGAATGGTTTCAATTTCATCAGTAAAAGTTACGCCTGATTTGCTTGAAGCAAGAATTTATATAAGCATGTTTAAAGTGGAGAATGAAAAAGCTGCGCTTAAAAAAATAGAATCAAGGGAATGGGAAATAAAAAAAGAATTAACGGCGAGAGTTAAAAACCAGTTGCGCAGAATGCCGGTTCTAAAATTTTATTTAGATGATACACTTGACCATGTTTTTAAAATGGAAGAGCTATTTAAACAAATAAAAACCCCAACCTCTGAAGGGGAGCAAAAAGGCAATGATTAATTATTCTTCATTTTTAAAATTCCCTTTTAGGGGTTATGAACTTTCTCTTCGCCTGGCGCTATTTTAAATCAAAAAAATCTACTAATGCCATAAACATTATTGCATGGATAAGCATGGTTGCAATAACGGTAAGCACGGCTGCCTTAATAATCGTGCTAAGCGTTTTTAACGGCTTTGAAAATCTTGTAAAAAATTTATACGGAGATTTTTATGCGGATATTAAAATTCTGCCAAAGCAGGGAAAATTTTTTAATGCCAATGAACAAACGATCAAACAAATAAGAACAGTTAAAGGCATTAATGCAATAAGTTTTACAGTTGAAGAAAAAGCTGTGCTGGTAAATGGCGATTATCAAACCATTGTTTTTTTAAAGGGCGTTGATAAAAATTACAACATTGTAAATAAATTATCACATTATGTTACCAGCGGAAAATATGATCTGGGAACAACGGATGCGCCATCTATCATAGCTGGTTCAGGCATTGCCAATGCAGTTGGTGCAGATCCGCAATCGCCTTTATCAAACCTTGTTGTGTATCTTCCTAACCGTAAAGCAAAAAATTTCAATAGCCTTGATGCAATGCATTCGTTTGAAGTAAAGCCTTCAGGCATTTTTTCTATACAGCAGGAATTTGATGATAAATATGTTTTTACCAACCTTGCATTTGTACAGTATATGCTTGACCTGGATGCGGATCAATATTCAGGGATCGAGATTTCAGCCAATGACAAAGACGATTTAAAAAAAATTCAGCAGCAACTGCAAAAACTACTTGGAGAAAATTTTACTGTACAAACAAACTATGAACAAAATCAGAGTTTGTTTACCGTAATGGAAATAGAAAAATGGGTGATCTATGGCATTCTTTCACTCATATTATTAGTAGCAGCATTTAATATGATTGGTGCCTTAACCATGCTTGTACTGGAAAAAGAAAAAGATATCGCTGTATTAAAAGCAATGGGCGCAACTGAAAGCCGTATTCAAAATATTTTTCTAAGTGAGGGTTTTGTACTTGCGGGTGCCGGTGGAATCTTAGGAATGGCATTAGCTTTTATCATTTGTTATATCCAAATAAAATATAAGATCATAAAACTTGAAGGCGGCACTTTTATTATTAATTATTATCCTGTAAAAATGATACCGCAGGATTTTATATTAGTAACACTTACTGTAATTATCATTGCACTGATCGCTTCGTGGATACCCGCAAAAAAAGCTGCGGATCAATTTTATTCGTTAAAAAGTTAGCAATTTAAAGAGGCCGCGGTTTAGCCGCAGCCTCATCTGGTTTATGAAGGTTTTCTTTTATTTAGTCTTTTAAGCAGCATAGACATGCAAAAGCTAACTGTTGTACCAACTGCAGCTAACAGTGTTGCCTGTAATACATCCTGCCAGTGAATGCTAAGGTGTATTGATACTTAAATATTTCGTATAATTACTTAGTAATTATATGAATAGTACCCGTTTCGTATCGCGAAAATCACAAGTCCAATCGGTGTTTAACACCTGCTTTTTCTAAGATTTGCCCTATTGCCTTGCACCGTTCGCTTAGCCATATGAATGTGTTTACTAATTTCTTCACTTGTGTTTTCCTGGCAGATTAAGCGAATAATTTCTTTTTCAGTATCGTTGAATGATGGCGATCCTTCAGTTTTAAATGGATTAAAGTTGCTTTTTGCAATCTGTCTCGCCAATTTTAAAGAAGTGGTTCTGCAATAATAAGGTTGATTCACATTTACAGTTTTAATTGCTTCTATTATTTCACCTCTTTGTGCATTTTTCGTTATATAGCCCATTGCACCTGCTTCCAACGCTTCAACAATTAAAGAGTCGGTGTCGAAGGTGGAAAGTGCAATGCAAGCAGTGGGAATTCGTAAAGCTGATATTTCCCTGATAGCATCAATGCCATCAACACCAGGCATTTTTATATCAGTCAGGACAACGTCCGGAACCAATTGTTTCGTTAATTGGATCAACCTGGCTCCTTCTGATGCGGTTCCGATTATTTCAATCTCTTCATCTTTTGACAGAAGCGTTTCAAGGCCGTCAAGATAGATTGCATGGTCGTCGGCGATCAAAACGCTTATTTTAGATTTTAGTGTCATATAATAAGGGAATTTGAAACGAGTAATCTGTACCACCGCCTATCGAAGTGCTTAAAAACATTCTTGCACTTAAGACATCTGCCCTTGCCTGTATATTTTGCAATCCTTGCCCCATACCTGCTTTTACAGCGTCGTCTTTTTTAAAACCAGTGCCATTGTCTTTTATATTTAAAACAAGTTTGTTTTTGCGTTCTTTAAGTTCAACGGATGCAACTGATGCGCAAGAATGCTTTACAATGTTATTTAGTATTTCCTGAGCAATGCGGTAAATATGAATTGTTTGTTCGTCGTTTAGCTGGTGGCAATTATAGCGGAAACTTATTTTGATATGCATGCTTTGCTCGATTGTATCAATCAGTTCACAAAGCGCCTGTTTCAATCCTTTGCGTTGAAGCACCCTTGGCATGAGGTTAAATGAAATGCGTTTTAACTTAAGCATTGCTTCATCAATATATGCTTCGGAGTCTACTATAAGGCTGTGTTCTTTTTCGTCCGGGAGATTGAGGCATTGCAATTTTAATTTAATTGCAGAAAGAGAGGCACCTAAATCATCATGCAGATCATTAGCAATGCGTGCCCGCTCTTTTTCGAGTGCATTTATCTCTGACCTCACCCGTGTTTTGTGCAAAGCAAACTTTCGTTTTTGGAAATACGCAATTGTTATTGCAAAACTTATAACAAAAACAGCAAATATTATTGTTGCTATCAGTATGGCAGGGAAAAAGTTTCCAGCTTTGGAATACATAAGAGTGCTATTGTATAAATGATATTCGAAATGAAATCGTCAACATACAAGATCATAAAAATCTTTCTGAGCGCAGCGCTTTCGACAGGAATATGAAATGCGTAAAAAACTTCAATAAGAGATTTGCAGCTATAATAAAGGAGGAAAGAAAAACAAATTAAAAATGCAGCATTTCTGAATATAGAAAAGCGCTCGTATTTAACTAAGCTATCAACCTTCCGTATGCTACAAGCAACAATGATGGCCGAGTAAGTAAGCCTGAAAAATGCATTACAATCGTAAATGCGATGCCATACCACATTGTCTAACGACCACACGAAAAAACTCAGAAAGAACAATGTATAAAACGTAAACCGGCTAATTGTTTGCCAACTGTAAAACTGGTACAGGATAAAAGAACATTCCAGGAGTACGTATATGTTTGAATTTATAGTATTGAAGCCTTTTGTATAAATTAAGGCCAGGCTCAATGTTT
>JAFBAF010000346.1 GCA_019247895.1 Parafilimonas sp. | reverse complement strand
AAAACCTTCAGTTTATAAAAGAATATAAATGGAGTTATTTATACAATAAAGTTTTGTTTGATGTTGTAAGAAATGCTGTTGCACAATTTATGATCGAGTTGTTTCAACATGCAATAAAACAACCCGAAGCTAATCCTGAATTATTTTATTTATTGGAAGGAAGTTTACTGCAGGCTGATAAGGGTTCTAATACAATTGCTGCGAACTTGCCTTTATATTTTATTCTGCATTTGGCAACAGAATCAGGTTTCCAATTGCAGGGAAGTTATTCAGATGATACACCGGCACTAAATTTACACGAAGGTGTTTTTGTAAATTCAGAAAAATCGCATGCAAATTTTATTGAAGGCTTTATTGCCGAAATAATTTCAAGAATACGGCATATTCAATTTTATAACGATCTTGAAAATATAAAACTTAACCAGCAAACACGCCGGCAGGTTTTAGATGCATTGATATATTACATTTCGTATCATATAACAGATTTTAAAAAGCTAAAAAGTTTATTAGTTTTAAAAGAAGTGTTGGAATAATTATAAAATCCTTTTTGCTGCAGAATGTTCAGTTAATTTGTTATTATAGATGTTATTTATTAAAACAACACCCGGTTTTTTTCCTTTTTCAAAGCTTCCGAAAACATCATCGAAGCCTAACGCTTTAGCTCCATTGATAGTTGACCATTGTAATAACTCTGCAGCTTTTAACGAAGGAAAATTCTTTTGAATGGTTTTCATTTCATCTAAAATATTCAAGCTCCAGTTACTTGAATAACTATCAGTTCCTAAAACGATTGAGCAATTATTTTTTCTGAATAATTCAACTGGCGGCAGTTTGTTTTCAATGTACAAATTTGCGTTTGCGCATAAACACCAAAACAATTTTTGATTGTTAATTGCAGATTGCCGGTGCGCAAATTCAATATCAGCTTGCGTTGTAAAAGTGTTATGAATTAATAGAATTTGTTTTGGCTTATCAAGCAAAGGCAAATAAGATTGCAGGCTGCTTGTTTTATAAGGCTGGAAAAAATCTGTGTTTATATTAAGATGATGGTACAACCTGAAAAAATCGCCTGTTTTTGTTTGATACAATTCATCTTCTGCTAATGTTTCCTGGTTGTGAATTGAAATGATTTTATGTTTAGATAAATCATTGATCAAACCAAACATTGTTCTGCTTATTGTATATGGCGCATGCGGAACAATTGATGTGTTTTTCTCTAAGCCTGCTGCACAAAAATCTTTGTAAACAATTACATAAGGTTCTAATGCATTTTTTGCGTTTTCTTCTGAAAACCCAAGCACTTCAATAAAATTGCGATAGATGATTTTGCTTTTTACTTTTGTTTGCAAAGAATCTGTTGTGTTGCTGATATCACCAACAGCAACAATTCCTCCTTCAAACATTTCATTATCTGCGTTTTGAATAGCGGCTTCCATTTCTTCTTTGAGAGCGCCTCGTAAACTCACCACTTTTATCAAAAAATCTATTAGCCCTGTTCCGCTTTCAATCACATTTTTCATGTGACTTAATTCCAAATGGCAATGGCAATTAATAAATCCCGGAGAAATAATTCCTTCGAAAGTTTCAATATCATCACCTGCATCCTTTTCCTCAACAATATTTTCTACTATACCGTTTTCATCTGTAATTAAAATATTGTTAGCATCCTGCAATCCTGTGCCCGCAAACAAATGATCAGCTTTAAATTTCCTGTAACCCATGCCGTAAAGTTAAGCGGCCGAAAACACATAAATTTGCACACTTTTAAAGTTTCAACAGTTTAAGCGTTTCAAGGTTTCAGAGTAAACAACAATGAAACAATTAAACATTGAAACATTGAAACTAAAAACATGATCGAACAATTAGAAGCAATAAAGGCAAGATTTGAGCAGGTTGGCGTTGCATTAACGAATCCTGAAATAATAAATAAACAATCTGAATTTCAAAAGCTAAGCAAAGAATATAGCCAGCTTGAAAAAATTGTAAAGCCATACGCAGAATTTAAAAAAGTTTCTGCTGATTATGATTTTGCAAAAGAAGGTTTGAACAGCAGCGATGCGGATATGCGTGAACTTGCAAAAATGGAATTGCCGGAATTGGAAGAAAAAAAAGCTGCACTTGAAAAAGAGCTCACCAAACTTTTAATACCAAAAGATCCGCAGGATGATAAAAATGCTGTGCTTGAAATTCGTGCCGGTACTGGCGGCGATGAAGCAAGTTTATTTGCCGGGGATATATTAGACATGTATTTGCGTTATGCAGCAAAAAAAGGTTGGAAAACAAACGTGGTAAGTGAAAGCGAGGGAACTGTTGGCGGTTACAAAGAAGTGATGGTTGAAGTGACTGGCGAGGATGTTTACGGCACTTTAAAATTTGAAAGCGGCGTGCATCGTGTGCAGCGTGTGCCCGATACAGAAACGCAGGGCCGTGTGCATACGTCTGCTGCAACAGTTGCCGTGATGCCCGAAGCTGAAGAAGTGGATTTTGAATTAAATCCTGCTGATGTAAAAATGGAAACCGCACGCAGCGGCGGAGCTGGTGGTCAAAATGTAAATAAGGTGGAAACTAAAGTAATGCTTACACATATTCCAACGGGTACGGTTGTGGTTTGTCAAACAGAGCGCAGCCAGTTAGGCAACCGTGAAAAAGCAATGACAATGTTACGTACTAAATTGTATGAAGAGCAGGTACGCAAACAGGAAGAAGAAATTTCACGGCATAGAAAAACATTGGTAAGCACTGGTGACAGAAGTGCTAAAATTCGCACCTATAATTATCCGCAAGGCCGCGTAACAGATCATCGCATTGGTTTAACATCCTACAATTTAGACGCAGTTATGAATGGCGATATCGACCAGTTTATTGAAGCGCTGCAGGTTGCAGAAAACGCAGAAAAAATGACAAAGCAAAATTAA
>JAFBAF010000244.1 GCA_019247895.1 Parafilimonas sp. | reverse complement strand
AGTGCTATCTGTTGTGTTGTTCATGTTTGAGTTATTTTGACAAGCTGAAAATGCAAATGCTAATACTGCAATTAAATATCTCGAAAGAATTTTCATATATAAAAATTGAAATGATTCACTTATTTTTTCCCTGTTAAAGCTTTAATGAAGTTAGTTTCTTTCACATCATACGGTGTTCCATCAGGCCTGAAAATTTCATGAAACCAAACCTTTGGCTCTTCACCATCTGGCATTGGCGTATCCCACGCATATTTTGTATTTGTTTTGCCCGCCACTAATCCCCAGTTAATAGCAACAATTTTATTTTCTTTTAATAAAGGCATGATGGTGAAGAATGTACTGTTGCGTAAACGTGCCATGTATTCTGTGCATATTAATGGTCGTCCATATTTTTTTAGTGTATCAATTGTTTTGCGATGCACATCAACAGGATTATAATCGTGATAACTTATCACATCTGAATTTGATAATTGATATGCGTTCAAATCTGTGAGCTTAGTGTTCCAAACACCTGCAGATAACGGTTGATCAGGATTGATCGTTCTTGCCCATCTAAAAATGTCTTGCAACAATGGCAAGCTTTTATTTCCATAATCTGAATTGCCGGGCTCATTATATAAATCCCACATAAAAATTCTTTTATCATGTGCGAATGTTATAAGCACATCTTTTACATAAGCTTCCAATAAATTCACAACAGCAGGACTATCATACAACAATTGTCCCGGGTCTCTTATCCAACCCGAATTATGAATACCAACTTTTGGTTCAGGTTGTTTCCCCGCATGATAAGTTGGATTCCAGCAATCATCAAAAAAAACAAAAATGGTTTTAATACCATGTTTATCTGCAATAGATAAATATATGTTCATGCGATTTTTAAAACCACTGCTATCAACCTGCCATGCCACATGATGTAAGAACACACGCATCACATTCATGCCGATACTTTCTGCATAACCTAATTCACGATTGATGGTTGCAGTATCAAATGTTTCAGCCTGCCACATTTCAAGTTGATTAATTGCTGTGCTTGGAATAAAATCGCAACCACGCAACCAACCGTAATTTGCATACCATGCATTAGCTTTTTGTTTACTCCAAACTTCTCTTGGTGTTTGTGCATGAATATTTGTTGTTGCAATAACACATAATAACGCAAAAACAATTTTTATTTTTTTCATAATAATTTTTTCAATCGTTTCTCTTCTTTCTAAAATTTGATTTATTTATTCTGATGGAACATTTACCGCTACACCTTCTTTTACCGGTTCGCCAAAGTTGGGCGTTCCATCTTTATTCCATGAAAATTTTTGTGCTCTTGGTGAACGATACATGCCGCAACCTTCAGCAGGTTTATCATTTGCATGATATAATATCCAGTCCTCTTTTCCATCAGGCGATTTAAAAAACGAATTATGCCCCGGCGCATAAACACAGTTTTTTATAGATGCTTTAAAAACAGGTTGTGCAGATTTTTTCCATGATGATGAATCCAACAAATTATTTCCTTGTAAACTTAACATGCCAAGCGCATAAGCATCCGTCCAGCAACCACTCGCAGAATAAACGATAAATAATTTTCCATTGTGTTCTAAAAATTGCGGACCTTCATTCACGTTTACATGCGGCGGATTATTTGCATCATGCAGATCACCTTTCGTTTCCCAATCATATTGCGGTTTTGATATGCGTACACGTTTGCTTTCAATCGTCAAAGGGTTTTTCATCTTTGCAATAAAAATATCCTGCTCACCATTCACATCGCCCTGCCAACCACTCCACGCAATGTATAATTGATTTTTGTATTGAAAGATGTCTGCATCGATTGCCCATTTATCAGAACTGTCTGCAAGCTTGCCTTTAAAAATCCATTCACCTTGCATCGGGTCTGCATTATCATTTTCCAAAACATACAAACGATGATGATTATTGTTGCCATCATCTGCCGCAAAATATACATACCATTTATTTTGGAGGAACATAATTTCCGGCGCCCACAATTCATGCGAATAATTTGTGTTTGATGGCGGCGTAAAAATTATTTTGTTTTCTGCAGTTTTTAAATCAGCAAGATTTTTTGTTTTCCATATTTTGATTTTGTTACCCATTGTGTTGGTATAATAATAATATCCATCTTTATAAAAACTATAAGGATCAGCACCGGAAGGCAACAACGGATTAGTGAAAGTTTGTTGTGCAAAGCAAAAAGTATGTATAAGAATTGAAAGAAATAATGCAGTCAACTTCATCATACTTAATTATTCGCCCGAAGGTTTTTTAATTGCGGTATTTATTGCAACAGGGTTTCCAAAATTCGGCGAACCATCACTGTTCCATGTAAACTTTTGTATGCGTGGATTTCTTGAATCACCACAACCTTCACCACTTGTATTGTTTGCATGATAAATGATCCAGTTTTGTGTTCCATCAGGTGAAAGAAAAAAGCCATTATGACCCGGACCATAAGCGCCACCATTTGCGTTTGTTGTAAACACAGGTGATGAAGATTTTATCCAGTCTGATGCATTTAATGGGTCACCGTTACTTTTTAGTGACAATAATCCTAAACAATATTTATCTGTTCCGCAAAAGCTTGCAGAGAAAGTAATGTATGCGTTACCACTTGCATTGGTGATTTCTTCAGGACCTTCATTAACAGGAAACCCATTTTTTTCCCACTCATAAGTTGGTGAAGAAATTAAAACACGAGAGCCTTCAGTCGTAAATGGATTTGAAAGTTTAGCGATGTAGATATTTTGTTTTCCTCCTAAATTATTTTCCCATCCACTCCACAACAAATACATCGAACCATTGTATTCAAATTCATCTGCATCAATCGCCCAATTGTTAGATGGTTCATTAATTTTTCCTTTGAATGTCCATGTACCTGTTGTTGGATCTGCATTTGAATTTTCTAAAACATACAAACGATGTGTTTCATCCTGGCCAGCACTGTCAGCAGCAAAATAGATGTACCATTTATTTTGTACGAAATGAATTTCAGGCGCCCAAACATCATCAGAATATGCAGTGCCTGCCGTTGGGGTCCACACAGTTGTAATAGATGCATTTTTCAGATCGGAAATTTTTTTTGTTTTCCAAATGCTGATCTTATTGCCTTGTGTTTCTGTGTAATAATAATATCCGTCTTTTTGCGCCACCCATGGATCAGGGCCTGATTGCAACAATGGATTTTTAAAGGTTGTTGTATCGGTTGGCGGTGGAGGATTTGGATTTGATGTATCAGCATTTTTTCCGCACGAAATCATCAAACACAGAAACAAAAAAGCTATCAACGATTTATTTAGCATTTTCAAAAATATTAAAGTAAAAAGCAGTCTTGTAAATGAAGACTGCTTTTTAAGAGTGTTTTATAATTTTAATAACCGGGATTTTGTTTAAGATTAGGATCTGAATCAATATCCTGTTGGGGAATTGGCAATAACTCATCTCTTCCTACAACAAAATTAGCAAAGGCCGGATCACGGTTTGCCAGTTGCGGACCCAAATCACCCCAACGATCAAGATCTTCCCAACGATGACCTTCACCTGATAACTCTGTTATTCGCTCATGCTTTAACTGATCTAAAAACTGTTGCTGACCAAGACCAGGCATGGTTGCAGACAGAGGCGCTAAACCAGCTCTTTCTCTTACGCGATCAACATATTGATAAGCCTGTGCTGTTTGTCCTGTAGCATTCAAAGCTTCCGCATATAATAACAATACATCAGCATAGCGTATAAACCGATAGTTATTTGGTGAGTGGAACGAAGAGGTGTTACTTGTTGAATCTGTAAGAAGTTTTCTAAAACAAACAGTGTTTTGTGTTCCGGGTTGATTAGCTGGTCCGGGCGGATAATTCATGTTTGTCCATGTTGTGCCATAAACAAGAGTGTAATCCGGTCCACGGGGATCTGTTGAATCATATAAAAAAGAAGCTTCTAACCGGGGATCTCTTTGCCCGCTAACAGTTTTTTCTTTTAAAAACTCCCAAACTACCCAACGGTGCGCCTGGCCATCAGTGAAGCCAAAGGGTTGCACACCGCGTGGCGCAAAAAACGGTTCGATTGATGTGCCGTAGTTTAAATTGTCTGCACCATTGTTTACATCATCATCATGATTGTCTGATGGATTTAGTGCATTCTGAAATTCAAAAACCGATTCTTTATTATTTTCAGTTGCAGCTGTAAAATTATCCCTGTAAGTGGGCACTAAATCATATAAACCTTTACCATCTCCGGTTACTAACCATGCAAGTGCATTTGCAGCCTGCTGATATTTTTTTTCCTGCATATAGGTTTTGCCAAGCAAAGCATAAGCGGCGCCACGTGTGGCTCGGCCTACATCGGCAGGCCCATAACTTAACGGCAACATTGTAGTAGCCTGCGTTAAGTCTGTTTCAACTTGTGTCCATACAGAATCACGTGAAGAATTAGGCAGGTTTTGATCAGATGTTGTGCTTGTATGTAAAATGATCGGAACATTTCCCCAGTATTCCGCCAGGTAATAATAAAACAGGCCACGCATAAAAGTCGCTTCGCCTAACAATTGAGTTTTTAACGATGCATCCAAATCAATATTAGGAACGTTATCAAGCACCTGGTTGCAACGGTCAATTCCCACATAACAATCCTGGTAAATAGTTCTTCTTTCGAAGTAATTATAATCTGTTACATGAAAGATATCGAAGTTGTTTATCAGGTCTGCATTTGGGCTTGCACTCAAGCCTTCATCAGAGCGGATGATATTTACAAAAAATTGCCAGCGCGATAAACCTACACGATGATAGGTGCTGTATATAGCGTTTACACCTAATTGAGCATAACCGGGTGTTTGCCATATATCAGCAGAAGTAGGCCCGTTAGGATTTTGAATATCCAGTTTTTTCTGGCAGCTTATAAAAACCATTGCAGCTGTAAGTATAAATAATATTTTATTTTTCATGATTGTTAGTTTGAATTAAAATTCTGTTGTAATACCAAAAGAAATAATACGGCTTGATGGCCAGTTACCCACATCTAAACCACGTTGGTTAACTCCATTGCCAACTACATCAGGATCGTAACCTTTGTATTTGGTAAGTGTAAGCAAGTTCTGACCACTTACAAAAATGTTTGTGTTTGATAAACCGATTTTTTGCGTTGCCTGTTTAGGCAAACTGTAAGATAGTTGAACGTTACGAAGCCGCAGGTACGAACCATTTTCCAGCCAGCGATCACTTTCAATCCGATTATTTTGGCTGATATCCGCATCAGTAGCTAAGCCAAGCCGCGGGTCTTTGCCGCCAGTATTGTTGGGAGACCACGGGTCCAGGTCTGATCTGAAATTAATAAGGTTAGCGTAGCTGTCAAGCACACGGCGTACATCATCATAAATCTTATAACCAAATACACCAACCAGTTGAACATTTATCGAAAACTGTTTGTATGTTCCATTGAATTGCACACCACCCTGAAAGGTTGGCCATGGTGAACCTGAGAAAGTACGGTCGTCATTATTAATTTGGCCGTCGCCATTCAAATCAACAAATTTTATATCACCAGGCTTTGCATCAGGTTGTATCTTATTTCCGTTTTTACCAACGTAATTATCTACTTCATCCTGGCTTTGGAAAATACCTGCGGTTTGAATTAAATACCATGATGACATAGGGTGGCCAACTTCGGAGCGAATAAAACTGGTAGATTCTATATAATTAATTCCATTGCCCTGCAGGCCTACACTTATTACACGATTTTGAATAGTCGTTCCATTTACGGATATATCCCACTGAAAAGGGTGGCTGTTATTTCTGTATGTAACAGCCAGTTCTATTCCTCTATTTCGGATTGAACCTGCATTTTCAGTAATAAACGTATTATAGTCACCGTTATCGCTTCCAAGAAAGAATGGCAAAGGCACGTTTACTAAAACTCCTTTTGAAATGTTATTGTAAACATCTGCAGTAATTAAAATATGATTATTTACGATAGCTGCATCAAAACCAATATTCGTTTCGTTACGTTGCTCCCACTTTAAATTTGGGTTAGAAATTATGGCTTGAGATTCGCCAAGCACCGGCGTCTGATCTACACCATACACCGCACGTTGGTTTTGGTTAATATATCCTACTGTTGGCCATGAGCCTGCTAAATCGCCTAATGCATTGCTTATGCCTAATTGACCGTAAGAACCTCTTAGCTTAAGATCGTTAATCCAGCTTACATTAAAAAAATGCTCTCTGCTTATTCGCCATGAGCCGGCAAATGAATAGAAATCGCCGGTCCTGTTATTTTCACCAAAACGTGAATCCTGGTCAATTCTGCCAGAACTTGTAAAAAGATATTTGTCTTTATACGAATAATTAACTCTGAATAAATAGCCGATCAAACGATATAAATCGATATTGCCACTTGCAGACGGAGCACCTTGTGCGGATGTAATAGTGGAAAAAGTTCGCCCGTTTACGGTAACTAAATTAAGCCTGCTGGCACCGGTAAACTCTGTTTTAAATTGTTCGTACGAATATCCAGCCACGCCGTTTATTGCATGATCGCCAAAGGTTTTATTAAAGTTTAAAGTATGTTCTAATAAAATATTAGTAAAAGTAGACCTGTTATTGAATGTGCTTGTCGCAGGCAAATCTGCATTGTACCGCCATATACCTGAATCTCTTTGGCCGTTTGTATAGTCAAAGCTTGCCTCTAAACCGGCATTAAAACGATAAGAAAGCCAGTTTGTAAATTTTAAATCAACATAACCGTTGCCTATTATTTTAGAAAAATTAAAGTGCTGCGGATTGAGTGCGTTGCCAGCTGCAAAGTTATATGAGTAGTTAGGAATGTCGTTGCTTCCAAAGCCCCATCCTTGCGGATTGCTTACAGGATTTATATAATCAGGGCTTTGAACTGCAATTATGGGTGAAAATGTAGGGCCTTCATAAAACGCGTTAATACCACTGGCAGAGTTTCCGCCATCTGTATTACTGAGCATTATATTTTCACCGATAGTTAAAATGCCCCGCCGGGCTTCTGTATTAATTCTTAAACTGGCACGTTCAAAATCATTACCTATTAAAACACCTTTATTTTTAAAATAACTTGCGGATATTAAATGATTGCCATTTTCTGAACCTCCGGAAATACTTAAGTTGTAATCCTGTGTATTTCCTGTACGGAGAAATGCATTTTGCCAGTCAGTATTAACTGTTGGATTGGCTAACTGCGCGGCAACACCCGGAGGCAGATCAACGCCTGAATTTGCATACTGTGTTTTTACTGTTTGTAAATATTGCGGGGCATCCATTACATCCCATTTATGAGGGATTTGCTGTATGCCATACCGTGCAGAAAAATTAATGCGGCTTGGCCCTGATCTTCCTTTTTTCGTAGTGATAATAATAACACCGTTAGCTGCACGTGAACCATAAATAGCAGCCGCAGAAGCATCTTTTAAAATTTGAATGCTGGCTATATCATCTGTGTTTACAGTTGAATTCGCATCCGCAATCATTCCGTCAATTACATACAGCGGTTCGGCATTGGTAAAACTTGCAACGCCGCGAATTTCTATTGTTGCGTTTTGCCCCGGCGCACCACCTGTTCTAACAATAACGCCCGGTGTTTGCCCCTGTAATTGCTCAGCAACAGAATTGCCGATAATTTTATTAGAATTTGCTGTATTGACAACTGATGTTGCACCAGTGAGATCTCTTCTTCTTACGGTTTG
>JAFBAF010000241.1 GCA_019247895.1 Parafilimonas sp. | reverse complement strand
ATTGTTCGCTGGGACAAATTACACATGCATTATATGAAGTTGGCGGACAATACAGGAGAAATATGTAAGTGCTTATATATTTAACTGTTACTGTAATAATACAGTACATTGCTATTATTCACATCAAATATTTGTTTGCTGTATCGTCTAATATCTTCAACAGTGACTGCATTATATTTTGAAAGTTCCTGGTTTATTAGATCTGCATTGCCGAGTAATTCATAAAAAGCCAAACTATTAGCTCGGCTCATAACAGCAATATCCTCAAAAGCAATAAGACTTTCTGTTTTGTTTTTCACTTTTTGCAATTCCTCTTCGCTTACATTTTCTTCTTTTATTCTATTCAATTCCTGCTCAACAGCATCTTCTGCAGATTGCATATCTACGCCTTTAACCAACTTGCCTTCAATTGCAATCAAACCTGCATCAAGACTACCGAAATGATAACATTCAATATTGCTGAATAATCTTTTTTCTTTTACTAAAGATTGAAATAATCTTGATGATGCGCCACCGCCTAAAATTTCAGTGATTAAATCGACTGCATGATAACCATCATCTAATCTTGCAGGCATGTGCCATGTTTTATAAAACGCATCCAAAGGCACATCTGCTTTTATAGTTAGTTTACGTGGTGCAGTTTGTTTTGGTTCACGGGGAATGTTGCGTATATATTTTTTACCGGCTGCAATTTCCCCAAACCACTTTTCTGAAAGTTTTTTTACGTTCTCCGTTTTTACATTGCCTGCAACAACAAGAATTGCATTAGCGGGAGTATAATGTTCAAAAAAAAAGTTTTTTACATCCTCCAACTTTGCATTTTCTATATGGCTCAAATCTTTACCAATGGTCATCCATTTGTAAGGATGCGTTGTGTAAGCAAGCTCTCGCATTTTGTGCCATGCATCGCCGTAAGGTTTATTGATGTAATGTTCTTTAAATTCTTCGCTTACCACCTTACGCTGTACATCCAAACTCTTTTTACTAAAAGCAAGACTTAACATTCTGTCGCTTTCCAGCCAAAATGCAGTTTCAATATTTTCTGCTGGCAACTGGCAATAATAGTTGGTAAGATCATTTGTTGTGTAAGCGTTATTTTCTCCGCCGGCACGCTGCAGCGGTTCATCATAATCAGGAATATTGATGCTTCCGCCAAACATTAAGTGCTCAAATAAATGTGCAAAGCCTGTTTTATCAGGATGCTCATCTCTTGAACCAACATCATACAAAACATTTACTACAGCCATTGGCGTTGAAGAATCTTCATGTACCAAAACACGCAAACCATTATCTAAAACAAAACGATTGTAATTAATCATGAAAAATGTTGAACTGCGAATTAACGGAATTCTTAATTAATGAATTTTGCAATTCACAATTCTTAAACTCAATCCTGCATCAAAAGATGCTTTTGACCTTTATATATATAATCTGGGGTTCGCCATTACGCATTACAACAACGCGTAACCTTGCCTTTGCATTTTGAAGCAATACTTTATAGGTTTGAATATTATTACTGAAATTATTTTCAACGCCTATAATAATATCGCCGTATTTGAAACCAGCCTTTTCTGCCGGAGATTCTTTAATTATATCAGTAACTGTAATGGCACCATTGATCAAATAAAAGCCGAGACCTGTATAGGAATAATCGAATGAATCAACATAATGTTTATTTGGCTTTATGTAAATTTCCTGTTGCGGGTAATTTAATACAACATTAAATCGACGGAGAATATCGTTGCCAATTAAACCACCTAAAGCCGGGTAATTTGTAACATTATACTCATCATTAAAAACGTATGCAGGTACGTTATGAAACCGATACGGGCCTATCTTAATTTCTTTTACAACAGAAAGCTGCATTTCCGTCTTTCCGCCTAAACCTTCAGCTTGTGTTAGATATTTTTTTCTTTTCTTTTTAAATACCGCACTGTCATTTGCAAAATCATCATTCATCAAAAAACATAAACCTGCGCCTGTATCCAAATAAAACTTAGCCAGAATATCTTTGTTGTCTTTTACTTCAGCGAACTGCATTGGTAAAGTAGAAAATTGTGGTTTTAATAGATATCCGCCTCTTGGATATTTATAAGTGCCGGGTGTATATACTTTTATTTGCTGGTTATCATAATCAATGCAAGTTAAGTACCTGCGAAAAAAACTATAGCCGATAATGCCATCTATATGCATGCCATATGCGCTTGTAAGTATATCATAATTGTTGATGTGGAAATCAAGCTTATCAACGGTAACACCTTGCAAATGCAATGTGTGATCATTGGTGAATGAAACGTATTTCATACCTGCAATTCCACGTACAATACGATCGCTTGGAACAGTCTTTAATTTATAATAATCGCAGGTAAAAGAATCAATAGAAATGCCGCCGCTTCCGGTATCTAATACAAAGTTTAAACTATCTTTAAAATCATCAAACGTAGCATGTAAAATGATAATGCCCCCTGTTAATTGTGTAAATGGGATTGTAGTAATGTATTTTGCCGGTGGCGGCACAAATTCTTCCTGTGCATAAAGTGTTGCATGTACTAAAAATAGAATATTGAAATAAAAGATATTTCGCAAGGAGCTTAAAAACCTGTGCTTCTGTAATCTCAAAAATAAAGTTTTATATCCGTGCATGCTATACTGATTCCACTATATGAAAATACATTCGCCGCAAATCGTTTCCAAATCATTAATATAACTATAAAGCTGCCTTACTGCTCTCAAAACATAGCTTAAACAACATATTCTTCAGTAATTTTGTAACCGCAATTAGAAAAACGGAAGCCGTTTAATTAAAGACAAACTTAGAAGCATGAATGTTGCAGCGTTGTACGAAAAAGCTTTAAACTTTGAATTTTTAAGTGTTGAAGAAGGTGTTTATTTATTTGAAAATTCTTCATTAACCGAATTAATGTATGTAGCAAATGAGCTTCGCAAGAAACAAGTGCCGCATGGAAAAGTTACCTGGCAAATTGATCGCAATGTAAACACCACAAACGTGTGCATCGCTAACTGCAAATTTTGTAATTTTTACAGAATTCCCGGGCATGCGGATGCATATATAACAGACATGCCTACCTATCGCAAAAAAATTGATGAAACTTTAAAATTCGGCGGCGATCAGTTGTTATTGCAGGGCGGCCATCATCCGGGTTTAGGATTGGATTTTTATACAAATACTTTTCGGGAAATAAAGCAGGAATACCCAAGTATTAAGTTGCATGCATTAGGTCCGCCCGAAATTGCGCATATAACAAAGCTGTCAAAAAAAACGCATCGTGAAGTATTGATTGAATTGAGAAATGCAGGTCTTGATTCATTGCCCGGCGCCGGTGCAGAAATTTTAGTTGATCGTGTTCGCCGCTTAATAAGCAAGGGAAAATGCGGTGCCGATGAATGGCTGGCAATTATGCACGAAGCGCACAAACTAAATATTACAACAAGCGCAACAATGATGTTTGGCCATGTTGAAACAATTAAAGAGCGTTTTATTCATTTGGCACGCATCCGTGAAGTACAGGCAATGAAACCTGAACATGCAAAAGGTTTTCTTGCATTTATTCCATGGACGTTCCAGGATGTTGATACTTTGCTTGCACGCATTCGCGGTGTGCATAATCTTACAACTGCTGAAGAATATATCCGCATGATTGCAATGAGCCGCATTATGTTGCCAAACATAAAAAATATACAGGCCAGCTGGCTTACTGTTGGCAAGCAAACAGCGCAACTTTGTTTACATGCAGGCGCGAATGATTTTGGAAGTATCATGATTGAAGAAAATGTTGTGAGCGCTGCAGGCGCACCGCATCGCTTCACGTATAAAACCATTCAAAGAGCAATTAAGGAAGCAGGATTTGAACCACAATTACGCAACCAGCAATATGAATGGCGAGCAATTCCTGAAATGATCGTTGAGCAGGTGATTGATTATTAGGTTATGATAAGCTGCCATGAAAAATGCAGTACAAGGGACTGACACAACGAAGATGCTCAGTGTGTCAAAAGCCGGTAAATAAAAATTTTAATTGAATTTTTCCAATAACAATTTTGATTGGATATATCGTAAAAGCCATCCATCAATTCAAGCAGCTTTGGCCAGTTGCCAGCAGGCTCAAAGTTTCTTCACATAAAACTTTTACAAGTGTATTTTGCGATTGATCTTTTAAATGCTTTTTACCACCAAAATATGCTGCTGTTTGATTATAAGTTTCATAATTTAATTGCAGTGAAGGATTTTGAATTATCTTCTAAAACTGATCCAGCAGATCATCGTTTAAAGAACCATGTTTTACTTCACCGCGATTAAAATGACTGTTTGCATCTGCAGCTTTTGTAACAAACATGTATCAACAAATGATGAAGATATTTATACTTATTCAGCTTCAAACATAAATGAAAGGATGAGCGAAAAAGAAACTCTTTGCCGCAATATATGCGTGAGGATAGCATATTAAAAATGATATGTTGCGGCAAGAATTCCTGTAAATGTTGTTTTAGCCGGATTGCCTTCATGATCAAAGAAGATCTCATTCTTCGCAGCATCAAGTCTTAATTCAGGTATAATAGTAAGATTACTGATCTTAAAGTTTGGTGAAAGCGTTATATCTAATATGCTTGTTGCGGGAGCAGCGATTGCTGCTTTTCTATTATCAAAATATTCACCTCTTAATGTTAATCCAAAAGTACTTACAGGATCAAAATTTAAATACAATGCAGAGCCCCACCAACTATCCCCGTTTGTTTTTTCAGGCATAACTGATTGAACGGTGCCATTATATCCAATGCTAAATTTATCTGAAACATTGCCTGTTACAACAACATCGAATTGTGTAACACTGTAATCGCCTCCATAACTTCCCTGGTAGTTTAAATAAGCTTTAACCTTATCATTTGTAGTGCCCGTGCTGAACTGTGCAATGGCGTACTTTCGGGATGTGAGAGTAGTTACATTATCTGATGGATTAGCAACACCTATCATTAATGCGTTTTTGCCACCCAATCCAATCTCTGCTTTTAGGCCTGTATGAGAAAATGGCCCGTATGAAAACATGTAGTTCATGCTATAGTTACGATTTAAATATGCATCGGCCAGTTCGTAACCAATATGTGTAGCCCATTTTCCAATTGTTAATTTGAACTTGTCTGAAACCGCATAACTTACAAAAGCCTGTTTTAAAGAAGATAATGTAGAATGCTCGGTGTTTGCATAATTAAACTCTTCAGCTTTTCTTCCAAAGCCTAAATCAATGAACGCGCTGGCTTTTCCAAAACTATGCGCTGCCTGAATACTGGCCATGCCTAATTCAAAGGAATTCTGCGAGTTTGTAAAAGAGGTGTAGTTGTTAGTAATAGGATTTCCCGTTTCCGGATCTTTTGCGTTAGCAAAATTATACCGGTAATAAGCATCAACAGAGCCGGTTATTATCAGAAAAGGAGGATTTTTGGTTGAGTCAATTTGGCTAAAGCTTTTTGCATAAAAAGCAATAAAAAAAATGGAAGTAAAGATTCTTTTGTTCATAACAATTTTGTTTAGTTAATTAGAGAAAATCTTCTTCCATATAGCATGATGATAAACATCCATGCAACCGTATATAAATAATTTATCAATTATTTACACTACAATATAGTTTATTTATTATAAATCATCGTTTAAAAGCTATATTTCAAAATTAAATATGTTTCTTTTTTTCAAGTTTTTCTAAGTCCGGCAGAAAAGTCATGATTAAAATGCAAACACATAAAAAGATTGCCAAATACAATGCCGGCTTAACTTTAGGGCACTCACCCATAAAGCATGTTGATAATAAAATGTAGTTCCTAACGCTCCATGCAACGTTTATTGCTGCAATAAACAGGTTTGTTCGCTTAGCCCAAATTTTTGGTATTATGAAAAATAATATTAATAGAAACCCTAGCACAAAATGCATTAAACCAGGTTTCCCATAAACAGTGCCGGGTGCGCTCATACCGGTAATAATTAGATTTTTATCATCAATAAAACTCCATGGCAAATAACAGATAGCGCAGAGCAAACAAACTGCAATACAACCTAATAATTGGGAATATTTCATTTAAAAAGATTTGATTTAAATTAAAATCCCTTCGCAACTGCGAAGGGATAACCGAGGTTTCGAGCGGATTCGAACCGCTGTAAAAGGTTTTGCAGACCTCTGCCTAGCCACTCGGCCACGAAACCATAAACGGGCTGCGAAAATAAAACAAAGCTGGCAAGCATCAAAACAAATCCTCATTCATAAATAGTTTTTATATTGAACCATCTTAGATTTTATCATGAAAATTGCAGAAAGCGAATTAATATTAAATGCAAGGGGCGCTGTATATCATTTGAACCTTTTGCCCGAAGAACTTGCTCCTGTTGTTATTACTGTTGGTGATCCGCAACGTGTTTCATTAGTTAGCAGTTATTTTGATACAGTTGAAATAAAACGTGAGCACCGGGAGTTTATAACACATACCGGCTGGCTTAATTCTAAAAGAATATCAGTCATTTCAACCGGAATTGGAACAGATAATATTGATATTGTTTTGAACGAACTTGATGCATTGGTAAACATTGATCTTTTTACAAGAAACGTAAAGCAAGAACTGCAATCTTTAAATATCATTCGGATAGGCACCTGCGGTTCACTGCAGCAAATTGTACCTGTAGATAGTTTTATTGTTTCAACGCACGGTTTAGGAATTGATAATCTCTTAAACTTTTATTCACACTCAAATAATGATGAAGAAAAAAATATACTGCAGCACTTTATTGCACACACACAAATCAACGATCGTTTTTCGCAACCATATATTGCGGCAGCATCTGCATCTTTGCTAAAACATTTCGTTTCCGGGTTTCACCATGGTGTTACAATAACTTGTCCTGGTTTTTTTGCGCCGCAAGGCCGCGTTTTAAGATTAGGTTTATCCGATCCTGAAATGATAAACAGGCTTACAACATTTCAATTCGGTAATTATAAAATAATGAATTTTGAAATGGAAACAGCCGGTATTTATGGTTTAGGAAAATTGTTAGGCCATTATTGCATCAGTTTAAGTGTTGTGGTAGCAAACAGGATTGATAAATTGTTTTCAAAAAATGCAGATACAGTCATCAAAAATTTAATTGAAAAAACATTAGGGGTAATCAGCTCAAATAATCTATAGTATGAAACTGGTTTTTTACAAATATCATGGCACTGGAAATGATTTTATAATTATTGACAACAGGGAAAATATTATTGTATTAAATCATGATCAGGTAAAAAATTTGTGTGATCGTCGTTTCGGTATTGGCGCTGATGGCTTAATGCTAATGAATCCTCATGCTGACTTTGATTTTGAAATGATCTATTATAATGCCGATGGAAATTACGGAAGCATGTGTGGCAATGGAGGAAGATGTATGATACAATTTGCGTACGACAGGGGTTTGCATAAGTCCGAATATCTTTTTAAAGCATCCGACGGAGATCATAAAGCTACAATTGAAAGTAACGGTTGGATCGATCTTAAAATGAAAGATGTAAACCATGTAGAAATTGTTTCATTTACAGACTTTGTTTTAGATACAGGTTCGCCACATTATATAAAACCTGTTACTGATATTGGAAATGTTGATGTTTTCCAGGATGGCCGCGAAATAAGGAATAACAAACG
Organism: Parafilimonas sp.; assembly: GCA_019247895.1. Lineage (GTDB taxonomy): Bacteria > Bacteroidota > Bacteroidia > Chitinophagales > Chitinophagaceae > Parafilimonas. The sequence continues at coordinate 3,205 of JAFBAF010000241.1, read as the reverse complement.
TTTTGCAGAAGAAGGAATCAACGTAAATTTTGTAGAAGTTCGGGAAGATGGAAATATTTGTGTGCGCACATACGAACGCGGTGTAGAAGATGAAACGCTTAGCTGCGGAACCGGGGTTACTGCTTCAGCACTTGTTTTTGCGCATAATTACAACGGGTTTAACCGCGTGGGCGTGAAAACGAAAGGTGGTAGCCTTGCAGTTGAATTCGATAAAGTTGCTGATACTTCCTTTAAAGATATTTGGCTATGTGGGCCGGCAACATTTGTATTTAAAGGAGAAATTGAAATATAGGATTTACATAAAATAATAAAGGCTGAATTGACAGCCTTTATTATCATCATTCCACAGCTTATGAAAATAGGGTAAGCAATTAAGGGGAAACATCAACCACACATCCTCTTGATCTGCAGAATAACATCTTTACAAATTTATTTGTTTTTCTGTCATCATTTTTCTAAGGTTTATTAAACCATAGCGCATTCTTCCCAAAGCAGTGTTAATACTGCAGTTAGTTGTTTCCGCAATCTCCTTAAAACTCATATCCCCAAAATGCCTTAATACAATTACTTCTCTTTGTTCTTCGGGTAATTTATCAAGCATTTGGTGTACGCGATCATAGCTTTGATCTTTTATCATACGATGTTCCGCATGATCTTCTACAACCACATGAATTACATCAAATATGTCTTTCTTATCTTGAGTTACAATAGTAGGCGTACGTTTAACTTTACGAAAGTGATCCACGCAAAGGTTATGCGCAATGCGCATTGCCCATGGCAGAAACTTACCTTCTTCATTATAACGACGGCTGCGTAAAGTGTCAATAATTCGCAAAAAAGTTTCCTGGAAAAGGTCTTCGGCAAGAAACTTGTCTTTAACCAGGAAAAGAATGCTGCTAAACAGCTTATCCTTATAACGGGTTATTAATGTTTCAAGAGCACTGCAATTGCCTTCTTGAAATTGCAGGATTAACTGCGTATCTGTTAATGTTTGCTGGAGTTTCATAATCGTGCCTTTAAATAATGGCATGCCACCAAATAATTGTTTTAAATATGATGAGGAATGCCGGGGTAGAGATTTAAATTATAGGCGACGATTTTTTTAGGATAACTTGTTATTAAAATATTGTATGCAATTTGTAAAAAAAAAGTGAATTGCCAAAATGATATTTGCCCAAAAGTTTTTTTCGGATATTGTTTAAGCTTTTTGCACTTTTAGGCCTTTATAGCAGCAAACACAAGATTATGAAGGTAAAACAGAAGAGTATATCAACACTAAGCAGAAGAACTCCGGAAAATATTTTCATCAAGGGTGCAAGAGTTCATAACCTTAAAAATATTTCTGTTTCATTTCCACGCAATAAATTTATTGTTGTTACAGGTGTTTCGGGCAGCGGCAAATCTTCTTTAACAATGGATACTTTATTTGCTGAAGGCCAGCGCCGCTATGCAGAAAGTCTTAGTGCGTATGTGCGCCAGTTCATGGCCAGAATGGTTAAGCCTGATGTTGATTTTATTAAAGGATTATGCCCCGCAATTGCCATTGAGCAAAAAGTTATAACCCGTACACCGCGCAGCACCGTTGGCAGTATGACGGAAATTTATGATTACCTGCGTTTGTTATATGGAAGAACCGGTAAAACCATTTCACCCGTTAGCGGCAAAGAAGTAAAGAAAGATGATGTTCCTGATGTATTGCGTGCGATTCAGCAATTGCCCGAACGCAGTAAAGTATATATTCTTGTTCCATTCAAGCAGCATGAAAAAAGAAACACTCGTGAAGAGCTGAATATTCTTTTGCAAAAAGGTTTTTCAAGAATGTATCTTAAAAATTCAAAAGCAAAAAGTCAAAAAGCAGAAAGTGGAGCAAGCGAGATAATTACAATAGAAGACTTGCTTGAATTAAGCGATAAAGAGCTTAAACAAAAACTTACAACGCACCATTCGCAACTCGCAACTTTTCTTTTAGTTGACAGGATTATTACAAAAGAATTTGATGAAGATGACGTTCATCGCATGAACGATTCAATCGGTATTGCATTTTATGAAGGCGAAGGTGTGATGTATTTGGAAATTGATGAAGCGCAGTTACTTTCTTTCAGCAATAAATTTGAAATGGATGGTATTGTGTTTGAAGAACCTGTTCCAAATTTATTTTCATTTAATAATCCTTATGGCGCTTGCCCAACCTGCGAAGGTTTTAGCCAGGTGTTGGGAATTGATCCTGAACTTGTAATTCCAGACAGAAGAATGAGTGTTTATGATGGCGCTGTTGCACCATGGAAAGGTGAGAAACTTGGCTGGTGGCGTGAACAATTTGTAAAAGGTGCACGTTCAATCAATTTCCCCGTGCATAAAGCCATTGCTGATTTAACCGATGAACAATATGAAATTCTGTGGAGCGGTAAAGGCAGTGTTTATGGCATCAATGATTTTTTTAAAGAAGTAGAACAAAACTTATATAAGGTTCAGTATCGTGTTTTGTTAAGCCGTTATCGTGGCAGAACTAAATGCCCTGATTGTAAAGGTTATCGTTTACGCAAAGAAGCTTTGTATGTAAAAATCGGCGACCAACATATTGGTGAGTTATGCGAAATGCAGGTAAATGATTTAAAAAAATGGTTCAATAATTTACAACTCAGCGATTACCAGCAAAAAGTGGCAAGCCGTATTTTAATTGAAGTACATCAGCGTTTACAAACTTTGTTGGATGTTGGCTTAGGTTATCTTACTTTAAATCGTTTGGCTAATTCTTTAAGTGGCGGCGAAAGTCAGCGCATACAGCTTACACGAAATCTCGGCAGCAATCTTACAAACTCATTATATATTTTGGATGAACCATCTATTGGTTTGCATGCAAGAGACACGGAAAGATTGATTGGTGTTTTAAAAAGATTGCGCGATGCAGGCAACACCGTGGTTGTGGTTGAACATGATGAAATGATGATGCGTGAAGCGGATCATATTATTGATATGGGCCCGTTGGCTTCACATCTTGGTGGTGAAGTTGTTGCTGAAGGCGATTATGATGATATTATTGATAATGCTGAAAGCCTTACCGGAAAATATTTGCGCGGTGATTTGAAAATAGCGGTGCCGCAAAAATTACGCACATCAAAACATAAATTAATTGTTACAGGTGCCCGGCAAAATAATCTAAAAAATATCGATGTAGAACTTCCATTGGATGTTCTATGTGTTGTAA
>JAFBAF010000358.1 GCA_019247895.1 Parafilimonas sp. | reverse complement strand
TGACATCAAAAAAAATGCGCATGTGGATGCATTGCGCAAGTATGAAACCATTTTATATGATGAACCGAATCATGCACCAACGCATAATTCATTAGGCTGGATTTATAAAACACAGTTTGATGATTACAAAAAAGCAGAGATGCATTTCCGCGCTGCTATAAAAAGTGATTCAAGCTATCCGCATCCATATTTTCATTACGCAGTTTTATTAACCGATATGGAACGATATGCTGAATTGAAAAAACATCTTGAAAAATGTTTAACTATTCCCACCATTGAAAAATCATGGGTGTATTACCGTTATGCGATTGCAGAAGAATTGAACATGAATTTTGATGCAGCTATCGGTTATTTTGAAAAAGCAATTTTAAATTCTTTAAGCGATGATAAGATAAAAGAATATTACAGTGATATTGAACGCTGCAGAAGGAAAATTGAGATTATCATCAATCATAAAGAGTGGCAGCAAAAGAAAGATTAGTTAATTTGAAAGTTTTTGAGAGTTTGAAATGAAGGCGCTTAAACATCTGTTTATAAAAATTAATTTTTTTTGCCGCTATTTTATCAGCATATAATAAATTCAACTACAAAGCTTGGCATCTGGCATATTACAGAAGATAAAAAATTTTTTCTGCAAAAAGTATTTGTACAAAAAAATATCACGCATCCGCATAAACGTTTGCAGCATTTAGCAGGAAGATATTTATTGAAATATTTATTTCCTGATTTTCCGCATGAAGAAATTTTTATTGCAGATACAAGAAAACCTTATTTGCCAAACGAGCAATATCATTTTTCAATTTCGCATTGCGGTAATTACGCAGCGGCGCTTGTAAGCTCAACACACCGTGTGGGTATCGATATAGAACTTCCTTCTGAAAAAGTTCAACGCATTGCACATAAGTTTGTGAATGAAAGTGAGTGGCAGTATTTGTCCATGGACGATAGACCGCAGTCCATAGAAAACTGTCAACCGTCAACTGACGACCGTCAACTGTTAACTGTTCTTTGGAGCGCAAAAGAAGCTTTATTCAAATGGTACGGTTTAGGCGAAGTTGATTTTAGCGAAGACATGCAACTGCATCATTTCATACAAAAACAAAACGACAGTTTAATACTGCCGTTTGTTTTTAAAAAAGATTTGATGACCGAATTAAATATTCACTCAAAAATTTTTGATGAAATTGTTTTAAGCTGGATTGCGGCTGAAAAATAAACTACTTTCCCTCCGCTGCTTTCTCTAATGCTGGTATATCAATCTTAACCATATTCATCATTGCCTGCATAACACGGCTTGCTTTTTCTTTATCTTTATCTGTCATCAATTCTATTAAGCGAGTAGGTGTAATTTGCCATGCTAAACCAAATTTATCCCTGAGCCAGCCACAAGCTACTTCCTGGCCGCCTTCAGTTAATTTATTCCAATAATAATCTACTTCTTCCTGGTTTTCGCAGCTTACTGTAAATGAAACAGCATCGCTAAACTTAAAATGAGGACCGGCATTTAATGCAGTGAACTTTAAACCGAACAATGTAAAGGCCACCGTCATCACAGAACCTTTTGGTGCAGGCGCACCTTCGCCGTAATAAGATATTCCATCAAGGGAAGAATCTTTAAAAATTGAAGTATAAAATTTTGCTGCTGCTTCTGCCTGGTTATCAAATGTGAGAAACGGTGTAATTTTTTGTGTGATGTTTGCCATGATGTTTGTTTTTGTGATACAAACTTAATTGCATTCATCTAAAATGCACATGGTAGAAAGCGACATTAAAAGGGAAGATTGCGAAGAAAGTTTCAGAGTTTAATAGTTCCAGCGTTTCAATGTTAAACTAACTATTGAAACATTTTAAACTTTGAAACATTGAAACTAAACTATCCGGGCACTCTTGAAATATATTTTTCAATTTCTTTTATCTGATCAACCACTTGTTTGGTTGTAGGCTTACAGGCTTTTGCTTTTCTGAAGAAATCTTTTGCTGCACGAAATTCTCTTTTATTCATAAAGATCTGGCACATGCCTAAATAAGCAATTGCTTCACTTTCTTTATCAGGAATGCCTGCGCGAATAGCTGCACGCATATAACCTTCGGCGCCACGCATATCGCCTTTCTGCATAGCCATCATACCCAATTGTAATTTATTTGCACCTTCGGCTTCAGGCATCGGCGAACCAAGCGAAGCACTCTTCTTTAAATGTTTTTCTGCTGTATCAAAATCCTGCTTCATCATAGCAAGATTTCCTTTCACAGTATAGTATGTTGAACGGATTGGTTTGTATAATAAATTAGGAAACCAGATACTGTCAAGAATTTTTTCAACTTCTTCAACTCTGCCGCTTTCCATTGGCTCTTGCAACAAGCGTAAAGGCCCAATAAAAAAATGACTGAGTAAACCAATTAAGCCAACAAAATATAAAGGAAATACCGGCCAGAAACCTGATATGGTAAGATTTAATGCAAGCCCAAGCACGATAGCAAAAATGCTCAGCCAGAAACGATACTTGATTATCAAATTGTAAAACTTCATCTGCTAAATTTTTAATTTTTTTTGTCAGATGGAATTCACCATAAAATTTTCATCGGCTTATAATAAAAAATCCCCGAAAATTTTATGGTTCATTTCATACGCACATTTTTTTGAGAGCGGCGAAGATAGCGTTAATGTGATAACAGCAGATTTGAAAATTTGAAAATGAAATGCAACAAATCAAGCTAACGATTCACAACTCACCATTCACCACTAAAATTTATCATCGTTTACCTCAATCCAGTAACCATCGGGATCCTGGAAATAAATTTGTTTGATGCCATCAGGGCGAACCTGCGGTGTTTTATTTTTCTGTGACCAATCACCATATTTTATGTTCATCGAATCGAGATGTTTTGCAAAATCTTCAACAGATAGCACGCTAAAAGCCATATGAATATTTATATCGTGCGGAATAATTTCTTTGGCGCCTGATACAACGTGCAGTTCGTTATGCTCGCCAATTTTAAACCATGTATGACGGCCATCATGAAAAGGTTCCTCAATTATTTCAAAGCCCATAACATCTTTATAAAAAGCAGAACTTCTTGCAAGATCAACGACATACACTGTCATATGGTTTAAATGCTGTGCATGCAAATTGAAAACTATCAAACAAAAAATAACAGGCAATAATTTTTTCATACAGATTTATTTGCTGCAAAGTAAGTATTAAAATAAAAAGAGGCTGCTATCAGCAACCTCTCTTCTCTTATAACAATAATAAAAAAAACAATTAACTGCAACCTAAACTGTTTCCGCAGTTCAAACATTTATAGCAAGTGCCGCTGCGTACAGTAATGTGCCCGCATACATTGCATGAAGGTGCATCACTTTGCATATTTTTTGCGGCTACATTCGCTGCATCCATATTGGCTTCTGTACGTACACTTGTTGTTTTATGCAATTTGTGCGGCTGATGTGATGGTGTTGCATTTGCACTTTTAATGCGCACATAACTTAAAGATGGCCGACCGATGATTTCTGTTTCATCTTCTTCACCAAGATTTGTTATTTCCGGTTTATCAATTACATGAACAAGATCTGTTCTGCCTAAATATTCATACGCCAAACATCTGAACACAAAATCTACCAGTGATGTTGTTGTTTTTATATTCGGATGATCAACCATGCCTGCAGGTTCAAATCTTGTAAACACAAATTTTTCTACAAACTCTTCCAGCGGTACTCCATATTGCAAGCCCACAGAAATTGCGATAGCAAAGCAGTTCATTAAACTTCTTACGGTAGAGCCTTCTTTTGCCAGATCAATAAATATTTCACCTAATGTTCCATCAGTGTACTCGCCGGTTCTCAAAAACATTACTTGCCCGTTAATCTTTGCTTTTTGTGTAAAGCCACGGCGTTTTGCAGGCAATGTTTTTCGTTCAACAATTTTTGATAGTTCACGCTTTAATGAAGTATCGCTGCTTTCCTGCATGCGTTTTTGCATTTCTTTCAGCAGATCATCAACAGTAAGTTTGCTTAAATCAACAATGTTACTGTCCATTGTCAACTGTCCATTGTCCACAGTAATTGCTTTTTCTTCTGTGGTCTGTTGACTATCGTCTGTGGTCTTCTTTTTCTTATCCGATTTATTACTGAGCGGCTGTGATAATTTAGAACCATCACGATACAATGCACAAGCTTTCAAGCCTAATTTCCAACTCAACATATAAGAGTCTGCGATTTCTTCAACAGTTGCTTCATGCGGAAGATTGATTGTTTTAGAAATAGCGCCGCTTAAAAATGGTTGACAAGCAGCCATCATTCTTATATGGCCATGTGCATGAATATAACGCTCACCTTTTTTACCGCATTTGTTTGCGCAATCAAAAACAGAAAGATGTTCGGCTTTTAAAAAAGGTGCACCTTCAATAGTCATTGTTCCGCAGATATAATCATTGGCAGCTTCAATTTGTTCATCGGTAAAGCCTAATGCATCCAGCAAATCAAAATTCCAGTCGTTGTATTGTTCTGCAGTAAAACCTAATCTTTCCAAACAAGCTTCACCTAAAATAAATTTGTTGAATAAGAAACCAATTTCAAATGCTGATATTGCGGCGTTATTTAGTTTTTGAATTTCTTCGGCGATGAAACCTTTCTCACTTAATGTTTGCGGATTGATAAACGGAGCGCCTTCAAAGCTTGCTGAACCAACTGCATATTTTACGATCGCATCAATTTCTTTTTCAGTATAATTCAAATTCCTTAATGCTTGCGGCACACTTTGATTGATGATCTTAAAATAACCACCGCCTGCAAGCTTTTTAAATTTCACTAAAGCAAAATCTGGTTCAACGCCTGTTGTATCGCAATCCATTACCAAACCAATTGTTCCGGTTGGAGCAATAACTGTTGTTTGTGCATTGCGATAACCAAATTTTTCACCGAGATTAACGGCATCATCCCAGGCTTTGCAGGCAGCAGATAATAAATAATCAGGACAATATTTTGCATTGATGCCAACAGGTTTTAAACTCAAACCATCATAAGCATCTGAAGCATCGTAAGCAGCAGCACGATGATTGCGCATTACACGCAACATATCACTTTTGTTTTCTTCATAACGCGGAAATGCGCCCAATACTTCAGCCATTTCTGCTGATGTTTTATATGCGATGCCGGTCATGATTGCTGTAATTGCACCAGCGATACCACGAGCTTGTTCGCTATCATAAGGAATGCCGCTAACCATCAACATTGTACCCAGGTTTGCGAAACCTAAACCCAATGTTCTGTAATCATAAGAAAGTTGTGCAACTTCTTTTGATGGAAACTGCGCCATCAACACAGAAATTTCTAAAACAGTTGTCCATAATCTGCATGTGTATGCGAAACCTTCAACATCAAAAATATTTTTTTCTGTATCGAAGAATTTCATCAGGTTGGCACTTGCCAAATTACATGCAGTGTTATCTAAAAACATGTATTCAGAACATGGATTAGATGCGTTAATTCTGCCGCCTTGCGGACACGTATGCCATTCATTTATTGTAGTGTCGTATTGCGTTCCGGGATCGGCACATCTCCACGCAGCATAATTAATTTGATTCCACACTTCACGTGCAGGAATTTTTTTCATGGTGCGGCCATCCGTTCTTGCCTTCAATTCCCAATCGCCATCTGCTTCCAGTATTTTAAAAAATTGATTTGGTATGCGAACAGAGTTGTTTGAGTTTTGACCAGATACCGTTAAATAGGCTTCACCTTCATAACTGTTATCATAACCTGCAGCAACCAAAGCACCTACTTTCTTTTCTTCTTCCATCTTCCAGTTGATGAAATTCATCACTTCGGGATGATCCAAATCCAAACAAACCATTTTTGCAGCACGGCGAGTTGTACCACCACTTTTTATTGCACCCGCAGAACGATCACCAATTTTTAAAAAGCTCATCAATCCGCTTGATGTTCCGCCACCACTTAATTTTTCACCTTCACCACGAATCTTTGAAAAATTAGTTCCAACGCCTGAACCATATTTAAATATCCGTGCTTCGCGAATCCACAGATCCATAATGCCGCCATCATTCACTAAATCATCATCCACACTTAAAATAAAACATGCATGCGGTTGTGGACGTTCATACGCACTTGTAGACCTTTTCAATTGCCCATCCTTCGCATCTACATAATAATGGCCTTGCGGTTTCCCGGTAATGCCATAGCTTTCATGCAAACCTGTATTAAACCATTGCGGGCTGTTGGGCACACAGGCCTGGTTTAAAATGCTATACACCAATTCTTCATAAAAAACCTGGGCATCTTTTTCAGAATCAAAATAGTTATAGCGCTCACCCCAAACACGCCAGCAATGTGCCATACGATGCGCCACTTGTTTTGCAGAAGTTTCTCTCCCTTTACTTCCATCAGGCTGCGGCACGCCCGCTTTTCTAAAATATTTTTGAGCAATGATGTCTGTTGCAATCTGGCTCCATTGTTTAGGCACTTCCACATTATTCATTTCAAATAAAACCTCGCCGGTGGGGTTTTTAATAATGCTGGTGCGATAGTCGTATTCAAACATGTCGAAAGGGCTAATGCCTTCTTTTGTAAAGCGGCGCTGAAATTGGAGCGCTTTTTGGGGTTTTTCTGATGCCATTTAAAATTATTTAATGCGTTTGAAAATATTTTTTTGATGCGATTTATTCGTTAGAGACGGGTAACGAAAATATCTTTATGAACTGAAAATTGAAACTATGAATATGCACATGTTGTGGAAAATAGAACAAGATTTAATTAAAGTTCAAACAGGCATTGCATTTCAGGAAAAAGGATTGTAGATAATTTTTTTTGAACCGAAAATGTTTAATTTTTTATGAGTAAAACGTTCCGAAAAATCAAAAATACGTATTTAATAAAATCTCCTTACGGAAAACATTATTAATGAATTACTAAGAATGCAAACTTTTTTGCATTTTTGCACTTAGCGAAATAATCAGCCTGCATGAAGCACACGTTGTACCATCAAATACAGGAACGGAAATTAGCTGGGAAAAAGTCATTTGCTGTATTGATTGATCCTGATAAAGTAAATGTTGCAACTACCGAGCAGTTAGTATCTCTGGCTGTAGATGCCCGGATAGACTATTTTTTTGTAGGCGGCAGTTTGGTAATTTCAAATAATCTTGATGAATGCATAAGACAGATAAAGGTTTCCTGTTCTATTCCCGTAATAATATTTCCCGGCTCGCATTCTCAAATAAGCCGCTATGCTGATGCGCTTTTATACTTATCATTAATATCAGGCCGTAATCCTGAATTATTAATTGGCCAGCATGTTATAAGCGCACCTGCTGTAAAACAAAGTGGTTTGGAAATTATGCCAACCGGTTATATGGTAATTGATGGCGGCGCCCCCACAACTGTATCTTACATTTCAAACGCAACACCCATACCTTCTGATAAAAGTGAGATTGCGATGTGCACCGCAATGGCAGGTGAAATGCTTGGTATGAAATTAATTTTTATGGATGCGGGAAGCGGTGCAAAAAATCCTATATCCCAGCACATGATTGAAAAAGTTTCTTCACATATTGAAGCGCCATTAATTGTTGGCGGCGGTATTACCAATCCTGAAAAAGCTTACCTGAATTGCCGCAGCGGCGCTGATGTAATTGTTGTAGGAAATGCTATTGAAAAAGATGCATCACTGATAAAAGAGATAAGTGATGCGATACATTCTACCAATACGGTAAAGATTTAATTGTTATATTTTTTACGAAGTTGTATTTTCAGCAACCTTATTATGGCTCTGCGATATACTGCTTGTACATTCAGAGTGATGTATGCCCATAATTTTTACAAAACAGTTGAATTTATGAAACACATTTTTACTATTGTTTTCTTTTGCATTTTCAGTACATCTATCATATCAGCGCAATCAGGAACGCTTGATACTAGTTTTGGGGTTGAGGGGAAAATTATAACTCCTTTTTACAGTAACGAACTCATCGTGTGGGATGCAGCTATGCAAAAAGATAGCAAAATAGTGTTATCAGGAGAAGGCAGTTTAATTCTTACCGATACACTTTCTGGCATTTCTGTTATTAGATACCAGACTAATGGTTTACTTGACAGCAGCTTTGGTGTCAACGGTAGAGCTGTTTATGATTTTGGCTATTATAGCACAGGTAAAGCAATTGCGGCGCAGGCTGATGGCAAAATTCTATCTGCAGGATGGGAAGTAATAGATCCTTTTAATAATGATAAAAATAATGTAGTTGTGGTTAGGTTCCTCAATGATGGCAAGATCGATTCAACATTTGGCAAAAATGGAGAGTTAATAGTGAACTTTGGCAAAAATCCTGTTATCAATGATGTAGTTATTCAGCCTGATAGTAAGATTATAATTGGTGGTAGTTTAGGACCTGATTTTTTTCTTATCCGTTGCGACGATGACGGCAAAATTGATTCTTCATTTGGAACTAATGGTTATGTAACCACTTCATTTAGCGGGCTTTCTTCAATAAGAAGTATTGTCCTCCAGTCAGACAATAAAATCTTAGTTGGAGGTAGTGCAGACGGGGTTGCAGCATTTGCACGGTATACATCTAACGGAAGTTTAGATCAAAGTTTCGGTAATCAAGGAAAATTCACTTATAATTTTAATACGGAATACTCCATAATTTATAATATTATTCTTTTGCCTGATGGAAGTTTTATTGCTTCAGGTAAAGTTGGCGGATTCAATGAAAATATGCTTATTTCAAAATTTAACAGTGATGGAACTGCGAATTCAACATTCGCTAATAATGGGAATATAGTTATAAAGTTCAGTCAATTACAATCTAAGGCTGTCTCTGCCTTTTTACAATCAGATAATAAAATTGTGGTTACCGGAAGTGCTTATAAGGCTTTTACAGGAGGAGACGAAGAATTTACACTATGCCGGTTATTGCCAAATGGAAATTTTGATTCGACATTTGGAATAAACGGTTTGACTGTTACTGATTTTGGAGAACAATATCTTGAATATACGATTGCAAGTTTTTCAATTAACGATAAAATTCTTACTGTTGGAGCGGCAGGAACAAGAGACATACCGGAAGGTTCTGCAACGCTCCTTGCACAATACAACAACGACCTTTCAAGAAGACAAATACTGATTACGAAAATCAAACACTGGATTCAACACCATAATGGCATTGAATGGAATTACAATAGTAACATAAGCAGTTATGTTGTTCAGCGTAGTTATGACGGCATTCATTTTAGTTCTATTGCAAGAATAACTGCAAGCAATACTTCAAATTACACTTATGCTGATCCTTCACCGTTAGCGGGAAATAATTATTACCGCTTGCAAACAACAAGTTCAAGTGGTGCTGTAAATTATTCTAATGTAATTGCGGTAACAAACAGCGATATAAAAATTTCACCTAATCCCGCAACAAACAGTTTGCATATTGAAGGTTTATTATCATCAAACAAAACAAAAATTACGGTGGTTGATTTTGCTGGCAACATAGTTATCAGCCAACAGCTAACACCTAACAGCGGTTCTTCTTACAATCTAAATATTGTTTCATTGAAGCCGGGCAATTACTTGTTAAAAATAGAATCACAAGCTGATGTGGTTACCAAATCATTTGTAAAAGAATAAAAATAATAAAAGCCGCTTCTTGTTATGAAGCGGCTTTGAGAAATTCATTATTAATTATAGCGATTTTTAAAAGCTCATCATTTCTTTAAACTTCACCGTTTGCCTGCGGCTTACTTCTATTTTTTCTCCGCCTTTTAATTCAACCAATAATCCGCCATTAAAATATGGTTCTATTTTTTCAATCCATCTTAAATTAATTATATGCTTTCTGTTAGCACGAAAAAATACACGGTCATCCAATCTTTCTTCCAAAGAATTCAAGGATTTTAAAATAAGCGGCTTGTTTGTTGCGAAGAAAACTTTGGCATAATTCCCCACACTTTCAAACAAACGTATCTCACTTAATTTTACAAACCAGCAACGCTCACCATCTTTTACAAACACCTGGTCTGCTTCTGTAAGCGGGCCGCGATTTGCACCGTTGATACCAATGCGTTCTTTTGAGATTTCGTATTGCAATTTGTGAACAGCGTCAGCCAATCTTTTAGGTTCTATTGGTTTTAAAAGATAATCCAGCGCATTTACTTCAAAAGCTTTTAATGCATATTCATCATAAGCTGTTGTAAAAATTACGTGTGGCGTTTTTTCAAGATCGCCTAATAAATCAAAACCTGTTTTACCCGGCATTTGTATGTCGAGAAAAATAATATCGGGGTTTTGATTTTCAATTTTATCAACTCCTTCTTCAGCATTCGCTGCTTCATCAACTACATCAATTTCAGGATATGACTGCAATAATTTTCTTAACTCTGCCCTCGCAAGACGCTCATCATCTACAATAATTGCTTTTAACGACATGATTTTTATTTTATGAATGAAACTGCGGTAACCGGCAAAATCACTCTTGCTTTTACCATGTTACCATTTATATTCCTTATTTCAAAATTAGCATTGTTACCATACAATAATTTTAAGCGGTTAATGGTACTTACAATGCCAAATCCTTCTGTACTGTCTTTTGCATTTAAATGGCCTGTATTTTCAACTATAAGCTCATGATGGCTGTCAGTAAAATCTGAACTTACTTTTATAAAACCACCATTTACCTGTTTGCTTATGCCATGCTTAATTGCATTTTCCACCAATGTTTGCAGCATCATCGGCGGCACTTGCTGGTCTAAAGTGTCTTCGTCAATTTCGTATTCCACTTTAAGCCTGTCTTCAAAACGAATTTGTTCCAGTTCCAAATAATCTTTTACAATACTTAATTCTTTTTCAAGTGTTGTTGTTTCAATTTTTTCTGCCTGCATGCTGCTGCGTAAAATATTACTGAGCTCAGTAATTGCGGTTCTTGCACGTTCAGGGTTTTCATCAACCAAAGCTCTTATGCTGTTTAATGCATTGAAAATAAAATGCGGGTTAATATGCGCTTTAATTGTTTTTAACTGCAATTCTTTTACCAGACTTTCCATCTTAACGCTGTCAATTTTTGTGTTGCGTGAATTTTCGATGTAATGCCATAAATAATAAATGGAGAGCCATACCAAAATAATAGGTGAATCGTTGGCAAGATTTAAAAAGAAACGTTCAGGAACAGTTGCCTTTATTTTAGGATCGTACCATTGTCTTAATTCAACAATTGTACTATTTATATAACTATATAAAATGCAAACAAGCAAAGTGATGGCGAATAAAAGAATCCATTGTTTTCCAAAAATTGGCGGCGTTAGCTTTAATTCAAGAATTATTATGCGCAGTATATGCGTGAATAAAAGTCCTAACGAAACGGAAAGTAATATCCTGTTTATTAGAATGGTTGAAAAATCAAGGTGAAAAACCCATATAAAAAAAAGAAGTGATAATCCATAAAACGTCCACCCACCTAACTGGCACCACCAATATGCTAAATGTTTTTTTCGCATGCGCCTACAAATGTATTAAGTATCCTGAGCCTTTCTTTAGCCAAATTTTATTAATGGTTAATTACAGGTCTGTTTGGTTTAAACAGTTAATAAAAACAAATTTTAAATTTAACCAGCAATAAGCTAATCGCCAGATATAGCACTGCAGAGGCAAGTTATTCGTTTATATTAATGTAATACTGGTAAAACCACTAATTTTACAAAATAATTTTTTTTGATGGAAATTTCCGCCGGTCCTTTGTTAAGCCAAATCAATTTCCCAAACGATCTGAAAAAGTTTTCCCGTGATCAGCTTTTCCAGGTTTGCGATGAATTACGACAATACATAATTGATGTAGTAAGTGTTTATGGCGGCCACTTTGGCGCCAGCCTTGGGGTTGTTGAGCTGTCTGTTGCGCTGCATTACATTTATAACACACCTTACGATCAATTGGTGTGGGATGTCGGTCACCAGGCTTATGGCCATAAAATCTTAACCGGTCGCCGTGATAACTTTATTACAAACCGTAAATACAAGGGTCTTAGCGGTTTTCCAAAAAGAAGTGAAAGTGAATACGATACTTTCGGAGTTGGTCATTCTTCAACTTCTATTTCTGCAGCTTTGGGAATGGCAATGGCTGCAAAATATAAAAATGAAAAAGATCGTAAAACCGTTGCTGTTATTGGCGATGGTGCAATGACGGCGGGCTTAGCGTTTGAAGGACTAAATCACGCTGGTGTTGCTGATGCTGATTTGTTGGTTATTTTAAATGATAACTGCATGAGCATTGATCCAAATGTTGGTGCTTTAAAAGAATATTTAACAGATATAACAACATCACCCGCTTATAATAAAGTAAGAGATGACGTTTGGAAGTTGCTCGGCAAACTGCCTGTTGGTAAAAAATTTACGCGTGATATGGCTGCCAAACTTGAAGCCAGCATAAAAGGAATGGTTAGCAAAAGCAGCAATCTATTTGAATCATTAAACTTTAGATATTTCGGGCCAATTGATGGTCATAATATTACTAAGCTCGTTGATACTTTAGAAGATCTTAAAAAAATTCCAGGGCCAAAATTGTTGCATATTATTACTGTAAAAGGTAAAGGCTATGCATTGGCGGAACAAGATCAAACCAAATGGCATGCGCCAGGTTTATTTGATAAGGTAACCGGTGAAATTTATAAGAAGAAATTCGATTTGCCGCAACCGCCGAAATACCAGGATGTATTTGGCCATACAATTATTGAGCTTGCAAAAGCAAACGATAAAATAATGGGCGTTACACCTGCAATGCCGAGCGGTTCATCATTAAAATTCATGATGGAAGCAATGCCTCATCGTGCTTTTGATGTAGGCATTACTGAACAACACGCCGTAACATTAAGTGCGGGTTTGGCAACTCAAGGCATGCGTGTTTTCTGCAACATTTATTCTTCTTTTATGCAGCGTGCATACGACCAGGTAATTCATGATGTTGCTATACAAAAACTGCCTGTTGTATTTTGTTTAGACAGAGCCGGGCTTGTTGGTGAAGATGGACCAACACATCATGGTGCTTATGATATTCCTTACATGCGCTGCATTCCGAATATGGTGATAAGTGCACCCATGAATGAAAGTGAATTGCGCAACCTGATGTTTACCGCTCAACTCGAAAAAAATAAATATCCTTTTGTTATTCGCTATCCCCGTGGTGAAGGTGTAATGCCTGAATGGAAAACGCCATTTAAAGAAATTAAAATCGGCACGGGAAGAAAATTAAAAGATGGAAATGATATTGCCATTTTAAGTTTTGGACATCCGGGTAATTTTGCAACCACTGCCATACGGGAGTTAAAAACTGAAGGCATTAATGCTGCGCATTATGATATGCGTTTCGTAAAACCGATTGATGAAGAATTATTGCATGAAGTATTCAGCAAGTTTAATAAAATTGTTACCGTTGAAGATGGAACTGTTGTTGGTGGTTTTGGAAGCGCGGTGCTTGAATTTATGAATGCCAATAATTATAAAGCTGAAATAAAAATGCTGGGTATTCCTGATAAAATTATTGAACACGGTACTTTAAAAGAATTATATCGGGAATGCAATTATGATGCTGCTGCCATTGCAGATGCAGTACATACAATAATGAAGCAACCTGAAAAAATAATTAGTTAGAATTTTCCTGTTGAAAAGCAAATCACTTCTTCTTATTCGCCATGCAAAAAGCAGTTGGAATGATCTTTCTCAAAAAGATTTTGATCGTCCTTTAAATGACCGCGGTAAAAAAGATGCGCCGGCCATGGCAAAGCGTTTACATAAAGAAAAAAACGTAGTTCTTGATGCAATCATTTCAAGCCCGGCAAGACGTGCATTTACAACTGCAAAATTTTTTGCTGAAGAGTTTGAAATTAAAAAGAAGCACATTATTGAAAAGCCGGAATTATATGAAGCATCCATAAATAATTTTTATGAGGCTGTAGCAAGCATTCATGATGACTATGATGCAGTGGCTTTATGCTCACACAACCCCGGCATTACTGCATTTGTAAACGAGTTAACCAATGTGCATGTTGATGATATGCCAACCTGCGCTGTTTTTGCATTGCATATAAAAACAAAATCATGGAAAGATTTTAAAATCGCCGAAAAAGAATTTTGGTTTTTTGATTATCCTAAAAATGTCAGCTAACAGAAGGTTTATAATTTGCCATATACACTCCGCTAAAAATAAGACTGGCAGCAAAAAGTTTAAGCCAGTCGTACGCTTCGCCGGTAAATATCATTGCAATTATTGCAGCAAAAACAGGTTGCGTATAAATATATGAGCCCGTTGCAGAAGCACCAATCACCTCAACACCGTAAATATTAAATAAGTAAGCAAAGAAAGTTGCGCCGGTAATTACGAATGCAAAACACATCCAGTTGGATGTTGTAAAATTTTGCCATTGTGTTGTAATTGAATCATGCCATCCATACGGAATCATAAAAAATAAACTCAGTGTAAACACCCATCTTATTACATGAATAGCGCTGTATCTTTTCATTAACGGGCGAACAAGCACCAAATAAAATGCATAGCTAACTGCATTTAAAATTACCAATACATCTCCCAAAAAAATATTACTTGCCGTATGCGAAACATCTTTCATTAAAATAAGAAGTGTTGCACCGGCAACACCTGTTATAACACCAATAATTTTTAGCGCAGTTAACTTTTCTTTTAAAATCCAGGCTGCAATAAAAATAATAAGAATTGGTGTGACGAGCATTAATAACGAAGCATGAATAGAAGAAGTAAATGATAATCCTTTTACAAATAATGCCTGGTTTAATGCCACGCCCAAAACAGCACATAAAATAAATCGCGGAATATCTTTTTTTAAAATTCCGGGTGCAGAAGGTTTTATTAAAAACAACAACCAAAACAAAACAGATGAACCAACAACCCTGGACACATTTAATGCAGGCGCCGATAATTTTAAAGGCACGATTGATTTTATGGTAATATAATTCACGCCGAAAAAAATATTAGCAAGAAGAACTGCAGTGTGCGCTTGTAATTTTTTATTCATCGGCACCGCAAAGATATAATGCGAATTAATGAAGTGATTGAACGAAATCTTTCAACACTGCTTTATATAATTCAGTATTTATTTCAGGCAACTTGTACTGATATTGTTGTGCTTTCTCAAGATGCATTAAAAAATCTTCGTTTTGATTAAACGTATAACTCCAGTTTTGTTTTGAAAGATGCTGCGCTAAATATTCCTGTTCCGTTTGCCCCGGTGTTGGAATAAAAACTGATTTTTTTTGCAGTGATAGAACTTCCATTACAGTTGTATAACCACAGCGGCTTATTATATATTCACTCGATTCAATTGCGTGTTGCATTTCTTGTGTGCTTAAATGATTAAACACTTTGCAATTAGCTAAGTTAAAATTGTTTTTACTTTCACCAGGAAGTCCACGCACAATTAAAAATTGCTCATTTGTTATTGCTGCAACATCCAGTATCTTTTTTTCAAGTAGTGTTCTTTGTGGTTCGGGGCCAGAAATAATGGCCATCCATTTAAATTGCAATTTATTGTTTTGAGTTTTTCTAAATCTCGAGAGTGGCCCAAGATATTTTACAGGAATTTGTGGTAATATTTTAGGGTGCGAAAGTTCGCCGGCAATATTTAATTCTTCTTCAAAATCGGGAATCCAGCATTGTTTAAAATGAGTAATGTATTTATAATTTAAACGCTGCAGTTTTTTATCAAGCCATGCAATATTTGTCTTTATTAATAATTGATGTGTAATAAAAAC
>JAFBAF010000126.1 GCA_019247895.1 Parafilimonas sp. | reverse complement strand
AATGAATAACAGGGGCGCTAAAGAAGATGCGGCAGATATAATACAGGAAACCATTGTTGCATTTATTGAAATTATTGAGCAGGATAAATTCAGAGGCGATTCCAGTATAAAATCGTTCCTGTTTTCAATAACGCGCAACTTATGGCTATCTGAATTACGAAAAAGAAACAGTGCGGAAAACAGGAATCGTGTTTTTGAAAAGGGCAAGAACACAACAGAACAGGAGATAATTCATCATCTTATTCGCCGTGAACATTTCAATGCAATACAACATCTATTTGAAAGGCTGGGCGAAAAATGCAAACAACTTTTGATGCTGGTATATTATGAAGAAATGCAGATGAGCGATATTACTGAAATGATGCCGGATTATCAAAATGAGCAAGTGCTTCGCAATAAAAAATATAAATGCATGAAGCAGCTTGAACAAATGATGCTAAACAATGAACAATTACGCATACAACTTAAAAATGCTTTAAAAAATGCCGGATAATTTTACGAATGATATAACAGAGTTGCTTATTCGGTATATGGATAATGAATTAAGCGAAAGTAAAAAACCTGCGGTTGAAAAATTACTAAAGGAAAATACTGAAGCTAATGAACGCTACCAGTTATTGCTTGCAGCAAAACAGGCCATCAGGTTAGGCGGATTAAAGCAACGTGTACAAATAATACATACTGAATTCACCGAAAACAATGTTGCATCTGAAGCAATGCAAACTAAAACAATAAAACACCCGTCCTTTCTTAACACTCTTATGCGTGTTGCTGCAGTGTTTATTATTGTCGTTACAGGTTATTGTGTTTACGAATACAACACAACCAGTGATGCTTCTGTATTTAATAATAATTTTACGAAATATGAATTGCCTGTAAACAGAGGAGAAGATAATACAAATAAGATTGACAGCTTTTATAAAGCATCAAACTATGCAAGCGCAATAACTGCGTTTGAAATAACATCACAAAAAGATCAGCACGATTATTTTATTGCCGGTCAATCTTACCTGCAATTAAATAATGCCGAAAAAGCAATTGCTGCATTTGAACAGGTTCAAAACTTAAACAGTACAAGCACAATAAAATATTTTGTTGAAGAAACAGATTATTACCTGGCACTTGCATTTATAAAAGCAGGAAAAATAAAGGCAGCGCAATTACAGCTTGATAAAATAACCGCTGATAAAAAACACTTGTTTTACAACAAGGCAAAAAATATAAGTGGTTTAAAACTACAGGTATTGAAATGGAAAGAAAAATAACAGTTTCATTTTTTCGCCTTTCTTAATTTTTTAAGCACCATAAACAAAGCAACCCCAAATATGCCGGCAAATATGCTAAGCCATATTTCGCCGGTAGTTTTTTCCGGTTGCACATCCCCGATAAAAATTAAGTGACTCCAATATTGTGGCGCATGAAACTGGCTCATCGAAGCATCTTTTAAAAGATCTGTTTTTGCTTTTTGCAAAGCTTCTGCATATGTATAACCTTTATCAACATAAGCATAAAATTTTTCGCTGATATACGCCGTGCTTTTATCTTCTGCTTTCCATAAAGAAGTGATGATATTTGAACAGCCTGCAAATGCAAAAGCTCTTGATAAACTTAAAGCACCTTCGCTTTGAGACACTTTTCCGCTGCCAGTTTCACAAGCGCTTAAAAATATTAGCTGGGTTTGCGGAAGTTGAAGATTATATAATTCATGGGCAAATATTTTATAGTTGCTATCTGCATTGCTGTTCTTATAAAAAGCGATGTATGAATTTGCCGGATCATTAAAATTAACAACAGCATGAGTGGCCAAATGAATTACAGATGCATTTGCGGCAGATGACAAAAACCTGTTTTTTGTGGCCGTATTATTAATGAATTGGGATGTTTGGGAAAAGACAGAGATTTCCTTTGCTGATGATGATAAAACATTAAATGTTGAATTACCGGAAGAAGCGAACGGAGCAAATGCAATTGCACTACGCCGGTTGAATTTTGAATTATTCTTTTGCAGAAAAGGTAATGCATATTGATAAGTGACTGCGTATTCTTCAATTAAATATTTATTATCGTTTGTTTCAAAAGCTTCGAAAGGAATATTAATTAATGTTTGATCCGGTATGATAATAAGGGCATTGATCTCTTTCAAATCACTTTGTAATGGCTGAACAAGATGCTGATATAAATAGCCGGCCGGCTTATTATTATAACTTACACCAATACGATTAGCTGAAAGGCTGCTGGCATATTCATTTATATTTTCGCCAAGCGTTGAATCAAACTTGATTTCTACTTCTTTTAATAAATTGTGTTTTACAATAAATGCATGCAGGTTTTTGCCGCCTTTAAAGTAACATAATGCTGCCGTCTCATTATTTAAAACATTTTTTTGAATAGCATGTATGTCAATATTATCTGCTGCAAACTTTTGTTTGTAATAACCTGGATAATTTTTATATGCGTTATTTACTGCCTGCAATTCAACGCCGGCAGTGTTAATGGCTGATAACAAATCAATTTCTGCGGCACTATCGTTGGTTTGCTGCAATTGCAACTTTAATCGTGAGATACTGATCTTTAAATTGTTTTCTTTTTGCAATAATGAATCTGGTAAACCGCCAAACTTTTTTATTGTATTTTCTTTTAAACTAATTGCAAGCGATGTTGCCCTGCTTTTACTTATCCATTCAAGCGTATGGATTATTACTTGGTTATCGTTGTTGTTTTTCGCTAATAAAAAATCAACAGCTTCTTGATACGAATTAAAAACTTCGTCGGCTATAAATGACCTCGCTTCATCATTGTCAATAGTTTTTTTTATATAATCAGATAAAGCAAAAGCAGAATCGTAAGTTGTTACAGCTGCATTAAAATATTCCTCATTGCCATTTTGCCTATAACCTGTTTCAAAACATTTGGCTTTTGCAATTAATACATCAAACAAATTATAGCTTGCAAAGTCCCCGATAAAATTTCCCGGGTTTTTATATACATCAGTATCATTAAACTTATAATCGTATTGTATAATAGCCTGTTGATAAAAAGATAATGCCTGCAAAGTATTTTTTTCAGTCAGCATCAAATCGCCAAGATATTTACAAGTAGCAGCATAATAACTATTTTTTACCTGGTTTGAACTTTGATGATAATAGTTCACTGCCTTTTGTAAATATATATGTGCGGTTGCAGTATCATTTTTTAAGAGGTAAGCTTTTGCTAATGCGTTATTAATGACGACAGCATAATTTCCTTCAACTTCTTTTGCCAATTGCAAATAATGCAATGCGCTGTCAGGTCTATTTTTTGCCAGATATATGCCAGCGATATTGTTTATCACAGGCAATGAAGGGTGATTCTTATTCAATAAATTTTTATAAAGAAGTAATGCAGAATCAGGATGGCCGGAATGTTTTACAGCAGAAGCAATATTAGCAGACATTGCAAAGATTGCATCTTTTAATTCCGGCCGTGTTTTTAAAGTAAGCTCTAATGCTTTATTAAAATAATTTCCACTCTGCACATAATTACCTGCTTCGCTATACAACGCGCCGAGTGAATTATATAAATCGCCCGCAAGCCCTGCAGCAGGATATTTATCAATAATTTTTTCAGCCCATGAAAAATAATAAACAGATGAATCAAACAATCCATCCAGGTAATGCACATTGCCTGCCGATAATAATAACCTGAAAAGAATGGAATCGTTTAAATGAAATTTAGCCTGAAGATTAAGAGCAGCGTAATAATCCTGTAAAATATTTTTTGATGTATAACCAAAGCCTTGTTTTAAAATCCCTGTTCTTTCATAGCAATCATACAACAACAGTGCGTTTGAATTTAGCG
>JAFBAF010000098.1 GCA_019247895.1 Parafilimonas sp. | reverse complement strand
AATCTTAAACTACCGGCAATGGCTTCATTAACAGCAGATAAAATAAGGCTGCCAATAAAATAAGTAAATGATAAAAGAATTACAAGGTTAAGTATAGGTGAGTTAAACATGATGTATATTCTATGATGTTCTGTAATAAAGCTTATGCGTTTAAAACACCTTTAGCTTTTGTTAACCACATTTTCCTCTCGTTTAACCCGTTAAAACCGCCATTTATGCGTTTTGTAATAGTTATAATATCATCCGCATCTGCAAACGTGTTCAGTTTTCTTTTGCTCCAAAACCAACCCGCAGCAAGACCGTCCCACGGCTCTTTTGCCAACAAATCAGGATTAGATACAAAATCCTGATGGAATTCATCTGAAGCAAGACGATAATTGGTTTTACCTGTTAACTGAATCCATCCTCTTCCCCTGTATTTATATCCATCTCCATCAAGTTCTGGCGTGTTACCAAGATCGGTTCTCGTATCATATCTTTTTTGGGCTTCTGTATTACCCCATATTTCAACGGAGTATCTAAATGCAGATGATTCGTACAATACTTGCCCTAAAAAATGACACATGCGCAGGTTAGTATTTATTTCATACTTACTGAAAGTTTCATTCAAAGCGTCAGCAATTGCCTGTAGTTTATCATCTGCATACTTTACAGGACTAATAATATTTGCTAATTGTTGTTTGGTGATTGGCATAAGCGGTGTTTATGATTAGGTAATAATTAAACTATGATAAACGATATCATTTAAACCTGATAAATAAACAATGGCTATACAATACTCCTGTTTCAGGCTTCAGGTCAACGTTTCATGCCAAATGTAAATTCATCAATATCTTTCCACAACAGTAAAACGCACATACAATAAACGTATTTCCACGTAAATTTTTAAAAACTTTACAAGGTGAAATGAGGCATTTGCAATGGATGGATTTTTCAGAATGTAGGTTATGCTTAGTCAATTCCACCATAATATTATAAACTTTTTTTCTTTTTACGCATTTTTAAATCATATTTTTTTCGAGTTTTACTTTTGACAAATGAAAACGCTGTTTACTTATCTAAGCTTTATAATTGTTGCGGCTTGCAATATCAGTAATTATGAAAATGCAGTTACTGCTTTGGATGGTGGACGTGAATTTATTGACGGCTGTTTAAAAGGTGATTTTAAGCAAGCAACTTTTTATATGATAAATGACAGTATTAATAATAGTGATCTTTTAAAGATAAAAAGAGATTATGATTCGAAGAGCCAGGATGAAAAACATAAGTATGCTGCGGCCTCAATCATTATAAATAGTGATGAAGCCATCAGCGACACTGTGCATATAATCAACTATTCAAACTCCTACGATAAAGTTGGCCGCAAAGTAAAAGTGATAAACAGAAACGGTAAGTGGCTGGTTGATTTTAAATATACATTCAATGGAAATCTTTAGTTAATGAAAGCAGCCTTAATAGTTTTTGCAGGAAGTGGTGCAGGCGGTGTACTAAGATATTTTGTGCAGAAGATTTTTATTGATGCAGGTTATATAAATTTTCCTGCCGGAACATTCGTTGTAAATATTTTAGGTTGTTTTTTGATTGGTTTATTTGGCGCTATGGCTGAGAAAAATAACCTTATAACAAACGATTGGCGACTTGCGCTTACAACCGGTTTATGCGGAGGTTTTACAACATTCAGCACATTTGCCAATGAAAACATGAATTTATTGCGCAATGGCGATAACGTATACTTTTGGCTTTATACTATATTAAGTGTGGCACTAGGTATTGGCGCGGTAATACTCGGCACAAATTGCGTTAAGCTATTTTAAAAGATTTTACATTGTTTCTTCAAAAATATTTTCATGAAATGCATTTGTACGCAACAGCTTGTAATGATTGCGTAAAGATGTAGTTAAAGGAAATTGCCTGTACGGGAGTTTATTTTTTTGAGCAAATTCACGAATTGCATGTGTTACTTCAGGGTAATACACATGATTGACTGAAGGAAATAAATGATGCGCAATGTGATAGTTGAAACAACCCATGAAAAATCGGATGAACCAATTATCTTCTTTCACATCATTTGTACAACTTAATTGATGACGAAACCAGCCCGTTGGCATATGACCTTTTTCGTCAGGCACGGGAAAATCGCTTTCAGTACTTGCATGCGGAGATAATAAAACAAGCAGAGAAACAATACTTGCGGTAAACATCATTATTAAAAACCCGGCTATTGATTGCTCCCA
Organism: Parafilimonas sp.; assembly: GCA_019247895.1. Classification (GTDB taxonomy): domain Bacteria; phylum Bacteroidota; class Bacteroidia; order Chitinophagales; family Chitinophagaceae; genus Parafilimonas. The sequence goes on along the minus strand of JAFBAF010000098.1, from coordinate 2,118 downwards.
GCTAACACCTAATAAAATAATGGGCAGCACAATTGTATAAAAAATAAATGCCGCCTTAAATAAAAACAATTTTACAAACTCAACAAAAGGAATACGGTCAATTACTTTCCAAACCAATTTTCTGCGGTTGAAAAAATCCTTAAAATCTCTTATCAATAACCAGTTAATTAAATACAAAGGATAAAAAAGCGGTAAATAAATATGCTGGTATTTATGCAGTTTTGAAAATGGCGCATGAGGAAAAACCCTCGCCAAAGGGCTTTGCTCAAAATCGCTATCCCAGCCCATAACATTTGGATAATTATGATGCAGCCGTATGTGACGGATTTTCCAGATATAACTGTTGGCACCCATCAGGTCAAAGAAATGAACGTACCAGTTATTTACTCGCTTATTTTTAAATAAGGTGCCATGTACAGCTTCATGAATAAGATTTAAAAAATTCAATACCAATAAAAAACCCATCATGAAATAACAACAATAATATACTATACCCTCCGCACACCATCTAAGCGCAGCAAGGTAAGCGAGAATATATAGCGAAGGAAAAAGAATGGCTTTTAAAGTAATGTCAACTCTTCTTCTTTCTTCTAATTTTCCGACAATTGTATGCACTTCTTTTCTCAGCTGCTGAAATAATTCAGCATCAGAATTCTTTATGAAAGATGGCTTGAAGACTCGCTCTGACATAAAATAAGTTTTAGCAGGTATAAATAATAGATTAGCCAGGCATTCAGAATCGGTATCACAGCATTAACGCAAAAATAGAAACTATTTTCTCAATTTGATGGCCATCTATATAAATGGTTTATAACAAGTTTGTTTGTCGTCTGTTCATTGTCAAGTTTTATTCCATAAAATTGCAAACTGAAAAATTGTCTTTTAAAGAAAAATTTAACCGATAAATATAGCCTTTATTCAAGCTTCACTAAATAACTAAAAAATGAAATTGGTTTCCTACCTGAAAGAAGAACATGATCAGCTTGCTATTCTCGAAAACAATTTATTATATGATACTGATCTGTTGCATATGGAAATGCCTTCATCAATGACAATGTTTCTCAATTATTGGGAAGACAATTATTCGTTGGCATTGAAACTTCACCAGGCGATTCTAGATAAAAGAATAGGTAAAGAAAAAGGGTTTCCTGTTGAAGAAGCAAATTTGCTTGCTCCTATTCCATTTCCAACAAGTTGCAGAGATGCGTATGCCTTTCGCCAGCATGTTGCAGCAGCACGCAGAAATCGTAAGGTGCCGATGATTCCTGAGTTTGATCAATATCCTGTGTTTTATTTTACCAATCATCACAGCATTCAAGGTCCAGGCCCGGTTATGTGTATGCCTGATCATTTTCATAAACTTGATTTTGAACTGGAAGTTGCGATTGTTATTTCAAAACTGGGCAGAAATATTCCTGCCGAAGAAGCAGATGAATATATCGGCGGTTTAATGATAATGCACGACGTGAGTGCACGCACTTTACAGATGGAAGAAATGCTTTTAAATCTTGGGCCTGCAAAAGGAAAAGATTTTGCAACAGCAATTGGTCCATGGCTGGTAACATTGGATGAACTTTACGAATTTGAAGTACCTGCAAAAGAAAACCATGTTGGCAAAAACTGGAATTTAAAAATGAAATGCAGCGTAAATGGCAATCAAGTAAGCGAAGGTAATTTGAGTGATATGGACTGGACGTTTGCTGAAATAGTTGAACGGGCTTCTTATGGCGCAACATTATATCCCGGCGATGTAATTGGAAGTGGCACTGTTGGCACCGGTTGTTTTTTAGAATTGAACGGCACAGGAAAATTGAATGATGAAAACTATAATGAGCAATGGCTGAAAGATGGCGATGTAATTGAAATGGAAGTGGAGGGTTTGGGAAAACTCATTAATACAATTGCAAAAGAAGAAAGCGATTTTTCGATTTTGAATAAGAAAAAATAATGCTTACAATAACTATTAACGACCTCAAACTTATTGATAAAGTAAACTGGCTGCAATATGCAATTGCACCACGTCCAATTGCATTGGCAAGCACAATTGATAAAGATGGAAATGTAAACTTGAGCCCGTTTAGTTTTTTTAATTTGTTTTCATATAATCCTGCGGTTTTA
>JAFBAF010000033.1 GCA_019247895.1 Parafilimonas sp. | reverse complement strand
GTAGTATCTGCGGTAAATTTCGGTTTACAGGAAGTGCACGTTACGGGCACTGAACCACTTACTGTACATCTCAAAACTGCTGAACAAACCTTGAATGAAGTAGTAGTAACTGCGCTGGGTATTAAAAGAGAAAAACGTTCCTTGGGTTATTCTACACAAACCGTAAATTCTGATCAGTTAAATAAATCAGGAACCGGTAATATATTGAACGAATTAAACGGCAAGGCTTCGGGCTTAACGGTTATTAACAGCTCAGGAGATCCGGGCGCAGGCACATATATCCGGTTACGTGGCGTAACTTCTGTAAGCGGCGATAACCAGCCACTAATTGTGGTAGATGGAATACCCTTAGATAACTCTATCAACAGCTATGAACCGGATAATGGTGTTGGTTTTATAGCATCGGGTGCAGGCGGTGCAAGCATTGGCGGCGCAACAGCAACGAATCGCGGCCTCGACATTAACCCAAACGATATTGAGTCAGTAACACTTTTAAAGGGGCCCGCGGCTACTGCTTTATATGGCATACAGGCTGCAAGCGGCGCTCTTATCATTACAACAAAAAAAGGAAATGCCGGCCCGCGGGCAACTCATGTAAACGTAAGTTCTTCTGCTGCCTTTGATAAAGTTAGCCAGTTGCCTGCTTTGCAAACACAATTTTCCCAGGGCACAAACGGTAATTATATGGGCCCTGAAACGGGGCAGCCTTTTTCATGGGGTGCAGCGATTGATACACTTTATTGGAATGGCGATAACACATATCCCTGGGATAAGCACGGAGCTATTGTTGGCAAATCAGACCCTTCTGCAAAAATGCCCGTAGTGCCTTATGATACTTATGGCTTTTTTGTAACGGGAATGACGTTCGATAATAATGTTGCTTTTTCTGCCAACAATGAAAAAGGCAGCTTTAGAATGTCGTTTGGAAACTTGTATCAAACGGGCGTAATACCCAAAAGTAAGTATGTAAAAAATTCATTCAGCTTAAGTGGCCAGAGCCAGCTTACAGATAAACTAAGTGCATCCGCAAGTATCAACTACATTAATTCTGATAACAATAAAATTCAGCAGGGCTCGCAAACATCAGGCTTAATGCTGGGTTTATCAAGAACAACACCAACGTTTGATAATACAAATGGTTTGGGTGATGCTGCGGCTGATAACCCGGCAGCATATACTTTTCCTGATGGCAGGCAAAGAACCTACAGAGGTTTTGGCGGCTATGATAATCCTTACTGGACTGTAAACAGAAATCCATATACATCAGAACTTGACCGTGTTTTTGGTGTAGGGCAGGTAAACTACCAGGTGCTTAGCTGGATGGGATTATCATACCGGCTTGGCGGTGATGTTTATACACAAAATGATAAGCTTGCTTACGATATACACTCCACTAATTTTCCCGCAGGCAATATTTATTTGATAAGTTATGCCAATAAGCAATTTAATTCAGATTTCACGATCAATATGAATAAGCAGTTTAATGATTTGAATGCTTCACTGATTGTAGGACATAATTATTTCACCAATATAGCCAATACAAACTTTACCAATGGAAACGGACTTGTATTGCAAAACTTTTTGGATATATCTAATGCGACAGCTTTTACTGCAACAGAATTTAAAGGCGTAAAAAGAACGATGGCTTTTTATGCTGATGCGGAACTGAATTATAAAAAGATGCTTTATTTAACATTAACCGGAAGACAGGAAACTACATCAACTTTGGCGCCCGACAATAATAAATTCTTTTATCCTTCGGTAAGCGCAGGTTGGGTGTTTACTGAAATGCCCGCTTTTCAAAACAATGTATTATCGTATGGTAAACTAAGGGCTTCGTTTGCGCAAGTGGGTAAAGATGCGCCGATATATTCTTTAAACACGCCCTTTATTTCTCCCGCAACCTTTACTGACGGTTACACCGTCGGTTTAACGTATCCGTTAGATGGCGTGGCCGGTTCGCAGATCAGTTCTGCAACAACTGTTGTTGGTAATCCGGATTTAAGACCTGAAAATACTTTTTCGTACGAAGGTGGGTTTGATCTTGGATTCTTAAAAGACAGGTTTAGCCTTAGCGCAACTGCTTACTACAGCAATTCAAAAGATGTAATCATCACATCACAGGTGCCTTACTCATCAGGCTTTGCAGCCAGGCTTGTAAATGCTGCACAAATAACCAATCGCGGGCTTGAGTTAACATTAAATACAACACCTGTAAAAACTTCTTATGGCTTAAGGTGGGATGTAAATCTTAACTGGTCAACCAACAAAAATAAAGTTGTAAAGCTGGCACCGGGCCTTCAGCAAATACGATTAGGCGGCTTTGGTGGTGGCGAAGCTGAAGTAGATGCTTTTGCAGGCCAACCTTATGGTGTGTTGTATGGAGCTACGGCAGCACATGCCAATCTCAACGACATACACAGCCCATTCCTAATTGATGATGAAAAAACAGACGCTTCAGGTGATCCAAATCCAAGTTATGGACAGCTTATCAGCGGCGCTGTAGGCCCGGCCCAAATAATTGGTGATATAAATCCAAAATGGCTGGGTTCTGCTATCAGTAATCTTTCTTATAAAGGCTTTACATTTTCTTTCCAGATCGATGTAAGAGAAGGCGGTGATATTTATAACGGAACTGTTGGGGCACTCGTTGCAAGAGGCCTTTCTGCAAAAACAGCTAATCGCGGCACGCCAACTGTATTCCAGGGATTATTAGGCCACTTAAACAATAACGGTGAAGTTGTTCATTTTGATAAAGATGGTGTAACCGAATTGCCTGGCCCCGGCGCTCCAAACACCATTCAAAGCCAGTACGATCAAAACTATTGGCAGTTTGCCGGCAACAGTGTAAACGGCGGGCAGGAAATAGATATTGAAGATGGTTCTTTTGTAAGAGTACGCCAGGTAAGCCTTACTTATCAATTGCCTTCAACATTATTTAAGAAACGTTCAAACAATATTTCGCTTACACTATTTGCCAACAATCCATTCTTGTGGACGAAATATAATGGCGTTGATCCTGAAACAAGTTTAGGCGGACCGGCAAATGGACAAGGTTTGGACTTCTTTAATAATCCGGGCACAAAAACGTATGGAGTGCGTTTAAATCTTGGTTTGTAATTCAATCTTTAAAAAATCAAAAAAAATCACATGAAACAATATAAATTTCTGATAGCGATAAGTATGGTTTGTGTTGCAGTTTCATCTTGTAAAAAGGATTTTTTTACAGGCATTAATACAAATCCCAATGCAAGCGAAAATGTAACACCTAATCTCTTATTGCCCACAGTTGAAGGTGCGTTAGGTTATGTACAGGGCGGAGATTTTTCAAGATACAGTTCCATGCTCGATCAGCAGGTATATGGCTACCAAAACCAAACGGCCTCATTTTATTTGTACCAGATCAATAGCGGAAACTTTGACAACCAATGGGGCAACATGTACACTTCTGTAATGGAAAATAATTACACGCTGCTGCAGGAATCTGATGCCAACGGTTACAATATTTATAGCGGTATATCACGAATAATTATGGCTTATTGCTTACAATTATTGGTAGATAACTGGGGCGATGTTCCATATTCACAGGCTTTCCAGGCAAATAAACAAGGTACACTTACGCCAGCTTATGATAATGCACAGGCTTTGTATGATACCATCAATAATTTAATAGATGCAGGTATCAATAATTTCAGTGCTGACCCCGGAATATTTACACCCGGCGCAGACGATTACATTTACGGTGGCAATACAGATGAATGGATAAAATTTGGCCATGCAATAAAAGCAAGGTTAGCTATTCATCAAAGTAAAAATGATGCAGCCATGGCTTCGAATGCGCTTTCTGAAATCAGCAAATCGTTTACAAGCAACAGCGACAATGCACAAATAATTTTTGGCGTTAATCAAACAGAAGCAAATCCCTGGTACCAGTTTGGAAGAGACAGGCAAAGTTATATTACTTTTTCAAACAGCACATTGGCAGGCATATTAACTGATCTGAATGATCCCCGCTATTCCATCTATATCGACCCGGATAATGATGGCGGCGGCCAATCACCTTCAGGCACTTATTTTGGCGGCTTGCCTGATTATTACGGCGCTGTTAATTCACCCGTAGAACTTATTACGTACGATGAATTGCTTTTTGTAAAAGCGGAAGCTACTTTGAGAAGTTCAGGTGATATTGCAACTGCACAAACTTTTTACCAGGACGCAATACGTGCAAACATGCAAAAATTAGGTGTTGCAGATGCAGACATAAATACATATATCGCCGCCAACGGCACCTTGCCGGAAAGCGTAAGCGATGCCATTGCCAAGGTATCGTTACAGGAATACATTGCGTTGTATTTAAACCCTGAAGCATTTACATTATGGCGCCGTACCGGCTCACCTAATCTGGATCCTGCAGGCACAGGCGATATTCCGAGAAGATTGATTTACCCTCTAACAGAGACGCAGTATAATCCTAATACACCTCAATCCACTTTATACACACCAAAAATTTTCTGGGATAAATAAGCAACTGTGTTCATATTTTATAAGAGCAAATTGATAACCTCAGTTTGCTCTTTTGTTTTAAACGTATATTATTGATTGCGAACAGCACATGTTACTGAAAATTGATGAATTGCATTTTAGCCTTACTTTCGCAACCTGAACGATTGAGCACTTCAATCAATATTCAATTACAATCAACAATTTTCAATAGTTATGGCATACGATGTAATAGTTATCGGAAGCGGCCCCGGCGGTTATCCTGCGGCAATCCGAGCATCACAGTTAGGTTTTAAAACAGCAATTATCGAGAAAGAAAGTTTGGGCGGAATTTGTTTAAACTGGGGTTGTATTCCTACCAAGGCATTATTAAAAAGTGCTCAGGTGTATGACTATATAAAACATAGCTCCAATTATGGTTTGTCTGCAACAGATGTAAAGCAGGATTTTGGTGCAGTGATAAAACGTAGTCGTGGCGTTGCAGACAAAATGAGTAAAGGTGTTGCATTTTTGATGCGCAAGAATAAGATT
>JAFBAF010000329.1 GCA_019247895.1 Parafilimonas sp. | reverse complement strand
TTTGTGTAACACCATGCGATAATTCATGCCCGGTAACATCAATACCGGTAACACCACCAGGATTTTGTGAACTGTTTGAACGCTTATTGAAGTTCATTGCACTGCCATCCCAAAATGCATTATCGGTATAAGTAGGATCGTTTACATAACTATACAAGGCAGTGCCTGCATCGTCATAACTGTTGCGGTTAAAATTGGCTTTATAATATGCATAAGTTTGCGAAACACCATAATGCGCATCAAGCGCGGCTATGTTTGTGCCGGTTAAAGTCCAGTTTGAAGATGAACTTGTATAATCAGTGCCGCGGCTTCCGCTTTCTCCATGCAACGTGATAACGCCATTACCTTTTGTATAATCTCTTAAACGGTAATTTGTACCTGTATAATCTGAATGTATTGTTTGAGCACCGCTGTAAGCAGTATTGGCTGTACCTGTTGCATCAGAATAAAAAATTTCATCTTTCTTACCCAATATATTTCCTGTAATCGCATCAACAAAATAGTAAGCGCGGCTTAAAGGAACCCGTGCATACACATCCACTTTATAACATAAGCGCAATTCTCTGGGACTTACATCATCAGTTGAACTATACCAAACCAAACTTGCTTTTGGTGCATAGCTTGCTTTTGGATTATTGGTTTGATCTTTTATGCGTTGCTCCATGCCTGCATCCTGCCATGCATATAGTTTTGCATTTACATATTTCACCGCAGCATTTATTGCTTCTGTTGTTGAAACCTTTTGCGTTGAACGCTGGTCAATCAACTCATCAAAATCAGTAACAATTGTGCCGCCCAAACTTTTAAGCACACCGTTTTTTGTATGCACGATGTACATAGTGTTTTCAACCGGAACGCCTTTGTACGTTTGATAATAACGGTAATGAATAAAACCAAGCTTGTCTTGTTCTGTTTTCATTAAAACAAGATTCGAATTTTGATCCAGATCAAGCAACGCGTTTAGTTGCGCTGAATTGAACTGAATCGCTTGTTTGCTATCAAGAGCCGTAAACTGGCTGCTGATACCATGTTCACCACGAATAATTTTACTTACAAAACTTTGCGGATAAGCTTTCATAATTAAAAAGCTTAAAACAAAAAGAGATAGAATTTTTCTTTTCATAATAGACGATTGATTTTTGGAAATGAAATTTTAGACATGTGTTCTTCGCTGCAGGAGGGAAAAGTTTTAAAGCATTGTATACAGAATTGTTTACAATCAATTACAAAAATTGTTTTTTAAAAAATATCAGCCGGCGATGCTCTTTGGTTTTAATAAGAACGGATTATGATTGGATTAAAAATGCAAATTGAAATTAGTGCATTTAATAAATCGCAAACAAATTTTAATAGGCTTTTTTAAAAAAATGTCCCGCTCAGGCGGGACATTTTTTATTATTATCGTGTATTTTTTACCGGTTTACTACCAGTTGTGTACGGCCAACAATTACTCCGTTTTGTTCTGCAATAAGCATAAATACACCATTATTTAATGTCTTAAGATTGTTTAATACAATTGTGTTTTTACCGATTTGTGTACCAGGTATGTTATGATTTATTAAAAGCCTTCCCGACAGATCAGTGATTTTAATATTTACGTCTCCTGTATTATTCAAGTTTAATGATGCCGTTGCGGTATTTGTTTTAATTGGATTTGGCATAATTAAAATGCCTGTTGACCTGCCAGTATTAGCTGCAACTGCGTTGAAGGTTCCGCCTTTTATAATAACAGAATAATCTTCCACTTCACCATAAGAGAACACACCGCATGGATCTGTTACCTGGCTACCATAAGACATTTGAATTCTCATTCTTGTTAGTCCATTTAATGCCTGCGCAGGAATAACAAAACCAATTTTTGCAACACCGGTTGAGGTTGCTGTGCCAATACGCTCTTTCGCATCAGCAAAATCTCCGTCCTGGTTGTAATCTATATAAGCCGTCCAGTATTCCTGGTAAGATGATCCTGTAAACCCTGGTGTTAATACCAATGTATCAGGTTTGCCTGTTGCCAATGTTCCGCCTGCACTTAAAAAGTTGCCATAACCATTATTGTTTCCGCTTGTATAACCTTTATTGCCAATAGCAACTCTATCTATATATTCAAACGATGTGCTTTGGCCATAAGACTCACAATAAATACCACCGCCATTAGTTAACGTAGTAAATGTATATGGCGCGCTGTAAGCACTTGCGGTTGTTGCGGTGCATTTTGTTTGCACACGGAAGTCATAAGAAAAGCCGGGTATTAAACCTGTAAGATTGTAAGAAGTAGTTGTGAGATTTGAAACGGTTGTCCAGTTATTTGATGTGGACAATTTCCATTGCAGGTTATAACCAACACTTACGCCTGCGGCACTCCATTGCAGTGTTGCGCTTTTTTTGGTGATGTTAGTTACGGTTAATCCCGCAGGTGCATCGCAACCTGAAGAATCAGAACCAATGCCAACTGCATAAAAAGCATTCTTTACATTATTGGTTTCTGTTGATGTGCCTCCGTATAAATCAGTGGCTGCATTTATACAAGCTATTCGCCAGTCTGCATATTGAGAAGTTTGAGTAAGATAAACCGTTTGCGAACGATATATTATCTGATCTGCTTTTGCAAGACCAACGCCTTTTACTTTATAACTATTGCCTTTATCGTTTGTGCCTGTACCGCCGGTTACTAAAAGATAGAACATAAAATTGCCAACGCCACTATTATAATGTACGCCGCCATTATCGCCTCCGCCGGTGTACCAAAGTGTTCCTTTGTAAGTATCCGGCTGTCCTTCCGCATTTGGATTACTCATATCGCGAATAATCCAGTTCATATCATTACTTAACAACCAGTTTATATCAGTTGGCTTTGCAAAGAATTGAACTGATTTTCCCATAATATCACTAAGGCTTTCATTGATTGCACCTGATTCATTAAAATAATCGAGGCCGCAGGTTTCCTGTGTTACGCCATGTGTTAATTCGTGGCCGGTAACATCAATGCCTGTAACACCGCCGGGATCTCCGTTTGAGCGTTTATTAAAGTTCATGGCACTGCCATCCCAAAATGCATTATCGAGATAAGTTGGATCATTTACATAACTATACAAAGCTGTTCCCTGGTTATCATAACTGTTTCTGCCAAAAGTTTGGAAGTAATAATTATAAGTCTGTTCTACTCCAAAATGTGCATCCATTGCAGCCTGATCAAAACCGGTTAAATTCCAGTTGGCGGATGTGCTGGTATAATCGGTACCACGCTTTCCGCTTTCGCCATGCAGTGTAATTACACCATTGCCCTTTGTAAGATCTCTAAGCCTGTATGCGTTAGTGCCTGTTTTATCTGAATGAATAGTTTGCGTTCCGCTCCATGCTGTATTTGCCGTTCCGGTTGCATCAGAATAATAAATCTTATCTTTTTTTCCGAGCAGTTTTCCGGTTTGCGCATCAATAAAATAATCCGCACGGCTTAAAGGTTGCAAAGCGTAAACATCCACTTTATAGCAAAGCCTTAGTTCTCTTGATTGCAATGTTTCCTGCGGATTATAAAAAACTAATTCTGCTTTCGGGTAATAAGTTGCTTTTACATTATTGGTTTGATCTTTTCTGCGCTGCTGCATGCCTGCATCCTGCCATGCATATAATTTCGCAGCAACGTTTGCAATTGCAATAGACACTGCCCTGTCTGCACTAACAGAAGCATGTGCTTTATCCGTCACATCAGCAAATTCTGTAACCACCGTTCCGTTTGTGCTGTACAATATTCCATTTTTTGTATGCACAACAAACATGCTTTTATCTACCGGGATATTATTATACGATTGATAAAAACGATAATGAATAAATCCAAGTTTGTCTGCTTCCGTTTTTGCAAGTACAAGATTTGAACTGGCATTTAAACCAAAAATAGTTTTAGCAGCGGCGGGAGAAAATTGAATTTTTTGATTAACGCCAACGAAATTGTACGCATCACTAACACCTGCATGCGATTTGAGTTTAAAACTTTGTGCAAAGCCTGAAACAAATGCGAGTAAAGCTGTAATAAGAAGTACTTGTTTTTTCATGTTTCTCATTTTATAGTTATGAATAAAAGGATTTCAAAATCATCATTTGAAATTATTTTAAAACAATTATCGGGGTGGGCAGATTAAAAAACAAACAGTGAATTGAAGCTGTAAAATACAAATTTTAAAACATGGAAGCAATAAAATTAGTTGCCTTAAAAGCAGGAAATAATGTGTAGTTATAACATACAAAAGCCTGCACTCGTATAGCGCATGTATTGTAACTGTATTAAGTTTTTGTATACTTAAAGTTTAAAGAGAAGAAATTATTTTCACTGAAAGTTCTTTAAGCAGCTCGCTATCAGCGCCTGATATTGCACCGTTTATTCCGATACCTTTCAGATTGTATTCATGCAGTAACAAAAGAATTTTTTCTGCGCCGCCGAAACCATAATTCTTTACAGCGGTTAATGCTTGTTTTGCAGCAAAGGGATTATTATAAAAATATGGTTTGAATGTATTTTCTGAATGATCATTCAACGCAGCAACGGTATAAATTTTACTGAAGTAAGTGTATAAGGTTGGAAGAGTTAATTGCAAAGGCGCAGCTTTGGGATTGCTTTGAAAATACTGAATAATGCGAATAGCTTTTGGTAAATTTTTTTGGCTGATAGCATCCTGCAATTCGAATACATTGAACTCTTTACTTATGCCAACATAATTTTCAATATCATCTTCTGTTATTGTTTTTCTTTTATTAAGATTGATGGATATTTTTTCGACTTCATTTTTTAAACGGCTTAGATCATTACCAATATGATCTACCAGTAACAGCAAAGCGTTATGATTAATCGAAAGACCAAAGCTTGAAACCATTTCACTTGTCCACTCCGGCAGTTGGTTCTCATAAATTTTTTTAGTTGAAAGTAATTCTCCGTTTTGTTTAACTGCTTTGGAAAACTTTGTGCGTGCATCAAGTTTTTTGTCTTTATAACTCACTACAAAAACTGTTGATGAAAGTGGTTTCACAATATAATTTTCAAGCTTCTCAATGTCTTTCATTTGCTGCGCTTCTTTCAACAATACCACTTTTCTTTCTCCAAACATCGGGTAACCCATACATGCATTTACAACATTTACCCAGTCTGCATCTTTACCATAAAAAACGGAAAGATTAAATGATGCTTCACTTTCATTTAAAATTTTATGCTCTGCATAATTAATTACTTCATCAATAAAAAATGGTTCTTCACCTTCCAGCCAATAAACCGGTTTGAATTTTTTTTGTTTCCAGTCAGCAATGATTTTTTCTGAAGACATAGGCCAAATATAAACCCCTAACCCCTAAAGGGGAATTATTTATCTTGTAAAAAAATTTAGAAATAATGTTCCAGAAAAAATTGCTGGTATTTATTTTAATACTGATATGTTTTGTTTCAACAATAAATGCGCAGTCGTACAAAAAACTGCATTTTAAGTCTCTGCTTGTTGATACGCACAATGATATCATCAGCACATGCATTGAAAAAGGTTATAGCTTCGACAGCAACTTAACGGGTTCAACACATAGCGACCTTAACCGCATGTTTAAAGCGGGTATCGATGTGCAGGTGTTTAGTATTTGGTGCGATGAAACGCAGCAAAATCCATTCTCGTTTGCCAATCGTGAAATTGATACGTTATATGCATGGATAAATCGCAATCCGGATAAAATGATGCTTGTAAAAAATTCTAATGAATTAATGCAGGCAGTAAAGCAACATAAGCTCGCAAGCATGATTGGCGTTGAAGGCGGGCACATGATGGAAAATAGTTTGGATAAATTAGATAGCCTGTATGCACGTGGCACACGGTATATGACGCTTACATGGAACAACAATACAGATTGGGCAACAAGTGCAAAAATGGAAACTGACTCAACGAAAAAATTAGAGCATAAAGGACTTACTGAATTTGGAAAACAGGTTGTACAGCACATGAATAAAATTGGAATGATGGTAGATTTAAGCCATGTTGGCGAACAAACATTTTGGGATGCAATCCATACAACAACAAAACCTGTTTTAATTTCTCATAGCGATGTGTATAAACTTTGTGCTGTTTATAGAAATTTAAAAGATGAACAAATAAAAGCAATTGCAAAAAATGGTGGTGTTATTCAATTGAATTTTTATTCCGGTTTTTTAGACAGCACGTTTAATGGAAAAGAAAAAGCATTTGAAGAAAAACATAAAGCAGAAAAAGATTCTTTAATGAAAGCAGGTAAACTTGAATTTTTTGCTGACAATTATTTGTTCTTAAAGTATGCTGACGAAGTAAAAAACATGCGTGCTCCATTTCATTTGCTGCTTGATCATCTTGATTATATTGTAAAGCTTGTTGGCGTTGATTATGTTGGTTTGGGAAGTGATTTTGACGGCATCAGTTTTCCGCCACAGGAAATGGATGATGTTACAGCATATCCTTTGATCACAAAAGCATTGCTTGAACGTGGTTATAGTAAAAAAGATATTCAGAAAATTTTAGGCGGAAATTTTATACGAGTGCTGAAGGCGAACGAGGTGAAGTAGAGGATT
>JAFBAF010000266.1 GCA_019247895.1 Parafilimonas sp. | reverse complement strand
TACATCGACATTTAAACGTGCAGCAGCTACGGCTTGGTTTGCACCTTTTCCGCCTGCCTTCATAAAAAAATTTCCACCTAAAATGGTTTCGCCAGGCGCAGGCAAATGTTCGCATTTAATCACCATGTCTGTGTTAGAACTTCCTATAACAAGAATCATATAAACAAAGTCAAAAGTTAGAAGTCAAAATTAAAAAGGTATAAAATCGTTTATTAATTCAAGCAATCCTTTTTGAATTTTTAATTTTGAATTTTGAATTATTACAAATTCCCCTTCTTCATTTCATCCACCGCAAAATTTGCGCCTCTTGCAGTTAATGCCATATAAGTTAATGACGGATTTTGACAAGCCGTTGAAGCCATACATGCACCGTCAGTTACAAAAACATTTTTTACATCCCATATTTGGTTGTTGCCATTCAATATTGAAGTCTTCGGATCTTTTCCCATCCTTGCTGTTCCCATTTCGTGAATGCCTAAACCCGGCGCCTGGTTATCATCATACGCTTCGATATTTTTAAAACCTGCTTTCTCCAACATTTCGCTTCCGCTGTTTAAAATATCTTTCAGCATATGCAATTCATTTGTTTTGTATTCGCAATCGATCACCACTTGAGGAATACCCCACGCATCCTTTTTATCCTTGCTTAACGAAACTTTATTTTCATAATAAGGCAAACATTCACCCATGCCCGTCATCCACATATACCAATCGCCGGGTTCAGTCATTTGTTCTTTTAAGTTTACACCGATCGTATCATCTGTAAACTTTCCTCTTCCTCTTGATCCACCTGCAGCAATCGCAAAGCCTCGTGTAAAATCTTTTTGTTTATCATCACCAACATTTCTATACCGAGCAATATAAATTCCTGTTGGTCTTCTGCCATAATAGTATGAATCCTGGAAGCCATCATACGATGCTTCCAAATGACCGCGATAATTATGATCCATTAAATAATGACCAAGCACATCATTTGTATTGCCTAAACCATTTGGAAAATGATTCGATGTTGAATTCATCAACACCAATGTTGAATTAATTGTACCTGCGTTTAAGAAAATAATTTTTGCAAAATAATCTGTTGTTTGTTTTGTATTCGCATCAATTACACGCACACCGGTTGCTTTATTTTTTTGCTCATCATAAATAATGGAATGCACAACAGAAAACGGCCGCAACGTTAAATTGTTGGTTGCTCTTGCTGCAGGCAACGATGCAGAAACGCTGCTGAAATATCCTGCAAACGGGCAACCTCTTGCACACATATCTCTATACTGACAAGGCCCTCTCCCATTCAAACCCTTTGAAAGATTTGCAGTGCGTGAGATAATAACATGCCTGTTTGCAAAATTTTTTTCCGTTTGTTCTTTAAAATGTTTTTCAACGCAATTCATTTCCATGGGCGGCAAAAATTCGCCATCGGGCAAATGCGGAATACCATCTTTATTGCCACTGATGCCAACAAATTTTTCAACATAACTATACCACGGCGCAATGTCTTTATAGCGAATGGGCCAATCAACGCCAACGCCTTCTTTAGCATTCGCTTCAAAATCCAGATCACTCCAACGCTGCGTCCATCTTGCCCACATTAAACTTTTTCCGCCAACCAGGTAACCACGCACCCACGCAAATGGTTTTGTTTGTTCATAAGGATGTTCACTATCCTTTACAAAAAAATGCTGTGTTGCTTCAGTGAATGCATAACACTGGCTGATGATCGGGTTTTCATCTTTCATCTTTTTTGTCAGTGAATCATGATGCGGTAATTCCCACGGCGCTAATGTTGCGGTTGGATAATCTTTTATATGCTCCACATTTCTGCCGCGTTCAAGCACCAATACTTTCAAACCTTTTTCGCACAATTCTTTTGCAGCCCAGCCACCCGTCATGCCGCTGCCAATCACAATTGCATCAAAGGTGTTTTGTTCAACACCTTTTGAGTTTATGTTTGGCAAACTATCGTTGTTATTACCCATTAATTATTTCTGATTTTATGATGTCTGATATTTTCGTCATTGCGAGAAACGAAGCAATCTTATTGTTCGAATTATTATTGAGAATTTTGAACATTCTAAGTTTTACTCGTACAGATTGCTTTACTGCGTTCACAAATACGCATTATCAGCAATTGTTCCTTCATGGCATGGGGACAAATATCAATTCAAATATAGAAAGTATTGGTTTGAATACTGGTTACAGTAATATAATTTTCTGTTTGATAATTTGTTTGTCACTTTCTTTTCTTGAAAAAAGAAAGTAACCAAAGAAATTCAAGCACGGATGATATTTCAACACATCCGTGCACACGCCTTGATTAAGCTTTTGTAGTGCTGATTTTTCCGCTTTTGTACCTTGATGAATTGTGTAATTGGTTGTATCTTTTCTCGCATTGTTTAGTTGCAAGATTTCATTAAACACTCTCGCACGTCATTCCCGCGAAGGCGGGAATCCGCTCTTGCGGATCATCGAGACAATAAAAAACATAAATGCACGAGATAATCTCATTTTTTGCCATTTATAAAAGATTCGTATGAGATGCCTAATCGAGTTGGGCAAAACCGGCAAGGGAGAGTACTGGTTTGAGTACTGATTTACAAGAATATGATTTTCTGTTTGGTAATTTACTAAAGATTTAGGTTCATGTTCGCACGAGCCGGGCATTCGGGTAATGGTTTTTAATTAACAC
>JAFBAF010000103.1 GCA_019247895.1 Parafilimonas sp. | reverse complement strand
CCACAATGTTTTTATTTTCTTGTTTAATATTGAATGTTTGATGTTTAGTGTTTGATGATGAATCGTTCTGCTCTTCATTCAACTTTACACTTTCGGCTTTAAACTTATCAATAACTTCAACCAATGGATGGCCGACATAATCAACGTTCCAGTGCCATTTGGTTTTATAATATTCTTCTTCAAAAGGAAGGATCACAATCATCTTGTCAATATTCTTTTTCATTTTCACCACACGGTTTTCTTTCCATGCCCAAACCTGCGGCGAGATATAGAATACTGTTTTGGCTTTTAGCTTTTGGTTTGCAGCCTTTAGTTTGTTTATCCATGCTGCAATGCGTAAATTAAAACCGGGATAATCAATCAATATCAAAACATCAGGATTGAAACTGACAATATCCCGTTTACAGAATTTCAAATTAGCAAAAATAGTTTTCAGATTCATCACTACTTCTGCAAAGCCCATAAATGCAAGATCGCAGTAATGCTTTACCAATGTTGCGCCGGTTGCCTGCATCATATCGCCGCCCCAACAGCGAATGTTTGCATTGCCGTCAAGCTTTTGTAATTCTTTTATAAGATTACTGCCATGCAAATCGCCGCTTGCTTCACCTGCAATAATATAATATTTCATGCCCCAACCCTAAAGGGAGTTTATTATTTGAGTTTGATAACGTAAAGAAAAGAAATAAGCTGTAAATGCTTGCATAAAAAAACCGTTGGCTGTGCAACGGTTTTCAATAACAAAATTTTTATTCGATTAAGGAAAAATACCAAGTTCTGCATAGCTTGTTCCAACTTTATCGATCGCCACAACATAAGCAGCAGTACGCATATCAGGAATATTTTCATTTGCCTTCCAGCAACTCATAATTTCACGCGTTGCTTCAATCATAGTTTGTTCAAGGCCGCTATACACTAAATCTACTTCATCGGGCCCATGTTCAATCAACATTCTTTCGCGGTTATCAACATTCTTGCCGGTAAGTTCTTCAATTTGCCCAAGAATATGTTTGTTCAGATTTTCGGTGAAACGTTTTTCCATTCTTCCATAACGCACATGGCTTAAATTTTTCAGCCATTCGAAATATGAAACGGTTACACCACCAGCATTCAGGTACATATCCGGGATAACTAAGATTCCTTTTTTAGAAAGTATTTCATCCGCTTCCGGCGTTAACGGGCCGTTGGCAGCTTCACCAATTATTTTTGCCTTTACTTTATCTGCATTAATTGCATTAATAACGTTTTCCAGTGCTGCCGGGATTAAAATATCACATTCCAATTCCAGTGCATCGCCGCTTTTATCTAATTTTTTTGAGCCCGGAAAATCAAGAATAGATTTATTGTTTTTTCTGTGTTGAAATACTTCTTCTTCATTCAAGCCGTTTTCATTGTAAATAGCGCCTTCATATTCAGCAATTGCAATCACTTTTGCACCATGTTCCCTGAAAAATTTTGCTGTATGATAGCCAACATTTCCTAATCCCTGTACGACCACCCTTTTATCTTTAACACCTGCTGGCAAACCTAATTTTTCCATTACTTCCGGCATATTACAAACTTCTCTCACGCCATAAAAAACACCAAGACCGGTTGCTTCTTTTCTTCCTCTTACGCCACCTTGCGCAACGGGTTTTCCTGTAACGCAACCCATTGCATCAACTTCACCAGGATGCATTGCCATATAAGTATCAAGAATCCAGGCCATTTCTTTATCGCCGGTTCCATAATCAGGTGCAGGAACATCAGTGCCGGGTCCTATAAAATTTTTTCTTACCAATTCTGAAGTGTAACGTCTTGTGATTTTTTGCAACTCAAACTCACTGTATTCCCGCGGATTAATTTTGATGCCACCTTTTGCACCGCCAAAAGGAACGTTTACGATCGCACATTTATAAGTCATTAATGCGGCAAGTGCCATTACTTCGTCCTGGTCAACAGCCTCGCTAAACCTTATACCACCTTTGCATGGTGTTTTATGATGTGAGTGCTGTGCACGATATGCTTCAATTACTTCAACAGAACCGTCATCTCTTTTTATAGGAAATTTCATACGGTAAACCGAGTTGCACTCTTTTATCTGTTCAAGAATGCCGGTCTCCCATTTGGTAAATTTTGCTGCTTTATCAAAACTCCTGGTTACATTTTCGAAGAAATTATAATGTTGATCTGCCATATAAATTATTTTAAAAACTAATGAACATTTGTTTTTTGTGTATCGAAAAATTTTTATTCTTTTTTTTTCTCAAGTCTTGAAATTTTCCTATCAAGATTTAAGAGATAAATAAACAAGCCTAAAACAATTACAACAACAACCGCCATCACAACATTAATCTTGCCATTATCTGTCATAAAGCTTTTATCACTGCCATTCAGTACATCTTGCGCAAAACTGCTGGTTATAGTAAATAAAAGTAAGCTTAAGAGTGAATATTTTTTAAACTGTTTCATTGTTAATTCATTTCAAGCAATCGTTCTTTATACATACGAAAGCGCACAAATAATGTTGAGATCCAAACGCCGAGCAATATCCAGCCTATAATTGCGGGCAAAAAAACCATTTCCATTTCCGGTGAAGTATCGTTTGGATTTAAGCCAGGGTTACCTTCACTTCCCTTTCCGCCGGGATGCAATGACTCTGTCATTCTTGGTAATATCCATATTGTTGGAAAAAGCATTGCAAAAGCAAAAATATTATATACGGCACTTAATCTTCCGCGTTTGCTTTCATCAGTTACTGAACCGCGTAAAACAAAATAAGCGAGGTAAATAAGCAATGCAATAGCGGCTCCGTTTTGTTTAGGATCGCCGCTCCACGCTGCACCCCATTGATATTTTGCCCAGATGGCGCCGGTTATTAAACCTAAAATACCAAATACAATTCCTGTTCGTGCAAATTCAGTTGAATAAGTATCGTATTTTATCATCGGCTTATTCAAATATCTTATTGCATAAATTACAGAAACTGTAAACAAGGTTTGCATGCAAAACCACATCGGCACGTGAAAGAATAGATTTCTCACGCTTTGTTGCATGCGTTCATCTAATACGGGAACTTTTACAAGAAAACCCATGGTGCATGTGTACATCAGTAAAATGAAACATAATATTTTCCACCATGACCTTTGTAGCATTTATTACGTATTGAATTACAGCAAACAATAATGCGGCGCAAAATTAGGGGAACTAAAGATCAAAACATTAATAAAAAACATAACTGCAATCAAAAATTGATTTTACTTTGTTATAGCAAGCATTTCCCAACCTTGAAAGCTTAACTGTGAAATATTTTATACTCACACTGCTGCCAACTTTCTATTTTCTTTCTTTCGCAGGTGTATATAGCAATGCGCCGCAACATCTAATTACAAAATCACATGAATTAACTGACATTAAGGACATCCCTTTTGCATGGAATCTTCGCGACTGGTTAGGAAAAAAAGTAGATAGTCTTTCTATGGACGTTTATTATCCAACCGGGGCAACATCGAATAAAAATTATCCTACAGTTATGCTTATTCATGCAGGTGATTTTACGGGAGGTAATAAAACAAACGAATCGTCTATGTGTGATGAACTGGCAGATTACGGTTATATAGTTATTTCGCCTGATTACAGAACAGGTTACAATCGCGATGGCTCGGCAGATTGTACCAGTGATACTGCCACACTTATTAACGCAATCTATCGCGGGATGCAGGATTGCAAAGCCTGTTTAAGATACATAAAGGCAAATGCCAATCAATATAATATTGATACTAATCAATTATTTATTGCCGGCAATAGTGCCGGATGCACACTTGCATTAAACACTGCTTATACAAATGATTCTGTTGCCAATATTTATTTTCACGATCAGCTGAAATCATTAGGTAGTGTAGATGCTTCTGGCAATACATTGCCAAATAATTATAGATTAAAAGGCATAGGCGGAATGTGGGGAACTATAATGTCGGATAAAATGATCAATAAAAATTATCGCTCTTTTCCAACTATGTATTTTAGAGGTGATGATGATGTGACTGTACCTGATAGTGCTGGCCTTATGTTTAGTTGTCCCGGCTCCCGGGTGATTTTTTCCGGCGTTGCTATTTATGACCGACTTCAAAATCAACAAACACCTGCTGTGTATTATTTACTTGCCCACGCCGGTCATGGTGCTTATGATGAAGAATTTTGTATAGAAAACATCGCATGTTTTTTCAGGAATTTATTTTTAAAAAACCCTTATTCGGGAAAATATAATAATTATATACCGAGTTGCCCGCAATTCAATGGCGAACAATATTAAATTAATGGCTGAATAAAATAGTGCACAGGCACATTAATCTTCATAAGAAGCCTACTAAATTGATTTGCAGCACGTATAAAATTGAATTAAACGCTATTTTTGAAACTTAAATTATTGCAGTGAAAACTTTTACGCTCAGTTTACTACCTCTTATTTTTACTTTTTCCTTTCTGCATCAAAAAAATCTTTCTGTTCCGCCAACGCCTGTTGCTGCAGCCCCGCATGAATTGACAGATTTAAAAGATGTTGAGTTTGCCTGGAATTTAAGTGACTGGCAAGGCCGCCCGGTGGATAGTTTGTCTATGGATATTTATTATCCTACCGGTGCAACTTCTGATAAAAAATATCCTGTTGTTTTGTTTTGCCATGCAGGTGGTTTTACCGGCGGTAATAAGTCAAATGTTTCATCTTTATCTGATCTGCTTGCAGATTATGGCTTTATTGTGGTGGCCTTTGATTACAGGACAGGTTATATAAAAAATAACCCTCATCAATGCACAGCAGATACAACCACCCTTTTCAATGCTGTGTATCGTGGCATTCAGGATGGTAATGCTTGTTTGCGGTTTATAAAGGCACATGGTGCAGATTACAATATGAATGTAAATGCGATGTTCTATGCTGGTTCAAGCGCCGGTGCATCACTTGTTTTAAACAGTGCTTACACAAATGATTCTATTGCAAAAATATATTTTCCAAGAGAATATAAATTGTTAGGTAGTGTGGATTCTTCAGGAAATATGTTGCCCAGCGATTATAAATTAAAAGGCATTGGCGCTATGTGGGGTTCTGTGTTTTCTGATAAAGTGATTGACACAAATTACCGTTCTTATCCAACTATCTTATTTAAAGGTGACGAAGATTCCGGCCTGCCTGATAGTGTGGGATATTTCTTTGGTTGTACAAATTATGCTCCGCAGATTTATGCCGGCGCTGGAATTTATGCACGGCTGTTGCTTGAAAAAACGCCTTCTGTTTATTACGAATTGCCCGGTGCTAATCATCCTGCCTATGATGATGAATTTTGTATGCAAAACATAGCATGTTTCTTTAAAAATATACTGCAAGGCACACCATACAGCGGGCATTATCAATATTATACACCTACATGTCCGCAATTTAACGGGGAATTTTAGAGATATAACAACATAAAATTTTTATGATGAAATTGAAATACATACTTTACTTATTTTTTTCAGGAATAACCCTTTCTTGCTTTAGCCAGAATAATACAATTTCCTGGCAACGGACTATAGGAGGAAGTAATACTGATAAGCTTACCGGCATGGTACAAACTTCAGATGGCGGAATGGTACTATGCGGTTATTCTAATTCAAATATTTCCGGTGATAAAACACAAAACTCTATAAATGATTCATATGATTTTTGGATTGTAAAAATCGGTAAAACAGGTTTAACGCAATGGGCAAAAACATATGGCGGAAGTGACAGGGATTTAAATCCTACCATAATTCAAACACAAGACAGCGGCTTTTTAGTTGCAGGCTCATCTATCTCACCCGCCTCTGGTATAAAAACAGAAGATGCTATTAACGAGAGCTTTGACTATTGGGCGCTAAAACTGGATAAACTTGGTAATAAAATATGGGACAATACAGTTGGTGGAATTCAATTTGAAAAGTTAGTAACAGTATTAGAGTCTTCGTCCGGGTACTTTTTATGTGGTTCATCCAATTCAACATTGGGAAATGACAAATCCCTTCCAAATGAAGGTTCAAGTTTGTGGCCAGACTATTGGATTGTAAAGCTGAACAAAAAAAGTGGTGTTGTAATTTATGACAGTACTTATGGAAGCAAAAATCGTGATGCGCTTGCAACAGCAAAAATAACTAAAGATGGGGGCATTATTCTTGGCGGTACTTCGTATTCACCGAAATATGGCCATAAGTCAGAAGATTTTTTTGGAAATGGTGATTACTGGGTTGTAAAACTTGATTCATTAGGCCGCGAACAGTGGGACAAGACTATAGGCGGCAGCCTGTCAGATTATTTAACATCGATTGATCTTGTTGGTAATGTTGGATATGTTTTGGGTGGATATTCTAATTCCCCGGCATCTTTTAATAAATCAAAAAATTGTAAAGGCATTACAGATTATTGGATAGTAAAGATTGATAACACCGGCAATGTTCTATGGGATAAAACATATGGTGGTGTGGGCGCTGATTATGTTACTTCAATAAAATATACAAAAGGAAATTATTTAGTAGGTGGTTATTCTAATTCCAATATCTCAGGCGATAAAACAAGCGATTCAAAAGGCGGCTACGATTTCTGGAACTTAACGCTTGATAAGAGCGGAAAGTTACTTGACCAAAGTGACTGGGGCGGAAGCGCGGATGACTTACTTGTAGATTATGAAGCTTCTGGTAAAACAGAATACCTTCTTGGAGGTAGCTCTTACTCTCCTAAAAGCGGGGATAAAGCTGTTAATACAATCGGAAATACCGGCAATAGCGATTATTGGGTATTTAAAGTAAGCCCAGCAGGCCCAATTGCTCAAGTACAAACAAGTGAACCTGTTATCGCAGATGCAAAAACTCAAAATTTTAAAACACAGGTATCATTTGATGTTAGCCCTAATCCTGTAAAAGATGTATTGCATATAAAATACAATGCGCCTGTAACTCAAAACATATCTATTTCGGTTTATACAAATAGCGGAAAAATGATTAGTCAGCAAATTCTAACGCAACCAAACGGAAATGTTGACCTTGATCTTTCTGCGCAATTATCCGGTATTTATTATGCTGTGCTGCAAAGCGGCTCAAGCAGCTTTACAAAGAAGTTTGTAAAGAATTAACCGGTGAATTATTTTGTAAGGCCTCGAAGTTTTTTAAGCTTCGGGGCCTTTTTCA
Source organism: Parafilimonas sp. (assembly GCA_019247895.1). Lineage (GTDB taxonomy): Bacteria > Bacteroidota > Bacteroidia > Chitinophagales > Chitinophagaceae > Parafilimonas. Next base: position 47,343 of record JAFBAF010000103.1, on the reverse strand, counting down.
TTTAATCCTTCCACAAAAATGGAAAAAGGATTATTGAAAGCAATATTATTAAAACATCAAGCGCAATTAAAAGCAAAATCATTTGCCACAAGCCGCTTTGCAACGCATCGCTGAATGCTTTAGAGGAAATTTTTCCAAGTAACAGAAGCTGAGGCACAACAACCGGAAATCCCATGATTGCCATAAGTGCAGATTGTTGTTGTGCTTTCGCTGCAATTGCCGCCAAAAAAGTAAATACAAGGCTTAACCCAACGCCACCAAGAAAACTTATCAAAACAAACTCAAAAAAATAAATAACAGGGTTGCCGAGCAGTAAAATAAAAATGAGCAAGGTTAAAAAACTCATTAGCAGCATCAACAGCGTATTAAATATTATCTTGGAAATAATATAATTAACCGCACCTGAAATAGTATAATAATACAACATCCGGCTGCGGCTATCCTGTAAAAAACTTTTCGCAACTGCGTTCACTGAAACAAACAATTGCACTATCCAAAACAAAGCGCTCCATGTTTGTGTTTCAACATTGCCAGCGGTTAAATACACAATAAACACAGTTGACGCTACATACAATAAAACACCATAGAAAGTATATTGCTGTCTTGTTTCAAGCAGAATATCTTTTTTTACCAATGCCAGTATTTGTTTTAAGGAAAAATCCATTGAGCCGCAAATATATTTGCAAATAACAGCAGTATTTATCGCTTTTTACAATTTCACATAGTTAGCAAACTTGTTTTGCACTTATATTTGCGGCTCAAATTTTAGCTGTGGCGGTAAAATTTACAAAAGAAACCTATTTATATTGGTACGAATTGATGCAGCTCATTCGCCAGTTTGAGTTAAAAGCGGAAGAAATGTATAAGATGGCTGGAAAGATCCGCGGATTTTTTCATGCCTACGTGGGCCAGGAAGCTATAGCTGCAGGATGTATGACAGCTACCCGCCAGGAAGATATTTATATTACGGCTTACCGCGATCATGGCCTGGCTTTGGCAAAAGGCGCCAGCGCTAACGCCTGCATGGCTGAATTGTACGGAAAGGCAACCGGTCTTGCAAAAGGCAAAGGCGGTAGTATGCACTTCTTTAGTAAAGAACATTTTTTTTATGGCGGCCATGGTATTGTGGGTGGACAAATCGGTGTAGCTGCCGGGATTGCTTTTGCCGAAGATTATAAAGGTACCGATAATGTTGTGCTTTGCTTTTTTGGTGATGGTGCGGCAAGGCAGGGCGTTTTACATGAAACATTTAATCTTGCAATGCTTTGGAAAATTCCGGTGGTTTTTATTTGCGAGAATAATAATTACGCGATGGGTACATCTGTTGAACGTACATCAAACGTAGTAGATATTTATAAGTTAGCTGATGCGTATGAAATGCCAGGCGATAAAGTTGACGGCATGAGTGCAGAAGCTGTTCACGATGCTATTGCAAGAGCTGTAAAGCGTGCCAGAGAAAAAGGTGGCCCAACATTGCTTGAAATGAAAACGTATCGCTACAAAGGACATTCAATTTCAGACCCGGGAAAATACAGAACCAAAGAAGAACTGGAAGAATATAGAGGTAAAGATCCGATAGCACTTATTTTAAAAACGATCAAAGAAAATAATTTTGCCACCGATAATGAAATAAAAGCAATTTACGATCGCATTGCTAATGTTGTAGAAGAATCAGTAAAGTTCGCTGAAGAAAGCCCCTGGCCAAATGACAGCGAAGTGATCAAAGATGTTTACGCAGATAAAAATTATCCTTTTATCGTTGACTAACAATTGCATTTTTAATTTTTTAATTTTTAATTTTTTATGGCTGACACGCATGTGCATGAAGCAAAAACAGATGATGTGCTTTTAAAAGCAAAAGGCTTCTGGGCTCAAAATCAAAAACCTTTACTCGCAGTTATAGTTGTGGTAATTGTATTAATAGCAGGTTGGTTTGGTTACAAAAATTATATAGTTGCTCCAAAAGAAGAAGAAGCTAAAAATGCTATCTGGAAAGCAGAGCAATATTTCCGTGAAGATTCTTTAAATCTTGCATTGAACGGAGATAAATTTAGTCACGGCTTTATTTACGTTATCAATAATTACGGATCAACAAAGCCTGGCAATCTTGCAAAATATTATGCAGGGCTTTGCTATTTAAGAACAAGCAATTTTAATAAAGCTGTTGAGTATCTTAAAGACTTCAGCACAGATGCAAAACAAATCCAGATGATGGCTTACGGTGCTTTAGGCGATGCATACAGCGAGTTGAATAAGAACGATGACGCAGTTAACTATTATAAGAAAGCGGCCCATGAATTTACTGATGATGCAACAATGAGCAGTGAGTATTTGTTTCGTGCCGCATTGAAGCTTGAAACATTAGGCAAGAATAACGAAGCATTGGATTTATATAAAGAATTGAAACAAAATTATCCCAATACTGAAAGAGGTTTTTCCGCCGATAAATATATTTATCGCTTAAGTATTGTTCCAAACGATTTTAGTGCTAAATAAATGGCTTCACAAGGAAATAAAACATTGCACAAAGGCATCCCGCAAATAAAGGATGCCTTTGTAATTATCGTAAAAACAGAATGGAACAAACACATTGTTGACGAACTTGAAAAAGGTGCGATCAACACTTTAAAACAACAAAATATTCCCTGCAAAACATTGATTGTTCCCGGCGCTGTTGAAATACCTTTTGCTGTAAAAGCTTATGCAGAAAACAGCAAGCAAAAAGCAGATGCATTTATTGCGTTCGGTTGTGTGATCAAGGGTGATACACCGCATTTTGATTATGTATGCAAAGCTGTTACGGATGGCATTGTTTCATTAAATATGATATTGAATACGCCAACAATATTTGGTGTGCTTACGGTGAATGATGAACAGCAGGCATTAGAACGCATTGGCGGAGCGCATGGACATAAAGGCGAGGAAGCGGCTGTAACTGCAATTAAGATGATCGCATTGAATAGAAAGTTGAAAAAATAATTTTCAGAGTGGAGTATGAATGTTCAAATCTTTATACCATGTTTTGTTGACCAGTTATATCCTTCTGTTGGATTTAACATGATAAAGGTTTTGGAAAAAGCAGGATGTACAATTTCATACAATACTAATCAAACATGTTGCGGGCAACCGGCTTTTAATGCAGGATTTTGGGGTGAAGCAAAAGATGTTTGCAAAAAATTTTTGAAAGATTTTAGCGATGATAAGTATATAGTTGCACCAAGTGCAAGCTGTGTGGGCTTTGTAAAAAATTATTATGAAAAACTATTCGGGCATTCTCCGCACGATACAGAAGTAAAAAAAATAAGAAACCGCATTTTCGAATTCAGCGATTTTTTAGTGAACGTTTTACATTATACAGATTTTAATGCAAGTTTTAATGCAACTGCAACTTATCATGATAGCTGTGCGGCATTACGTGAATGCAATTTAAAACAAGAGCCACGCATTCTTTTAAATAATGTAAAAGGCTTGCAGTTAATTGAAATGAATGATGTAGAAACCTGTTGCGGTTTTGGAGGAACTTTTGCGGTGAAATTTGAAGCCATCAGTGTTGCAATGGGTGATCAAAAAGTTACAAATGCAGTACAAACAAATGCTGAATATATTATCAGCACTGATATGAGTTGTTTAATGCACATTGATGGAGTAATAAAAAACAAGCAGGCAACATTGAAAGCCTTACACCTTGCCGATGTACTTGCTAATTTTTAAATGAAGAAATTTGTATTGTGAAATATCAGCCCGGCGACGATATTATTATTCTACATACGAAAGAGGAAGGAAAGGTTATAGAAGTGCTGAATAAAAATATGCTTCTGGTTGAAGTACGCGGCGTTCACTTTCCGGTTTATACTGACCAGGTTGACTTTCCCTATTTCCATCGCTTCACAAAAAAACAAGAGCAGCAAAAAAAGGCGGCAAAGAGATATGTTGACGAAGTTCCTAAAGAAAAAAAGTCAATTCAACAAACAAATACTGAAGGTGTTTATCTTTCCTTCATCCCAAAATTTATAATGGATGAATTTGGGGATGACGTAGTTGAATTATTTAAGCTGTATCTCATTAATCACAATAAAAGCGGTTATAAGTTTCATTACACACAGGATTTTTTTGGCAAAGATGAATTTGAATTGAATGGCGAAATCTTAATGCGTCATGATTTTTATTTGCATGATATTGCCTTTAGCGATTTTAATGATAATCCTGCTTTTAATTTCGATTTCAGTTTAATAACACCCGACAAAACAAAGGCGGAACATTTTGAAACTTCCATCAAATTAAAACCAAAACAACTCTTTCAGCGTATTGAAGAAATGAAGGAAAAAAATGAACCTTCAATGGTGTTTAAATTGTTTGATGTATATCCTGAAAAACGAGTTGAAGAAAAGATCGGGCTTTCTGAAAACATCATCAAGAAAAATAAAGCATATAAAGCAGAAAAAATCCGGGAACATTTGGAACCTGCCAGAAGTGTTGTTGATCTGCATATAGAAAAACTTACAGGCGATTGGCAACGGCTAAGCAATTTTGAAATTCTTACCATTCAGCTGCGTGAATTTGAAAAATGGTATGAACTTGCTTTTGCTCATCATTTGCAAAACTTCATTGTTATACATGGCGTTGGTACAGGAAGATTACGCGATGAAATACATGAAGTGCTTAAAACAAAAAAGGAAGTGAAAACTTTCATTAACCAATACGATCCCCGTTTTGGTTATGGCGCTACCGAGATATTCTTTCAATATTGATACTTTTTATAAGCGGCAAATCAATAAAGCAACCATTTTATTCTAATAAAGGTTTGATTAACAGCTTACGTTAATAATATCAAACCTGCCGTATGCATACCAAATCATTTTTTAAAAAAGTCTTTTTTACTGTCATTGTAATTGTCTTGTTTGTTGAATGTTCTAATGCTCAATGGAAAAAAACAAGCGGTCCTCCCGGCATGAGTGTAAACGTGTTTTATCAGCGTGGAAGCACATTATTTGCAGGCACTTCACCAAATGGTGTTTTTAAGTCAGTAAATAATGGTGTATCATGGATTGCCGTAAATAATGGCATTGCGGATAAAAATGTTTTTGCTTTAACAGCAAGTACTAAGTTTCTTTTTGCCGGAACTGATAGTGGCGTTTTTCGCTCCCCTGATAACGGGATAACATGGCAGGCAGCTAACCAAGATATTGAGCAAAAATTCATTTATTCATTCTTGTTTGCAAATGGTTTTTTATTTGCCGGCACAAGTGCTGGTTTATATAAATCTTCGGATGAAGGTTTAACATGGACCGATGCAAATGGCTTTGCATTGAACAGTTCCATCATTCATGACATTGCTTATGCACCGCCACATTTAGTTGTTATTGCAGATAACCTTGTTTTTTATTCTGATGACAATGGTAATTCATGGAACTATAATTCTAATTCACCTTTTGTACTTGGTGTTAATCCATCTTTTCTTGCAAGGCATGATTCACTTTTGCTGGCAAGTGGTCCATCGGTTTTTCGTTCGTTTGACGGCGGCATAAACTGGAGCAACGCAATCACTGCGGCAAATAATAATATTGATGGTTTAGTGCAGGCAAATAGCGTAATTATTGCAGGCACAAGATCAGGAATGTCATTCTCCTCAAACTTTGGAAAAACATGGAAGCCGATAAAACAACGTGGCATGCGCAATGGCAACTGGTTCACGCATGATTTTTACAGGTCAGGAAATAATTTTTTGCTGGCTTATGATGAAATAGGCGTCGGGTATTCTGGTGATTCCGGCCGCAACTGGAATTATACAATCCAGGGTTTTCCGCCGGCCGCATCTATTGATAATGCAATAAATTTTTCAAACAATATTTTGTTAAGTGGTACACATGGTGATGGGATTTACAAAAGTGCAAATGCAGGCAATTCGTGGATAAAAGTTGGAACAACCAATAATGGAGATACGCTTTCCAATTCAAACATTTTTGCATTGCTTAAAATAAATAACGTAATTCTTGCAGGTACCTGTGGCAACGGTTTGTATCGCTCTGCAGATAATGGAATTTCATGGACGCATATAACCAGTGGCTTGCCAAACCAACAAGGCACCGGTTTTTTATGCGTGCATCAGTTTGCAAAAACAAGCAATGCAGTATTAGCAGGTACTGACCAGGGATTATTTTTTTCATCTGATTCAGGACTTACATGGAATGCAACCAGCCTTAATAAAAAGGATGTAGCAGGTGTGGCTGCTAACGATTCTGTTGCATGTGCAGCCATAGAAAACTTTACAGGCCCTTCAGCAATTTATCGTTCAATAAATAATCCTGCTGCGTGGGGTATTGTTTTTCAAACCACCGGCGATGACTGGACAACAATGTCTTCAGATGGAAAAACTCATTTTTATGCCGGCACATTATCAACTTCAAATCTTGTATCAAACAATAATGGCTTAAGCTGGCAAACTGTGGGTGCTGGCATTCCCGATGGCAGTGGCGGATTTGCGATCGGGGTTTTAAATAACAACGTTTTTGTTGGTAACAGCAGTGGCATATTTTTCTCAAACAATAATGGCCTTTCCTTCACACAAGCAAATGCTGGTTTTGATAAAAATCATTCTGCTTCTGGTTTTGCCATTTCATCAACAGATGTGTATGCAGGTTTGTTTGAAAATAGTATTTGGAAAAGACCTTTGTCAGATTTCGGCATAACATCATTGCAAAATACCAATGAAGAAAAATTGCCGGTTACCTTTTTACCAAATCCTTTAACGAGTGAAAGTAAACTTACATACAGCATTGCATCAACACAACATGTAAGTATTAACCTGTATAATTCAAATGGAAATTTGGTAAAATGTATTAAAGATAGGGTGCAGGATAAAGGAGTTTATTCAACAATAATCAGTAAAGCGAATTTGCATACAGGCAACTATTATATCTCAATTGTTGCAGGTGATAAACATGCTGTAGTAAATGTAATGGTGGAAGGAAATTGATTGCTTTCATTCTTTTTCTACTATTTCAAAATTTCTTGTAACTGATTCACCGTTTTCATCAACAACAGTTAACCTATGTTTTCCATGCGCCGGATTAACAGCCATTTGATGAAAATTTTCTGTTTCACCAATATAAATATCATCAATGCTCCAAAATAGTTTTGTTTGATTATTGCGCGTGGTAACCGAAAAAACAGTGCGTCCTTTTTCACCGCTTATTTCTTTCGGAATAAAAATTTGGGCGCCTTCCTGGGGGTAAATAATTTCAAAAGATGATTGAATGTCATTTGAGCAACCACTCATAAATGGCGGCAACGATTTATAATCTGCATGTCGTTGTTTGTAATAATATTCCATTGCAGGCGGCAATACAAACCATGATTGATGGATCATGTCAGAAGGCGATATGCAATTACTTGTTACGCGGTAAGTTCCAGTTTTATCAACATGAATTATTTTATGATAAGGGCAAACCGCAGCTTGTTGTGCATGACTTGAAACAAGCATTGTATCAACATCAATACAATTTGGCCCGGCCTTATAGCCTGATTGATTACAAACGGGCAAATAGATAAAATCATATTGCGGTGGTGCAAACCATTTCGATGTTGGTAATGATCTGAAAATATCAAATAGTATTGGTGCAGCAGTATTAATGCCTGTAAGATCGGGCCTGCCTTCACCTGTTGTGTTGCCAACCCAAACAACAACACAATATTTTGCAGTAAAACCAACAGCCCATCCATCTCTGAAACCGAAGCTTGTTCCCGTTTTCCATGCAATGCGTTCTGAAGATTGAAACATATTCCATAAGCCTTCTTCACCCGGCCGCATCACTTCATTCATTGCATTAAATGTTGACCACATTGAAGTATAATCGAAGAGTTGGCTTTGAGGTTTCAACTGTTGGCTGTTGACTGTTGACTGTTGACCATAATTAGGCATAAACCAATCATCATCATTCCATCTTCCTTTATTTTTTTGCTGATGTAAATACATTCTCGCCATGCTTGCATACACGCCGCATAATTCATAAGGTGAGATTTCGCACCCGCCTAAAATCAAACTCATCCCGTAAAAATCTGCTGGACGATTTAAAGTTGTAAAACCACATTGCTTAAGCACATTGTAAAAACGCTGATAACGATATTGCTGCAGCATTTTTACAGCAGGAATATTTAAACTTCTTGCGAGTGCCCAGTTTGCAGGTACTGCGCCATCATAACCCAAATCAAAATTTTGCGGTGCATAACCATTTATCTGTGTAGGAATATCCGGTACTAATTGTTGCGGCAACATGCTGCCTTCACTCAATAAAGAACAATACAACAAAGGCTTCAAAGTGCTGCCAGGACTGCGTTTGCTGGCAAGTACATCAACATGGCTTTCTATTGATGAATCTTCCGGCTGATAAATATTTCCAATATAAGAAAGAATATTTCCCGTTTCAACATCAACCACCATTGCGGCTGCATTATTAATTTGGTTTGATTGCAATTGCTGATGATGTTGATATAAAATCCTATTTACTTGTATTTGCAATTGCATGTTTACAGTTGTGCGAAGCTCTGTTGAAATATTTTTTTTTGATGATGCTTTTGCAATAGCAATATCTTTTTTAAAACGGTCTAATAAGTGCGGAGCTAATTGCGGCAGCGGTTTTGGTGCGCCGGGCAAAGGTTCAAGCCTGGAGAGTTGCGCCGTTGTTGAATCAATAATTTTTGAATCAGCTAATTTGTCTAACAAAAGATTTCTTTTGCGTAAAAGCTCCTGTTGATTTTTTCCCGGATGCACAAGCGATGGTGCATTGGGCAATACAGCTAATGACGCCATTTCGCCCCAACTTAATTCATTCGCAGGTCTTCCAAAGTATCGCCATGAGGCTGCATCTAATCCAACAACATTACTGCCGAATGGTGCATTGCTTGCATATAAAGCGAGTATTGTACTTTTACGATGCGTACATTCCAATCTAACAGCTAAAATGCTTTCCATAAGTTTATTGAAGATATTACGGCTTTTTGCACCTCGGCTCAATCTTATCACCTGCATGCTAATTGTACTTCCGCCGCTTACAACATCTTTTGATTTTATATTTTGAACAATTGCACGGCATAATGCAATAGGATCAACGCCCGGATGATAAAAAAATCTTTTGTCTTCAAATGTTGTAATGCATTTTGAAAATTTATCAGGTACATCTGCATCAAATGGAAAGCGCCATTGCCCATCTTCTGCAATAGATGCATTTAAAAGATTTCTGTCTGCATCTTCTAAAACATAACTGGTTGGCGTAATAAACAACTGTGAAGGGAGGCAGAAACAAAACCAAATCAAAAACATCAGCAAAATACCTGGTGTTATTTTTTTTCGCAGAGATGTTTGAAGCAGTTTTTTGTTTGATGTAAACACAATTACGAATGTATAAATAAAAAGTTCCGCATATAGCGGAACTTAAAACAGGTACGGAGGCTTCCACAGAAATGCCTTAAATATCATACATCGATTCTGCTTCTCCCTTCGAACTATTCAATTTGTTTTTTGTCTGGCTTACAATATCACTTGCCTTATCCCTTACTTTGTTATAAGTATTGGAAACATTGTCAGCAAAATCATCATAAGTATCTTTTAAACCCTGTGCCCTCCTGGATATTTTTTTACGTGTTTCTTCGCCGCTATCCGGAGCAAATAAAACACCAAGTAAAATTCCTACAAGCACGCCGTTAACAAAGGTTCTAAAATGCATAATAATATTTTAAAGTTAAAGAAACTAAATCAAAATTTATTCCAGTAATTAAAATTCTGCGTCGGATTGAGCGACAGGAGCTTTAGTTAATATAATAACAATGTACGCGCTAATCGCAATGCAAATTATACCACCTAAAATCATCAACATAACCTATAGTTTTTATGGTGATAATAATGAAAATTTTGTGCCGATGCTCTTTGAGCCTTTATTAAGATTTCATAAATTGCTCATTGGGAAAAGCCGTCTACATTATTTACTTAAATACATGCTTTTCTCCCTGAATAATTGCCTGAAATAAGGATCGCGGAGGTCTTTTATAAAACGGATCGCTTCGCCGGTACTTTTCATCTCAGGGCCGAGTTCTTTATTAACGTTTGGAAATTTATTAAAACTGAAAACAGGTTCTTTTATAGCAAAACCTTCCAATCTTTTTTCAAAAGAAAGATCTTTCAATTTTACTTCACCAAGCATTACTTTGGTTGCAATATTCAGATAAGGAATTTGATATGCTTTTGCAATAAATGGTGTTGTTCGGCTCGCTCTCGGGTTTGCTTCAATCACAAACACTTTATTGTCTTTAATTGCAAATTGAATGTTGATAAGACCGAGAATATTTAAAGCTCTTGCGATCTTCTCTGCATAGTATTCCATTGTTGTTACAACAAGCGGCGTAAGATTAAATGCAGGTAAAACCGCATTGCTGTCTCCGCTGTGAATTCCGGCGGGCTCAATGTGTTCCATCACGCCCATTACGTGAAATGTTTCACCATCAAAAATGCCATCTATTTCTGCTTCCTGGCAGCGATCTAAGAAATGATCAATTAATATCTTATTATCAGGAATATGTTTCAGCAAGCTTACTACTGCTTTTTCAACTTCATCATCATTAATCACAATACGCATTCTTTGTCCGCCTAACACATAACTTGGCCTTACCAAAACAGGATAACCAACTTTGTTGGCAACTTCAATGGCTTCATCCGCAGTGAAAGCAGTACCGTATTCAGGATAAGGAATTTCTAATTCTTTCAACAGATCACTAAAGCGGCCACGATCTTCAGCTATATCCATATTGTCGAACGAAGTGCCGATGATTTTAATTCCTTTTTGATTTAATTTTTTTGCAAGCTTTAAAGCTGTTTGTCCGCCGAGCTGAACGATAACACCATCCGGTTTTTCAAGTTCAATTATCTCCCATAAATGTTCCCAATAAACAGGCTCAAAATATAATTTGTCAGCCATATCAAAATCGGTAGAAACTGTTTCCGGATTGCAGTTAACCATGATGGATTCATAGCCGCATTCTTTTATGGCTAATAACCCGTGAACACAGCAATAGTCAAATTCAATTCCCTGGCCAATGCGGTTTGGGCCGCTGCCAAGAACAATGATTTTTTTCTTTTTCGATGGAACAGATTCGTTGTGAGAAAGCGTTTGATTCATTACAGGTAAATTGCGCAAATGTAATATTCACGCATTAGCTTGCAAAACATAAAAAATGTTAATAGAATAATATGGGTAAAAAAAGTGCAGGAATTTTTTTATTTAGAAAGAAAAATAAGTTTTTGGAAGTGATGTTGGTTCACCCGGGCGGACCTTTTTGGGCAAAAAAAGATGTTGGCGTTTGGAGCATTCCTAAAGGAGAATTTGATGACAGCGAAGACGCATTGGCGGCTGCGAAAAGAGAATTTGAAGAAGAATTAGGAAAGAATGTTTCAGCAGAAAATTTTATGGAACTAAATCCGGTAAAATCAAAAAGTAATAAAACGGTTTATGCTTTTGCGGCTGAAGAAGATTTTGATACAACAAATATTAAAAGCAATTTATGTTGGGTTGACTGGCCGCCACGTTCCGGTAAAAAAATTGAAATTCCTGAAGTAGATAAAGCCGAATGGTTTGATATTGAAACAGCGAAGAAAAAAATTATCGGCTACCAGTTGCCGCTGATTGAAGAGCTTAAACTAAAAGTCAAAATTCAAAAGTAAAAACTCAAAATTATGGGAGGTTTATTTTTGGGTTTTTGAATTTTTACTATTGACTTAATACAGCACCTGGCAGTTATCACAGAAAAAAGTTCTTCGGTTTGTTTTACCTACATATTCTTTATCTGCAGGAATATTGCAACGGGGACAAACTTTTTTTGTATGAATACACCAATGTTTCTTTAACACATAAGCTTTCTTCCATTTTAAAAAATCAAAACTGTAATTGCGTGCTTCTTTAATTAATTCATTTAATTTTTTTGTTGGAAGCTCACCAACTTTCGTTTTTGGATGAACTTTTATCCTCCATAAAACTTCATTCTTTATAATATTACCTACACCGGAAAAAATGTGCTGATCCAACAACGCATCCGCAACCAATGTATCCGGAACTTCTTTCAATTTCTTTTTTGCTTTTGAAGCATTCCATGTATCGCTCATTACATCTGCGCTCCAATCATATATTTCGTTTGGATCTTCGGTAAATATTTTTATAGAACAAGCATAAAAATTAATCTCACCATTTTTAAATTGTAATGAAAGCCTTGCAGGCGCTTCTTTTTTTTCATTAATGCGATAAGAACCAAACAACATAAAATGCACCCGTAGTGTAATGCCTTTGCAACAAACTAAAAAATGTTTCCCCCAGCTTTTAAAATCAATTATTGTTTTGTTCTGCAATTGCTCATAATCAATTTTTGAATTGCCGCTAACGCTTATAATTTTTTTTCCTTTAAATGATTGTACTTCTTCTCTTAATATTACAATTGACGGACCTTCTGGCATGAATAACTAAAAAACAAATGATGCGCCAAATAATTTAAGCCGATTGCTGAATAGTATTGTTGCAGTACAAGTGAGTGACACAACGAAGCTGAGTGAATTTCAAAAGCTGGTTTACAATAGAAATTATTAAGCGAAGCTTAATTTGCCAATGGAAGATTTACATAAAAAGTTGTGCCTTCGCCGGGCGAAGTGGCGAACCAAATTTTGCCGCCTGCTTTTTCAACAATGGCTTTGCAAATTGCCAAACCCAAACCTGTGCCTGAAGATTTTGTAGTAAAGTTTGGATTGAAAATTTTTGTACGCAACGCTTCATTAATTCCATTGCCATAATCCGTTACTGAAACGATGACATTTTTATCTTGCGTGAATTGTTTTATCTGGATGCGTGCAATGTCAGATTCATCAGAAGCTTCAATTGCATTTTTTATAAGATTAGTAAATAAGCGATTGATCTGCGCTTTATCTGAAAACACTTCAATGTGATTATTTGTTGCATGATACTGAATTAAAAGATGCGAATCTGTTTCATAAAGATTCACAAGATTTTGAATAAGATCGCTTAGGCTGAAACGTTCAGGTTTTATGTTTTCGATATTTGCAAACTGCGAAAAATCGCCTGCAATTTTAGAAAGCTGATCAATCTGCTCAATTAATGTTGAAGCTAATTTTTTTGAAAGCTCAATTGCCATTGGCGTATCTTCTTCAATTGCGCGTTGCAAATATTGAATACTCAGCTTCATCGGCGTTAAAGGGTTTTTTATTTCATGCGCAACCTGCCTTGCCATTTCGCGCCATGCACCTTCACGCTCACTCTTTGCCAATGTTTCTGCACTGTGCTCTAATTGCTTTACCATTTTGTTGTATTCATCAACCAACATTCCAATTTCATCATTTCTTTTCCATGCAATTTCTTCATTTGCACTGCCGATTTTTATTTCTTTCATTTTGCTTCCGATCAATTCGAGCGACGAAGTAATACGGCCTGTAAGTGTAACCGCAATGGCACCTGCGAAAATAAAAATGAGTGCATTCAAAATAATGAGCGTAACGAGAAAATCTGAAATCTCTTCTTTTAATTCATTTTGTGTACTTAAAGATGGAATGTTGAGATAAGCAACTGTTTCATCTTTCTCATCTTTTACAGGTGTGTAAATACTTCTGAAAGAAAAATTACCAATTTGTTCCCTATGCAAAAATCGGGTGCTTTGATTATAATGCAATTCAAAAAAGGCACGCGGGTTCATGCGGTTGCTTAATATATCTCTTGTATAAATATATGGTTGTGTTGAAACAAGTAATACGCCATTCTTTGCATAAACGTTTACATCTGCATTATGTATGGTCGCAATATCTGATATCTTTTTTTCAAATTCACCATCCGCATCAGCAGCATCAACAGTAAGCGCATCACCGGGAACAATTTCTGACTTTAAAGTTTGCTGGATTTCACTGGCCAGCATTTGTGAAGTGTTAATAAGTTGGTTGCTTGTGCTTTCGTTGAAACGAAGAATAAAAAAAGATATCGTAGCTACTCCGATAATTAAAAATGATAAAATACTTACACCAACAATTGTTGTTTGCACCTGCGTTCGGATATTAAAACGAAATAAATTTCTTAAACTGAATTTCGCACTCTCACTTGTAAATACAAGCCTGCCGCTGTGCACTACAAATGCAATCACAATAAATAAAACAAACAGGTATGCAAATAATGTAGTGAAGTTAAAGAACCAATTATTTTTTTTAGCGATGATGAGCAGCTTGTTATTGCCTGTATTGTACCAAAGCTGGCTGTAACCCAATGAGTCTTTAAAATAATACCCTGTTTTTGGAATTTGTGTTTCATTTACCGAATCGGAAAAATTAAAGCCTGTGAAAGAACTGGTAAGCTTTCTATTTTCATATATTCCAAATGTGTAGCCACTTTGTGTGAGTGATGAAATATCATTGTTTTGTTTAAACAGCTCAGGAACAAGTGTTGTACTCTCGTATATTTTGGGTTGAACAAGCACGAATAATGAACCGAGATAAGAAGAATCTTTTGCAATCTTTCTCACATAAATATAATTGTAGTTATCAGGCTTTGTGCGATAAAAATATAAGCCGGGAACAGATGTTTGTTTGGCCCTGTTTTCCAGCACTGAATTTATAACGTCGTAGGTTATTGAATCCTCATTATATAACGGCTGATCGTTGCTGTTGAACACATATACCTTGGTGATATATTTTGTGAGATAAGCAGAAAGGTTCTTTTTAACAAGACTATCTTTTATAAACTTATTTTGATAAGGATCTTTAAACCTCCCGAAATTATTTTCTAAGAAGGCATCGGAAAAATTATTCAATGATAACCGCACCAAAAAAGTTCCGGATGAATCTGTTTGTTCCTGTATGATCTTTGCTGTATCAAGTCTTAATTTTTCTTCTTTTATATTGTTTTGATAAATGATAAGCGCTGAAGCAAGTGCTGTTAGCATTAATGCCCATACAATAAAATAAGGAGAAGAGACCAATGGCGAGAACGAAGGATTATCCCGATAAGTAATAAAGCCTGTGACCAATAAGATAAAAGCTGTAACGATTAAAAGGGATCTCACATCAACCGAAAAAATATGAATTGATATTAAAAAAAAGCTGCAGGTTACAGTTAAAATAAATCTCCAGAACGCAGGGACTTTTGTTTTTGATGCTAACTGAACAAACAAACCTGTTAGGTATAGCCATATATACAGCAACATACAAATGATGACAAAGCCGGTAAATGAAAATATGGAAAGTGAGAAAAAATCTGCTGCATTAAAACTGATAGTAGAATGCGTAACAAGACCGTTGATTATGTTGGCAACATAAAAACTGATTAAAGGAATAATAAGAAAAGAGGAATAAATTAAAATGCTGTAGGTAACGGGAAATAATTTTAATGAATGCAACGCATTTACTTTAACTCTTTTCCTGAAAAAAAGAATTATCCATAGAACCATTGACGCGTTCAGTAATAAATCACCCAACGACCTGTTTACATCCCCGCTATGATAAATTGCCGGGTTGAACAATGCTGTAACCTGGTAATTAAACGGGAAGCGAAAAAAGTAAATGATAAGCCTGAGTATTAGAAACGAAACAACAAGCAATGCAAAACCGTTTTTAAATTTTTTTTGCCTTGCCACTTCTGCGGATAGGTTATTTACAAAAAAGAGAAAAAATACCAACGCTATAACACGCAAAAAAACGGAGAATCCAACAGGTATATCACTGTAAGCCTGGTTTGTTTCTTTAATACCAAATAGAATTTTTCCCTCTGAATTTTTTACAGGCGCACCTTCATCGGCTGCGGCAATTTCATAATCATTACTGATTGCTTCACTTACTGCAAAATGCGGCTGCAAATATTCGTTCTGCATAAAATACTGCCACCGAATTGGTATAAGGGTTATAAACACATAAGTTACATCTTTTCTTGTCAAAGAAGATTTAACCATTTCAAATGTTCCGTTCTGGTAATTTATCAAATAGCTGCCATCAGGTTTGGAAAGATCGGGTTGCTCAACAGCCATTTTATTTGTATTCCAAAAAATTTCTATTGGATTACCGATATCGTTTACCTGGTAAGCAAAAATTCCCTGAGAGTTGCTGAGCAATTGTGTTTTTACGGCGGAATTATGATCATTAATTATAGCTGAAACAGTTGCGGTATCATGCAACAAAATTTTGAAAGATTTTTCCTGGCCTTGTATGTATTCACTTAAAATAGAAGCGACTTTCTGTGAAGATGAACTGTATGAAAAATAATTTGTGAAGATGAATGACAATGTATAAACCCATGCCGCAGCCAAAAAAAGCCAGGCGTTTTTGTTGATCGCAGGTTTTATGATCTTGATCAATTAACGGGTTTTTCTTTTTTTACAATATTCCAGATCGAATCCATTTCCTCAAGGCTCATATCATACAAATTCTTGTTTTCTTCTTTAGCGATCACTTCCATGCGCTTAAAGCGATGAATGAATTTTTTATTGGTCTGTTCTAAAGCATTTTCAGCGTCAATATTCAAAAACCGTGCATAATTAACAAGACTAAAAAGCACATCTCCAAATTCGGCTTCCACTTCTTTTGCATCATTATTTTTTATAGCTTCTTGCAGTTCATCCATTTCTTCTTTAACCTTTAACCACACATCTTCTTTTTGCTTCCATTCAAAACCAACCTGTTTTGCTTTTTCCTGTATACGTGCAGCTTTTACAATTGCCGGCAGCGATACAGGAACGCCGCTTAATACGGATAATTTACCTTCGCTTAGTTTTATTTTTTCCCAATTCTTTTTCACATCTTCATCATTATCCACTTTTATTTCACCATAAATATGCGGATGGCGAACAATAAGTTTGTTACAAATCATTTCGAGCACATCATTTAGTGTAAACTGGTTTTGTTCTCCCGCAATGCGTGCATAAAAAATAATGTGCAATAAAATATCGCCCAGCTCTTCTTTTATTTCCTGCCAGTTTTCTTCAGTGATTGCATCTGCAAGTTCATACGTTTCTTCAATCGTCATTGAGCGCAATGTTTGAATGGTTTGCTTTTTATCCCACGGGCATTTTTCCCTCAGTTCATCCATTATGCCCACCAGTCTTTCAAAATTTTCTTTGTATCCCATAATTGTTATTGCAAAATCAATAAATAGTTACTGAAATTTGTTGTTTATAAATTTTCACTAAAAATACACAAGGCATTTTAAGCAGCAATATATACCTTGCCGCACATTTTTCGTTATTGTTGAATCAAAGAACAATTATGCAAAGAAGCTTATTGCTGTTAACATTTTTTTTCATATTATGTAATTGCACTGCCCAGTTTTATTATAATGATGTTGTGTCTTTAAAAGCATCAAATAATTTATACCAAACGCTTTTAAAAAATAATATTAAAGAGGTTTCTGCAACGAGCGCTGATGCTGATAACACGCCAACAACAGGCTTCGTGTATTTGAAAACAATTACCAATAATGGTACACTCGTAACAACGCATACAGAATTAGAAACCGGCGGAACATCTGATGATTTTGATACTTACGCAAATAATTTGCTTGTTAAATCAACAGACAGTGCTGACAATGTTTTAACTGCCGTTGAGTATGCATATGATAATTCAGGCAATATTACTCAGGTGAAAACACAAACTGATGACACTGCAATGGATACGCATACAACTGAATTGCATAAATGGTTTTATACTGGCAATACTCCTGATTCAATGATAAGAATTAAAGATAAGGCCGATAGCACGATCGTTCATTTTAAAAAGGATGCGCAGCAAAATATTACTGAAGAAATATGGACAAAAAAAGGCCGGTTTATAGAACACTATTATTATTACTATAACAATCAAAATCAGCTAACTGATATTGTACGTTTTAATTTGCAGGCACAACAAATGTTGCCTGATTTTGTATTTGAATATAATGAAGCAGGCATGCTTGCTTCACTCACACAAGTGCCGCAGGCATCGTCTGACTATATTATTTGGAAATATGTTTATGATGATCGCGGCCTGAAATTGAAGGATGTTTTATTCGACAAGCACCAGGAACTCCTTGGAACCGTTACCTATACTTACCGGTAAAAAATAAAAAAAATTAATTAAACGTTTGTTTAATTTTAAACGTTTGTTTAATTTTGTGCCCTGAATTTGAAAAGGCATGAAAGACAAACGTGAGCAAATAATGGTAACCGCGCTTCATCTTTTTGCAGAAAAAGGCTTTGAAGGCACTTCTATTAGAGATATTGCTGAAAAAGCTTCTGTAAATGTAGCAATGGTTAATTACTATTTTGGAAGCAAGGAAAAACTTTTTGAAAATATTGTTGAATACAAATCAACAACCACCCGTGGAATACTGGATGAAATATTACACAATGAGAAACTTTCACAGATCGGGAAAATAGAAGCAGTTATTGATTCTTATATAGAAAGACTTTTTACACACCGCATATTTCACCGGCTTATTCACCAGGAACTTATTCTTAACCAGCGCGAAAGTTTACAGGATTCAATTGTAAACAGCCTTTATCCCAATGCAGTTATCATAAAAAATATTGTTGAATCCGGCATAAAAAATGGTGAGTTTAAAAAAGTTGATCCTGAGCTAACCATCGCTTCACTCGTAGGAACGATAAACCAGATTTTACTTTCTAAAAAGTTTTGTAATAAGCTGATGCATAAAGCTGGCGATTACGTGCCATACGAAGACAACAAATTTAAAAAGCGTGTATCAACTCATTTGAAACAATTGATGCATGCTCATCTGTCAAACAAATAAATAGAAAAAGATCTATGGAGCAAGAAACCAAGCAATCAGAAAAAAAGAAAAAATCTCCAATCCGGTATGTTATTATCGCTGTAATTGTAATTGCAGCAGGCATCTTTGGATGGACGAAGATTTCTTATGCTATTACACACGAAACTACTGATGATGCACAGGTTGAAACACAGATTTCTCCCGTGCTGCCACGCGTAAGCGGCTACGTAAAAACAATTGCGGTAAAAGATTATGATTCAGTAAAGGCTGGCCAGTTATTAGTAGAAATTGACGACCAGGAATTACAAACACAATTGGTACAAATGCAGGCAGATTACGAATCAGCAAAAGCTGATATTTTGAATGCTGAAGCTGCTTTAAAAAATGCAAAGATTGGATTAAATACAAATCGTGGTGACATAAGTTTATCATCAATTAAAATACAACAGGCGCAGGAAGATTACCAGCGCAATCAAAACTTATATAACGACCAGGCAATTACTAAAAAACAATTAGACGACAGTAAGTTTAATTTAGAACAGGTAAAACAACAATCTGAAAATAATCAAAGCGTTTTATCAACTGCTCAAAGTCACATTGCTGTGCTTGAAGCTGGTTTGCAAAAAGCGCAAGCCGGTTTAGCAACAAAAGCGGCAGCGATTCAACAACAGCAATTAAAAATTTCATACACAAAAATATTTGCACCGCAATCTGGCAAATTAGGCAAGCTTAACATTGCCGCGGGCCAGTTTGTGCAGGCCGGTTCTCCATTGTTTTCTATAGTGAATGATACAACGTATTGGATAGTTGCCAATTTTAAAGAAACACAGATTAGAAAATTTTATCCGGGCATGCCGGTTGAAATTTCACTGGACGCATATCCTGATTCTACATTAAAAGGAAATATTGCAAGCTTAAGCGAAGCTACCGGCGCAAGGTTTTCTGTGTTACCTCCTGATAATTCAAGTGGAAACTTTGTAAAGGTTACACAACGCATTCCGGTTAAAGTAAGCATTGATGATGTGAATGACTATAAAAATATTCTGCGTGCGGGTTTGAGCGCTTATGTAAGCATTAAAACCAAATAACAAATGTGGGTATAGAATGAAGTGATTCATTATCTCACATTTAAACTTCAGCGCATGAAAAAATTAGCTAAATATATCATCGTTATCACAACCGTATCGGCAGCTGTAATGGAGCTTGTTGATACATCCATTGTAAATGTTGCCTTAACCGATATGGCCGGCAGCCTCGGAGTAAGTATTGAAGATATAAGCTGGGTTATTACATCGTATGCAATTGCAAATGTTATCATCATTCCGCTCACCAGTTTTTTGGCTGAATATTTTGGCCGCAAAAATTACTACATCGCGTCTATGATAATTTTTACAATCGCATCTTATATGTGCGGCAACTCAACAAGTCTTGTTGAAATTGTGCTCTGGAGGTTTGTGCAAGGTGTTGGTGGTGGTGCATTGCTTTCTACATCGCAATCAATTTTGTTTGATGCATTTTCAGAAAAAGACAGACCAATTGCTGCGGGGCTTTTTGGCATGGGGCTGGTTTTAGGTCCAACATTCGGCCCTACAATTGGTGGTTATATTATTGAACATTACAGCTGGCCTTTAATATTTATGATTAATGTTCCTATCGGTTTTCTGGCTACAATTCTTGCTTACATATTTGTTGAAAAGAAAGAGAAGGAAGGCGAGCATAAAAAAGGTATGTACATTGATTATACAGGTATTTTATTTCTTGCAGCAGGCATAGGTTGCTTGCAATATGTATTGGAAAGAGGTGAATCTGAAGATTGGTTTAGCAGCAATATAATCCGCATTTGTTCAGTTGTTGCCGCGACAGGGTTAACAGGTTTTATCATTCGCGAATTAAGAATTAAAAACCCTGCTGTCAATCTGAGAGTAATGGGCAACCGTAATCTTGTATTCACTACAATTTTTACCTGCGTAGTCGGTTTCGGATTGTTTACATCTGTATTTGTGTATCCCGTACTTGCACAACGTGTGTTGGGTTTTTCCGCTTATGAAACCGGCTTATCTTTATTAGCGCCATCTTGTATTGCTATAATACTAATGCCTGTAATTGGTAAATCTATGAGCAAAGGAACACCTGCAATTCCATTTCTTATTACAGGTTTTATTCTATTTGCGCTTTATACTATACTAACATCAAGAGTTAGCCCTGATGTTGGCATATGGAATTTCTTTTTACCACTGCTTCTGCGTTCCGCAGGCCTTTCAATGGTTATGTTGCCATTAATTAACCAGGCAGTTGTTGGATTAAAACCTCAGGAATATTCGTCCGGTATTGCATTAAACAATATGATACGGCAATTAGGTGGCGCTTTTGGAATTGCGATTGCCAATAATTATATAGCCAAGCATTATACAGAGCATCGCATGAATCTTGTAAGCAATCTTACACAAGGTTCGGCTGTATTAAATGATCATCAAACTGCAATACAACATAATCTAATACGCACAGGAATAGATAGTGCTACTGCAGTACATTCTGCATTAGGCATTTTAAGTGCACAGGTTGACAGGCAGGCTTATTATCTATCTTATCTTGATACATTCAGGCTGATAGCGTTATTTTTTATAATAGTAATTCCGTTTGTAATCTTTTTAAGAGCAAAAAAGAAAACACCCGGTAATAACGCAGCAATGCTTGAGGCGCATTAAAGCAAAGAAAAATATTTATATAATGAACGCCTTTCATCATACACTTAAACAGAATATGCAAAAGGCTTTCAGCAGATCATTAAAAATTAATAATTAGGAAAATGAAAAAGTATTTCGTAACATCCATCTTATTATATGCTTCAATATTAGCATCAGCACAGGTTACGGTAAACAATGAATTGAAGGGCTTGATTGGTCAATCGTTCGGTTATTATCCGCGAGTTAAAGAAGCAGAAAACCAAATTGATATTGCACAAAAAAGATTGGATGTTACAAAAACAAATTTGCCTGCAGTTGATTTGAATGGCAGCTATGAATATGTGCAGCCAAAAATTACTTTGCCTTTGCAGATCGACGGGCATGTAGAAAATTTTCAATTTGCGCCTGTAAATAATTTAAATGCCAATGTTGGCGCAGAGTATATGTTGTATGATTTTGGCCGCTTAAAGGCTGCAATTGATCGTTCAAAAGCTGATCTTAAATATGCAAACGATAACGTTGCAAACGTGCAGGCACAACTGGCCAGCCAGGTAGCAACTGTTTATTACAACATTATTTATTTTAGAAAAGCAGTTACAATTGAAGACAGTATTTTAAGTTACTTAAACAACAATAAAAATATCGCAGAAAGCAAATTAAAAAATGGTGATGCAATAAAATTAGATGTGCTCAATCTCCAATCGCAAATTGATGTAGAAGAAAATTTAAGGCAGGATTTGTTAAGCAATCTTCAAAAACAAATCACTTTATTACAATACACAGCGGGCATTTCTCAAGTGGCAGGCAACGATTTTAATTTTGATATTCCGCTTCAAACAGCGCAGGATGCATTTAATACAGCTGCTGCTTCGGTGCCTGAATTTATTCTTGCTCAAGACAGGGTTCAACAGGCAAAAGCTGATCTGAATTCTGTTCGTTTAACAGATAAACCAATTGTTGCACTTAATGGAAATGCAGGTGTAAAAAATGGCTATGTTCCTGTTGTAACCCAAATGCGTTTTAATTATGCGGGTGGTGTAAGTTTAAAAATTCCTATTTATGATGGTAAAACAAAAAAACAAATTTCTGTTGCAGAATCACAGGTAAAGCAAAACCAGTTAGCGCAGGAAACATTAAATGAAGATTATCAAAAAAATATTCAGCAGGCGTTAACTGATATTCAAACCAACATTGAAAAACTAAAATACACACAACCGCAAATTGCGAATGCGGATACGGCAATGCAAATTGCATCAAGCCGTTATTTAAACGGAATTGGGTTGAACACAGATATTACTGATGCTGCTGTAAATCTTCAACGTGCTTTATTAACGCAATTGCGTTATCAATACCAATTAGCTGAAGCAAAAGTTGAATATGCAAGGCTGACCGGCTATAAATACTGGTAAGAATTTCTCTGCTGTTTATCATCAGCCTGCACATAGGCTGATAAAAATAGAGCTGTCAATTGGGACAGCTTTTTTTATGCAATGAATCTGCGAGGTAAATGATTGTAATGTTTACATGATCTTCTTTAATATGAGTTTACTATCTTCATGCATACTTTGCTTGTTAAATAAAATTGCCCCATCATGAAAAATCAAACTAATCAAACCAGCACAACAGAAAATCTTCAAAACGAAAATTCTTCTTTTCAAAACAAAACAATGAACCGCAGAAAATTTGTTGAATTGACTGCGACAGCTGCCGCTGCATTTACCATTGTTCCAAGACATGTGCTTGGCAAAGGTTTTATTGCGCCAAGCGATAAAATCACACTTGCTTATATTGGTACTGGCACAGAAGGCTTGCGTGAAATGCTGCCAATGCTTGCTGTGCCCGAAATTCAAATTGTAGCCGTGTGTGATCCTAACAAAGAAGCACGTGGATATAGAGATTGGGGAACTGATTATTTAAAGAGCGAAATAAGAAAAACGTTGAACGATAAATCATGGCAACCTGGTGGAGATAATATTATTCCCGGAGGTCGTGATTGTGGGCAGAACATCGTTAATCAATATTATTCAAACCAAAAAAATGAAAACTATAAAGGTTGCGATGCTTATGAAGATGTACGAGAACTGTTAGATAAAGGAAAAGATATCGATGCTGTAAAAATTATGACTCCGGATCATTTGCATGGTGTGCTTTCTATTGCTGCAATGAAACGTGGTAAACACGTGTTGATGCATAAGCCGCTTTCCAATCGTTTAACTGAAGCAAAAAAGGTTGTTGAAACAGCCCGGAACAGTAAAGTGATCACGCACTTTATGCCATGGGATTCAAACGGTTCAATGGACCAGGTAATGCAATGGATAAACAGCGGCGCAATCGGAACTTTGTTAGAAGTACATAACTGGACGAACAGACCTGTGTGGCCGCAGTATGCAGAGTTGCCAAAAGATAAGCCGCCGATTCCGCAAGGTTTTAATTGGGATCTTTGGCTGGGACCGGAAGCGCAACGTGATTATTCACCGGATTATACGCACATGGTCTTTCGAGGATGGTACGATTTCGGTGGTGGTTGCATGGCTGATATGGGTCATTATAGTTTATGGACTGTTTTCAACGCATTAAAACTTACATCGCCAACATATGTGCAACCATATCGCTCACATGTCGTAGATTTTAATGGCTCAGTTCCATTCAGAATTAATAATGATTTTGCTTTTCCTTATGCAAGTATGGTGCGTTTTAAATATCCTGCAAACGGAGATCGCGGGCCTGTAGATTTATGTTGGTATGATGGCGGCATGCGGCCGCCAACGCCGGTTGAATTGTTGAGCAATAATAAAAATTTGGAAGAAGAAGGAATGATGTTCGTTGGTGATAAAGGGAAAATTATTGCAGGCTTTAATATACAAAATCCAAGAATACTTTCAGCTTCGAAAGCAGATGATCATAAAACAAAGGGCTCAACAAGCGGTGGTAATGAGGAACTGGACCCGTTGAAGAATTTTGCTGCAGCATGTAAATCAGGAACAAAATTTCCCGGAACATTTGAGGAAGCAGAATATTTAACTGAAGCCGTGAACTTGTATGGAGTTGCATTAAGATCAAACGGTGTGTTGCAATATGATGCAGCTAACTTAAAGATCACGAATAATGATAAAGCCAATAAATATTTAAGCAGGGATTACAGAAAAGGCTGGGATCCGGAAAGTATATAAATTATTGAATAGCGGATTAGCGGATTATTTAATTCGTCCATTCGTTAATTCATCAATTCATAAATTGTTAATTAAAAAAGATGAACAGAAGAAACTTCATTAAAAAAAGTTCAATAGCTGCGGGCGCAACGATGTTGTTATCACAGTTACCGAAGCAAATTTTGGCAGCTGCAAAAGCGAACGATATGCCAATTGGCTTTCAATCATGGGCAGTAAAAGATATGCTTGCCAAAGATTTTGCAGGCACTTTAAAAATGATGGCCGGCATGGATTATAAACTAATTGAATTGTGTTCGCCTGCAGGTTATAAGGACATAGGTTTTGGATTTTTAGTTGGTATGAAACCGGCCGATATTCGAAAAACAATTAATGACGCAGGTTTGCAATGTCCGAGTTGCCATTTTGGTTCTGCTGAATTTGCCGACGATAAAATTGACGCAAGCATTCAGTTTGCAAAAGACATAGGTTTAACTCAAATGATATGTTCAACATTTTGGTTGCCAAAAACTGCCACCTTAAAAGATTACCAGGATGCCGCGGTAAAATTAAATAAAGCCGCAGAAAAAATAAACGCCGCCGGAATACAAACGGGTTTTCATAATCATGAATTTGAGTTTGCAATGCTGGAAGGCGAACTTATTTATGATGCACTGATGAAAGCTTTCAATCCTTCTCTTGTAAAAATGCAGTTTCAAACAGAAGTAATTAATCTTGGCTATAAAGCGGCTGATTATTTTAATAAATATCCGGGCAGATTTATTTCGTCTCATTTATCTGATTGGACAGCAGATAAAAAAGAAGTGCCGGTTGGTCAAGGTATAATTGACTGGAAAGAATTTTTTGCTGCTGCTAAAACAGGCGGCGTTAAAAACTTTTTTGTTGAAATGGATCTGCCAAATTTAAAAAGCAGTGTGCCTTATATTCATTCAATATAAATTGAACACACATCATTTTTGCACGTTTGGTCAAGCATTATAGTTTAATAGAGAAAATTGAAAAAGACATTCGTTACTTGTATTTTATCTTTAGCAGTTGCGGCAGCATTATCCTTAATATTTATTTTTTTTGCTGCTGATCCTTTCGATGTTAAAATAGCTTTGGGTTTATATGGCGGCGTTTACTTACTTATCCAGTTTTTTGTTGGTTTAAATTACCTCTATAAAGACAAAGAACTTGGGGAAGGATTAATTATAGGAGTAGTTATCATCTTAATTATTGGTATTTCTACTTGTACCCGTCTATGATTTACAAGCGATCAATTAGGTATTCAAATGAAAAAACGATTTAATTGATATAAAAATATTTATAAGCAGTGTACTTACTTCTATTGGAATTGATATGCTAAAAACTGAAGGTTTAATATAACAACATGGAATAATGAAATGCTATCCCAGAAAAAATGTTTTAATTGAAAATGCAAAGCAATGCAACGCTTTGCTTTGGCTTCAGCGCATTAAGGCCACTATACTATTGCTTCTTTAGTTTTTTTTCAACCGTTATTTTTCTTTTTCTCCACGTTGGTATTGGCGCAGGTTCATAAAAAGCATTTCCTTTTTTATCAACTAATCCCAGGCTTTTATTCAGGCTGTCACTAAGCTTTTTTATTGTCGTATTCCCTGCTTTTTTTGTTAAGCGCTCCGAAGTTTGATCTCTAAAATGTTGCAGTCCTTTATTTATAATTTCAAGTTCATCTTTATATTTTTTTTGTTTGCGCAGCACAATCATTAACCGCGTATAAACTGGCGGATTAAAAGTTTTTTGCTGCAATTGCTTTGTATATAATTCCTCTGCTAATTCAAGATCATTGTTTTTTTCTGCGTTTGCAGCCTGTTGCAATACAGTTTGTTTTTCATCAAATGTATTTTTATTTAAAGGCATGGCTATAACTTTTGCTGAAGGTTCTTTAGATGCTGGCTTTTTCTTTGTTCGTGCTGCCATATTTAATTGTTGCTTTAAGAATTATTTCCTAAAATTAATCACTTCGTTATTATTTATTTGAAGTGATCGGGCAATATTTATTGCTGTCGATGATACTATCTTTACGTACATTAAATTTTTGCATGATACAGGTTGGCATGTATAATACGCTTAAGGTTTCCCGCAGGGTTGAGTTTGGTTTTTATCTTGATGATGGTAAAGACGGCATTCTTTTGCCTAAAAGATTTGCACCGAAAATCTTACGTATTGGCGATGAAATAAAAGTGTTTTTGTATCATGATTCTGATAACCGTTTAATTGCAACTACACAAAAACCAGCCGGTGTTGTTGGCGATATTGTGCAACTAAAATGTGTAAGCACTACAGAGCATGGCGCTTTTCTTGACTGGGGTTTAATGAAAGATATTTTTGTAGCCAGGAGCCAGCAGTTAACAACAATGCATAAAGGCGGCGAATACCTTGTAAAGATTTATATTGATGAACAAACAGGCCGAATTGCCGCAACAGAAAAAATAGAAAAACAAATAAGCAACGATGTATTAACGGTTAAGGAAATGGATGAAGTTGAATTGTATGTTCAGCGTAAAAGTGATTTGGGATTTGTGATGATCATTAATAATAAGCACAGTGGTTTGTTGCATGCAAATGAGGTGTACCGCAACTTACAGGTTGGTGATAAATTAAAAGGTTTTATTAAAACTATTCGTGCCGATAATAAAATAGATTTGGTGCTTGATAAACCCGGTTACGCACGTGTTGAAAAGGAAGAAGAAAAAATATTGCGCTTGTTAAAAGAACACAATAATTTTTTACCTTATTACGATAAAAGCGACCCTCAAGATATTTATGATTTTTTTGGTATGAGCAAGAAAACTTTTAAGATGACGCTTGGTGCGCTATACAAACAACATAAAATAAATTTTGAAAAAAATGGGATTATTGCAGTTGAAAAGTAAATCACTTAAATAAACGCACCGTTACATTCAATCGTTCTTTTTTCATCATTGCTTTTTATGGCAAGCTCAATCACACGAATAATGTTGCGTGCATGTTCTGGGGTAACATCTAATGGTTTATTCTCAGTAATTGCATCACGCACATTTACATAATAACCGCGATAATCTCCAGCTTCACTTTGTATTTTACCGGTAAAATTTATTCCATTTATATCAGTTGCAAGATTGCCCCAAACGCTTTCCGGTTCTATGCCCCAATCATTTTTGGTATGCGGATCCAAGCCTGCTTTTAACGCAACTTCCTGCACATCTAAACCATATTTTATAAAGCTGCCTTTATCACCTAATAAAATATATCTTGGCAACGGTTGACTAACCAACATGCCTGCTTTTAATGTTACTTTCAAATTTTGATAATGCAATATCAATTCAAAATTATCGGTTGCTTTTGCGCCTTCGCGCTGCACACGAATGTCAGCAGTTATTGCATCAGGAAATCCAAATAAAACGAGCGGCTGATCAATTAAATGCGAACCAAGATCATATAAGATCCCGGCGCCGGGTTCATCTTTTTCACGCCATGCGCCGGGCCGCAAATAATTTCTGAAACGATCATAATGACTTTCAAATTCAACTAACCTCCCAAGCAAATTTGCATTTAATAGTTTTTCTATCGTCTTGTAATCACTATCATAACGGCGGTTATGATGAACAGAAAGTATCCTGTTATTTTCTTTTGCAATTTGTATAAGATCATCTGCATCAGCAGTTGTAATAGTGAAAGGTTTATCAACCACAACATGCTTTCCTGCAAGCAAAGCTTGTTTTGCTAATGAATGATGCGAATGGTTTGGCGTTGCAATTACAACCAAATCAATTTGCGGATCATCAATAATATCAGTTGAATTATTAGTAATGATTGCGTGAGGATAACGTTGCGTTGCAAGATTTACCTCGCTTTCTTTTCTTGCGCGAATCTTACTGATTACATAGCCTTGTGTAGTAGCAATTATAGGTGCATGGAAAGTATTGCCGCCAACACCAAAGCCAATAATGCCCGTGTGAATTGTTCTTTTCAAAATGTGTTACAAGCTTTTTTGCAGCTTCTCATTCAATGCAACATAGTCATCGTTCTTTGCTTGTTTTGCAAGCTCAATAGATTTGTTTGATGCTGTGATCGCATCTTGTTTCTTGCCAAGCTTTGCCAATGCTCTTGCTTTTTGATAATACATGTAATATGCATCAGGGTTTTGAGCGATTGCTTTATCCAACCACTCAACGGCCTGGTTTAGATCTTTACCGTTTTCAATATAATAAACTGCTGCTCCAAAATATGGCTTGTTGTCATTATTCATTACATCTTTTATCTGTGCCATCACTTTTGTATCAACATCTGTTGTAATTGGTACATGCACATAAATATTGTCCCACATTAATTCCAGTTTGCAACTATTGTTGGTAATGTCATTAAAACTTATGGTAAATGTTTCAATAGGAAAAGGAAGCGTGTAAGGTTTAACAGGAATACGCAACACATCCTGGTCTTGTTTGTATGCAGAAGCATTGGTAACATCAGTCTGCTTTGTAATGATAACAGTCCATTCGCTTTCACCGGGAATAGTTAGCAAACCATATTTACCGGCAGGTATTTTTGTTGCGTTGATAGTTACATCATCTCCAAAAGTGATTGTTGTAGCATTGTTTGCGCCTGTTCTCCAAACTTTGCCATAAGGCACAAGATCACCAAATATTTTGCGGCCTTTAACGCCAGGTCTTGAGTACGAAACTTCAATTTGTGATAAACCAAAGTTCTGCTTGATTTCTTCAGTTGTTGAAATTTGCGGCGTAGTTAGATTTTGCGCTTTGCTAAAACAAAATAGAATTGTTGCAAGTGCAATAGAAAGTACTAATTTCTTCATCATGGCAATGGTTTTTTAAGCGATAAAGATAAAAGGAAATATATCTATTGCATAATTACAGTTCTGTTACTTTTTTTCTTTCAAGAGAAAAAAAGTAACCAAAAAAGTTCAAGAAAAAAAGAGATTGCAAAGTGCGTATTTGTTTTTCATCTGTCTTTGCGGATCTTCGATTTCAGCACTTTTTTTCATTCGCCTGATTAAGCTTTTGTGCTAAAGATTTTTCAGCAATCGAGCTTTATTTTTTATGAATATGGATTATGTAATGAAATTGGCCTTATTGTTAATCGTTAACCATAATAATTATTACTTCACCAATTGCACAGAGGGAGCGTTGGCAAGGCAAATGCGCGGAGCGTTCATGTTTGCCTTGATTTTTCTTTGGTTACTTTCTTTGTATCAAGATAAAGAAAGTAACATTTAATGCTTTGGTTTTTGTAACGCAACTCCAACTAAAAATTGCAAATAAAACTGGCTAACGCGATCTTCAGGAGAATTATTTATTGTTGAATTGCTTGTTGCATCAATGCCCCAGCCGCGTTTGCTTAGTCCATGCTTATACCCAAGTTTAATACTTGTGGCGCCGGTTTGTGGTTTAGTGTAATCTGCAAAATCAAACCGCAGGCAAAAATCTAACGCTGCAACATTTTGATTAATGCTTATGGCATTACCATTTGCAAGCACATCATTAAAATCGCCGGCATTATCTTTTTGTTCAATATTCACAGAAGATGAATAAGCGCCGATGCCAACCTGCGGCGCAAAGTGAAATTTTTTATCATTCACAATATAATATCCAACATTTACCTGCGGGTTAAAATTGAGGAGCACGTTAAAATGATCTGGTTTTCTGAATGATGCACCCATATTGCCGGTTAACCCGATCAATAAATTTTTGTTACGAATGTTTGCTTCAAGCGTAGTCAGCAAAGCATATTTTCCAACTGCCGGTAAGTCTGCATTTTCAAAACTTGCATTTAAGTTTTTATAGTTATTGTATCCACCGCCAAGCCCAATGTAAAACTGTAAGCTTTTATCGGCTTCATAAGATGTTGGAGCATTCATTTGAGCATAAGATAACATACATGCAGACAAGCACGCAATTAACAGCACATAAAATTTCATAGTGTTTTTTATTAAGGTTGTTTAATATTGAAGTAATAACAAAAATTAAACCGCTTGGTTGTAAAAAAGGTTGTTAAGGATTTAAATAAAGTTAAGCAGGTAAAAAAGCTTAGTTAAGTTTTTTAAGCATCCAGATATTGCATGATATATGGCCTGAATTTCCAAGTGGTTGATCAATTCTTGTAAATCCATATTTTTCATACATACTTACTGCTGTTGAGAATTGCGGTAAGCTTTCAATATAAAGGCTTGTATAACCCGTTTCTTTAGCGAATTGAAAACATTGCAGCATTAATTGTTTGCCAATTCCTTTTCCTCTTGCTTCTTTTAATAAATAAAACTTTGCAAGCTCTGCACAGTTTTCAGGTAAACCTTCTGTTTGATAAATACCGCAACATCCGCAGATCTTGTCATCAAATAAAGCAACAAAAAGTACAGAACGAGACTGTTGAAATAACCTAAACAGATCATTTGTGGTCGGATCAGAATAAACAGTGTTTTGCTTTGGTGCATCATATTCTTCAAACACATTTCTGATTAATGAAGCAAGTACTGCATTATCTGTTTCAATTACTTTTCTTATTACAACCTTCTCCATTATTATTTTTAATTCTTTTTAGATCTTTTTTAATATTTGTTTTGCCCTGCTTTTAAAAGCAGCTGTTTCATTATTCCACCTTTCTTCAATTACAAGCCTTAATTCATTTTTTATTTCAGGATAAGTTTTGGAAAGATTAAATAACGTAGTTAACGAAAAAGCTTTTATAGCAACCGGTGTTGAAGGAGATTCAATAAAAGCAAAACAGTTATTCATCAATTCGCCATGTAATGTTGCAGGTATTTCAATTTGCTGAAGAATGCGAACACTGTTTCTGATTACTGCATCATGCACATCTTTACGCGGCAATTGTTTTACTAAATCTTTAATATAAGGTTGAATGAATGCCGGATTTTTCTTGGTTGCCCAGCTTACACACCATGCTGCACGTTGCGCCAGCCTGTAATTATCCGAAAGAAAACATTGCATTAATGCTTTAAAATGTTTTGGTGAAGAACAGGAATAAATTGCAATTTTTAAAGCATGTTCTTTAAGAAAAACTTTATCTTTTAATAATTCTTCATGAATCTTCATGATGCAACAATAAAAATCTAACCATGATTTGGCGGCGCCTTCATGAAATATTTTGAATCAATCAAATTATTATAATCATCTGCATAACATACAGCATAGTTAAATTCACTTTGAATAGCGTAAGCGCCGTAATTCCCATTTTTATCAATCGCAATAAATGCAACCTGTATATTTTGGAGCTCTTGCAGCGTATGCCTTTTCATAATTCTTTCAACTGCAAGTTTGCATGCATTTTCAGGCGTAGTGCCGCTACGCATTGCCTCAACAACAATATGCGTTCCGCAAACTTTTATCACTTCTTCACCAACACCTGTTGAAGCCGCGGCACCAACTTCATTATCTACAAATAACCCTGCGCCAATAATAGGAGAATCACCAACGCGGCCGCGCATTTTAAATGCTAATCCACTTGTGGTAACACTGCCACTTAAATTGCCCTGTGCATCAAGCGCAATCATACCAATCGTATCATGATTTAATGCCCCATTTTTTAATCGTGTAGGCGCAAAGGCATTTTGCCCTTTTATATTTTCAATATTTATTACCGGTTTGTATTCTGATTTTTTCAGCCATTCATCGTAAGCTTTGCTTGCTTCATCGCTTAGCTTATCTTCTTCCAGCGGAAAGCCTTGCTCCACTGCAAATTGTTGCGCACCACTTCCGGCAAGCAATACATGAGGTGTTTTTTCCATAACACGTCTTGCTACAGATATTGGATGTTTTATTCTTTCCAAAAAACAAACGGCACCGGCATTGCCATGTTCATCCATTATTGAAGCATCAAGTGTTACATGTCCGTCGCGATCAGGATAAGCATTCAGGCCAACACAACAATTTACTTTTTCAGCTTCTGTAACCATCACGCCGGATTCAACAGCATCTAATGCGCGTCCATTCTTTTTTAAAACATCCCATGCTGCTTTATTGGCATTTATGCCAGCATCCCATGTTGAAATGACCAATGGTTTTTTAGCTGAAATGATTCTTTTGCTTGCAGCGAAAATTTTCGGAGCGATCATCGAACTTATTCCTAATGTTCCTAACTGTAACAGGCGCCGGCGGTGGATCATGTTTGTGATTTTTAGAAAGGGAAAGATACAAAGCCATGCTGTTAAAAAAGAATTTGAGCACGGAAATTGACAATAAGTATATACTCTTACGTAGAATAAAGCGCTGACATTTTTGCTTATATGTTTGCGCAATATTTGCAATGAAAAAAATTAATACATGCGTGTAATTATTATAGGCTGCGGGTTTGCAGGTTTAAGACTTGCACGATCTTTAGCCAAACAGGAAGGGATTGATGTTTTATTGATTGATAAGAATAACTATCACCAGTTTCAGCCATTGTTTTACCAGGTTGCAACGGCCGGTCTCGATGCAAGCAATATCTCGTTTCCTGTACGCAAGGTATTTCAAAAAGTAAACAATGTTCGTTTCCGTGTAACATCATTACAACAAATTATTTCTGCAGAAAATAAAATTATTACAGATATCGGTGATTTTAGTTACGATGTTTTAGTAATCGCAACAGGTGCCACAACAAATTTTTTTGGTAATGAAAAAATTCAGCAAAGTTCTTTTCCAATGAAGTCAACTGCTGAAGCATTGGCATTGCGGCATCATATCATCGAAAATTTTGAACGGGCGTTAATTGCCAAAACAGACGAAGAATTGCAGGCTCGGATGACAGTAGTAGTTGTTGGCGGCGGACCAACAGGTGTTGAATTAAGCGGCGCTATTGCAGAAATGCGTAAATATATTTTGCCAAAAGATTATCCTGAGCTTGATTTTTCAAAAATGAAAATATTACTTGTGGAAGGAAGCTCCGAAACGTTGGGCGCCATGAGTGAAAAAAGCAGTGAGCAGAGTTGTAAATATCTTACTGCATTAGGTGTAACTGTAAAAACAAAAACGGTTGTAAAAGATTATGACGGCACCACTGTAACCTTATCAACAGGAGAAACCCTGCAAACAAAAACATTGCTTTGGGCAGCTGGTGTAAAAGGAAATGTTCCGGAGGGAATAGATGCTTCGCTTATTGTGAAAGGCAATCGCATAAAGGTTGATCGTTATAATAAAGTAATCGGCACAGAAAATATTTATGCTATAGGTGATATTGCTTACATGGAAACACCAAAGTATCCGCATGGGCATCCGCAGTTGGCAAATGTTGCAATTAACCAGGGAAAAAACCTCGCTGTTAATTTAAAGCACCAGGTTAATGGTAATAAACACTTGCAAAATGAATTTGAATATCATGATAAAGGCACAATGGCAACAGTCGGAAGAAATCTTGCAGTGGTTGATATTCCAAAGCCAAAGTTGCATTTAGGCGGATGGATAGCTTGGGTTATATGGATGAGTGTACATATTGTGCTGATATTAGGTGTTAAAAATCGCTTGCAGATATTCATTAACTGGTTATATAAATATTTTACTTATGACCAGAATTTGCGGCTATTAATCCGGGGTAGTTACCAACCCGAAAAATAGGTACTTGTTAAATTATCATTCGGAACCATAGCGTTATTGTACATAAATTATTAAACCATTATTTTTGCCGCGCTAACCTGTTCACTAAACTTAGCAACTCGTTTACCATTTCATACAAAATATAATTTATGACTCAGCAAGCAAAAAAGGGCGACAAAGTAAAAGTACATTATCACGGCAGGCTTGACGACGGAACAACTTTTGACAGCAGCCAGGGCCGCCAGCCACTTGAGTTTGAAGTAGGTAGTGGAATGGTAATAAAAGGCTTTGATGATGGTGTTACCGGAATGTCTGTTGGTGATAAAAAAACAATTTCTATTCCTGCAGAAGATGCTTATGGCGAAAGACAGGAAGAAATGGTGATAGAATTTCCCCGCTCCAATTTCCCTCCCGATATTGAACCTGAGGTTGGAATGACACTAAACATGCATTCAGAAAATGGCCAGGAATTACCGGTAACAATTACTGATATAAATGAAGAAGCCATTATATTAGATGCAAATCACCCGCTTGCCGGGAAGGATTTAATTTTTGATATTGAACTGGTAGATCTTAAAGGAAAAAGCCCTTTGATTATAATGCCGTAATTGTAACTGTTTAATGTTGAATGTTTGATGTTGTTTTCAATCGGTGCATATAACATTCAGCATTTAAACTCTTCTTCTCCTGTTTAGCCACCAGCCAAGCCACACACCGGTTAATCCCCATGTAATAATGTAATCAGCCAAATGCGCCTGCAGGTCAAATGTTTCATACCAAATATGTTCTGTATAACTTGCATGCAGAAAAATAATTAACCCTACAAGCAAAGCAGCCAATAAAGTTTTGGCAAACGAATTCGAGGTATAACCTGAAATGATCCAGCAGAAAAACAACACCATGATAAAATTGGTTACAAAGTTTTTCGCCATGTTCAAACCCATGTTTGAATCAAGGCTTTTATGATAAAATATCTGTGCCCACGGTTTGCCCATAGATTTTTCTGCAAGCGATTTCATTTCATCCTGCGAAGCGCCTTTAGGCGTGGCAGGCAGAAGATAGCCGCCGCTTGAGTCGAATTGTGTACTCAGATAAGATAGAATCTCATTCTGTTTGGTTGTATATTGTTGTGCAGGGTAATGCGTACCAAGCACACCCCATGAAAGAAATTGACAAATAAAAATAATAACTGCGCCAATAATGGAACCGACAAATAATTTCATATAGCAAAGTTTTGATTAACCCAAATTAGGATTAAATTTTTTTGTGATAAAATAATTTATATAAGCTGTTTATTTGTACCAACAAATACAGAAGATGATACACAATTATAAGCACACAGTTACAGAAAAATTTATTCGTTATGTTACTATTGATACGCAAAGCGATCCGGAAAGCAACACAAATCCAACAACAGAAAAACAAAAAGAACTAAGTAACCTGCTTGCCGCCGAATTACGGCAAATGGGTTTGCCTGATGCGCATGCTGATGAACATGGTTATGTATATGCAACTATTCCGTCCAATGTAAATAAGCATGTACCTGCAATATGCTTTTGCAGCCATGTTGATACCGCACCTGATTGCAGCGGAACTGCTGTAAAACCAATTCTGCATAAAAATTATGATGGAAAAAAAATTACGCTGCCTGACGATGAAACACAAGTGATCTCAAAAAGAGAATATGATTATTTAAAAAGACATATTGGTCATGATATTATTACAGCAAGCGGATTAACATTATTGGGCGCTGATGATAAAAGCGGTGTTGCAATAATTATGGATATGGCGAACTATTTGGTAACTCATCCCGAAATAAAACATGGTACGATAAAAATTTTATTTACACCTGATGAAGAAGTTGGAAAGGGCACCGCAAAGGTAGACCTGAAAAAGTTAAGTGCTGATTACGCATATACATTGGATGGAGGACAAGCAGGCACAATTGAAGATGAAACCTTTAGCGCTGATGGTGTGCGTATAACTATTCATGGAGTAATTGCTCATCCCGGTTATGCAAAGAACAAACTGGTGAATGCCATTAAAATTGCAGGAGAAATTGTAGCAGCATTGCCAACAAAAGAATGGAGCCCTGAAACAACTAAAAAGCGCGAAGGCTTTGTGCATCCTGTTGCAATAAATGGTATTGCTGAAAGCGCAACGATTGATTTTATTGTTCGTGATTTTGATACGGCTAATCTTGCAAAGTATGAAGAACGTTTGCAAAAGATCGCTGAAAAAGTTTTGCAGAATCATCCCAAAGCCACTATGGAATTTAAAGTAACAGAACAATACCGCAACATGAAGGAAGTGCTGGAATATCATCCGCATGTAGTTGACTATGCAAAAGAAGCATACAGGCGGTCAGGATTGAAAAAAATAGAGAATGAAC
Source organism: Parafilimonas sp. (assembly GCA_019247895.1). GTDB lineage: Bacteria > Bacteroidota > Bacteroidia > Chitinophagales > Chitinophagaceae > Parafilimonas. The sequence goes on along the minus strand of JAFBAF010000103.1, from coordinate 10,776 downwards.
CCATACGTGGCGGCACTGACGGAAGCCGCTTAAGTTTTATGGGCTTGCCCTGCCCGAACCTTTTTACAGGGATGCAGGCAATACACAGCAAGCATGAATGGATAGGAGTGCGGGACATGGAAAAATCTGTTGAAGTGCTGGTAAACCTGGTGCAGGTTTGGGAAGAGAAAAGTTAGTTAGATGTTTAACTTGAATATACGATGATTCGCATATACGCGCATGCGATAGTTATTACAAGCAGTTCAAAAAGTTTTAAAATTGAGTGTAAAAAAAAGCTTCCCGGTTAATGAATAAAGTTAGCGTATGAACATACTTATATGTTGCCGTACGATAATTAAGAAAGCTTATAACATCTGTATAAAATTTCTGCCAACATTCTTTAAGTGTTCAACATCTTATTTAAATAATTATAGCTATTGGTAACATTTTGCAATGGCTGCGGCGCTCCGTCCTGTTCTACAAAAAAGTATTTCATTCCTGATAATTGTGCATTATCAAAAATGCGTTTAAAGTCAACAGCACCGCTGCCAACTTCAGCAGGTTGCATAGTAGCTTTATCAAGATCTTTTACATGCCATAATGGGTAACGTCCTGGATGCAGTTTAAATAATTCGACAGGATCTTGTTTGGCTTTGGTTGCCCATGCAAGATCAAGTTCCATTTTTACCAGGTCCTTGTCTGTATTGTTAAGAATATAATCAAAGGGGCGATAGCCTTCTATTTCATCAAATTCTGTAACATGATTGTGATATGCGAACTGAACATTGTTCTTTTTACATGCTTCCCCGGTTTTGCTGAAAACATCAGCTGCAATTTTAATTTCATCTAAAGTGCTTACAGGAATACTTGAACAAACCAGATAACTTAAACCACCTTCTGCAGCATCATCAGCAAGCTGCTGATAATTATCAGTAAGATTTAAAGGCTTGGGCGCATCTTTCATTTTTTCTATGTAGCCTTTTATTCTTGCTGAATCTTCTGCTGTTTTGGCCATCTTCATAATCTGCGAGGCTGTAAAAGGTGCGCCACCTACATGCGCAGAACGCCAGTGCAAACCAGCATCACTTACCATAGCCGCAAATTCTTTTGGCCGGTAACCATAAAAATTTCCTTTTGACGATCCTGCACTTTCCACTTCTTTATAACCGATAGCGGCTAATTTTTGCAAAGTACCTTTTGCATCAGTGGTCATCAAATCGCCAAGCGTATATAACTGAAGGCCTACAGGCATTGCTGCTTTCTTCTCAAAGAAATTGGCACTGCCAAAACGTGGTAACAGTAAACCTGTTAATGCAATAGTGCCTGATTGTTGCAGAAATTTTCTTCTTGTAGCCATCATTATATTTTTTGTAATGTTGAAAGATATTATTTCTCTCAAATTTTGCGAAGATTAAGTGGAAAGCTGCAAGAATCGTGCATGCTTATAACAATGTAATGTTCTTTGTTTGTTTTGCTCTTACCTAAGAATATTGCTGAAGGAGGCGTTGGCAAGGCAGTGCGCGGGGCGTTCATGTTTACCTTAAATTCTTTGATTACTTTGTCTTGCATTATTGGTTTGTTTGCCTCGGTAAATGCTTTACATTCTTTTTTCAAGGAAAGTGGCAAACACTGCACTATTTGCAAAAACATTCTTATTGAACATCATTTTTACTTAATGAATAAAAGCGTAATCATAAAAGATTGCAATTGATTTGTGACAGCTGATAATCCAATAATCCTTATTAATTGCCACTCAGCATAAGTAACAAAATGCACAGCCCGTTCGTTTTTACTTTTATTTCACCTAAAAAGTACAGAATTTATGGCTCAATATTTTATTACACTGCCTAACAACAGGCAGGGAAATGTAAAAACCGGCATCAGGAAAAAAGACAAAAAAAGTTTCATGGATCTTTTCTCTTCAAAAAAATTTAATGATGAAGAAAAGATTGCTTACATAGTTGAAGTAATTCCCGCACATGATATAAGCGAATACCGTTTACTTAAAACAAAGGAAGGAAAATGGTTGAATGACGGTGAGGACAAATGGTTAGTTCATGCTGAGCCTGCATTTAATTCAGCCATTAAACAAGCAATTGATGAATATGAAAAGGTGAATGGTAAACCGGCTTTTAATACGTAAATTTTACAGGTTCGGGCATCTTAAAAACAAAAATTTACAGCCAATATTGCTGTAAACATTCAACAATTAAACAGTGGCGCAATTTTTTCTGTTTTGCTGCTGTTATGAACAAAGGATTCAATGATTTTTATAGCCTGGCATATCAATGGGTTATAATACACGGGCCAAAAATTCTTATTGCGATAATTGTATTTTTTGTTGGTGAATGGCTGATAAAGCTGTTAAGAAAATGGTCAGCAAGGTTTTTTCGTGCACCAAGATTTGAACAAGTACGCCCTTTTCTGCAGGGTTTAATTTCTCTTCTATTACAAGTGCTGCTGGTTTTGTTGCTTATGCAAATAGTAGGTATCCGGTTAACATTATTTGCGGCAGTTATTGCATCGTTCGGCGTGGCGGCGGGGCTTGCATTATCAGGCACTTTACAAAATTTTGCAAGTGGTGTTTTAATACTTTTATTAAGGCCATATAAAATCGGCGATAACATTGTTACACAAAGCCAGGAAGGTGTGGTATCTTCTATTCAGTTATTTTATACTGTCGTAATTTCTTATGATAATAAAACCATTATTGTACCTAACAGCAAACTTTCCAACGAGCTTATAGTTAATCTTAGCAGGAAAGGAACACGGCGAATAGATATTGAATTAAAATTTAATTATGGTGTTGATATTGACCAGGTAAAAAAGCAAATTGAAAACGTAATTCTCTCATCGAAAGATTTATTAACTGATCCTGCGCACAGGATTGTTGTTTCTTCACTTGAACCGGACGGTTACAAACTGTTAATAAATGTATGGGCTGCAGCACATGGTTTTAATGATGCAAAATATGCGTTGCAGGAAAAGATAGTAAATGGTTTAAAACAATCAGGCATGAAATTGCCGGGAATGTAAGGTGATGTACAGTTTTTAGTGATTTGTTTATTCTATATTACATTCAAACCAAAACAATGGATTTTAAAATACTCGAAACCTTCGGTAATTATATTGATGCTAACCTTATGCTTGGCAGAATGGAAGAAGCCGGTATTCGTTGCTGGCTTAAAGATGAAAATACTGCCACCATTAATCCAGTATGGGCTAACGCAATTGGCGGAATAAAGCTTATGGTTTTGGATGAAGATGTTGACAAGGCGACAGAAATATTATCCGCTTTAAAAGAGATAAAAAGAAAAAGCTTTGCATGTCCGTATTGCGGCAGTCATAACATTGAATACATAACTTCAAACCGCAAAGCTTCAAATATAATAAGCTCAGTGCTTACATGGATGTTTGGTAATTATGCGATTGGCTTGCAACAAATATGGCACTGCTTTAATTGTGAAAAAGAGTTTGAGCAACCTGTTGAAACAAATACTGAGAATTTTAATGATAAAGAGTAACATATTGTTTATTTAGAATACTTTTCCAGCGTTTGCCTTTCTTTCTCAGTTAAACTTTTCATGCCTTTTGTATGTATCTTCTCAAGTATTTTATCTATTTCTTTTTGTTTGTTCGTTCTTTCAATATTGTATTTATGATCAACTGTAATGGCATTTGAATGTTTGTTGAAAAAGTAATTATCAATAAGCAATATATGCGGCCGTGTAATGATCATGTAAATAAAAAAAACAGATGGCAGCAGAATTATTACAATTGCCCATGTATTATTTATTAACGATGACGGTTGCATTATTATAGCCACAATTAATCCTATTAATGCGCCGCCTAAATGCGCATCGTGGCCAATATTATTTTTTCTTGACTTAATTCCATAAATAGAATACAAAACATAGATAAGCCCGAACAACCATGCGGGAATGCCAATTGGTAAAAACAGTAATCCTATTTGCATACCGGGGAACAAAGCGATTGATGCGAATAAAACTCCGTTTACAGCAGCAGATGCGCCAACAGAATCATAATCCCTGTCATTACGATGAATAAAAAGCGAAAGCAGGTCGCCGCCGATAAGACTTGAAAAATAAATAAGAAGAAACCTTACAGGCCCTAAATATAATTCAAGTGAGCCGCTGAAAAAATATAAGGCCAGCATGTTAAAGATGAGATGCATCCAGTTGACATGTAAAAAGCCTGATGTAAAAAGCCTTTTATAATCTTTATAAAACAGCACAGCATCAACTCTAAACTTATATTTATTATAGAATGTGCTGTTTTTAAACCCATGGTAAGAAATAATTACATTGGCAACTATTAATATAAAAGAAATAATACCCATTGCTTTATATTGCAATGTACAAAGTGAGTGTTTTTTTTAAAATGTTTTATTGATTCAGAAAAAAATATTGTGGCAGCAGCAAGCGTTTTTATACTCAAAAAACTAATTTACATTTAAACATAATTTTAAAACATGCTTACTGATGTTAATCCGAAATTGCCAATGCGTGATAAAACTGTTACCAAAGAGTTTTACATCCATAAACTGGGCTTTCAGCAGTTTGGAAATGATTATAATGGATATCTAATGATTAAAAAAGACAGTATTCAAATACATTTTTTTGAATTTAAAGAACTTGATCCAAAAGAAAATTATGGACAAGTGTATATAAGAACAAGCGATATTGGTACACTCTATCAATCAATGTTAGATAAGAAGCTTTCTATACATCCGGCAGGGCACTTAGAAATCAAACCATGGAAGCAAAAAGAATTTTCTATGCTTGATCCTGATAACAACTTGCTCACATTCGGGCAAAATATATAAAGAAAAGAAGCTTAGTGCTGATCGGTAATAACTGTTTTAATGCCGTCGCACATTTCTTTTATCCGATAAAAAGATTCTACGGAATTTTTCTCTTTATCTAATAAAATTTTTAAATAACCGGGAAATTTTTTTATATAAAATGTAGTGTGATCATCAAGCGAAAGCTGTCCATCAATACGCGTGTTGGTAAATGACATATTACTTGCGTCTCCAATCTTATAATTCATATATTTTTCCACTTTGTTTGTTTCATCAGGATCAAAAGATGCGTTCATTGTATAATAATGCCCAGACTCACTTACCTGGATCGCAACTCCATGATGAGGAAAATTACACGATACAGTAAGGCACAGCAAGAAGAGATTGCATAATACAGCAAATGAAATACGTTGCATAAAATTTTTGTTTAAATGGCTGGTTAAGATGGAGACTGGTAAGATTGGAGAAGTAAAAATAAAAGACTGCCGGAATCTTTTATAGTGCTTTTTATAAACGGTAAAATTGCGGGATAATTCTCTTATGTTCACATGCTAAGCAAAACCTAATTTAAGCCGAAACAGGGATTTTACAACCAAAAAAACCTGTACTTTGCCGCTCTTTTAAAATAGATAAAAAGATTTATCAATGACAAAAAAATTTCGCCTTAAAAGCCCGTTGATTTTTGTTTTAATGTTTTTGTGTTCTGTACAATGTTTGAATGCACAAACGAAAACACAAACCAAAACTCAAACGCATACTACAAACCAAACACATACATCGCCGCAAATAAATGCAGGCTTATTAAAAACAAAATCAGGTTTGCAATACAAAATTTTCCCGGGCAGCGGCGGCGCGAAACCTGCAGCAGGCGAGTTTGTGAAGTTTCGTTTTTCTTATACTATAGGTGCAAAAGATAGTTTGCTGCAAAGCTCAGGAAGAATGCCTTCTTATTCGCCTGTTGATACCGGTAAAAATGTGCAGTATTCATTTATGGAAATAGTTCCTAAGCTGAGTGTTGGAGATAGTGCAATTGCCGTTGTAAGCGTAGACACCTTAGTTAAAAGAAAAGTGCTCCCTGATTACAGTGAAGTATTTAAAAAAGGAAGCCGCATAAATTGTCATATAAAATTATTAGCGGTTTTTAAATCAGACAGCGCGGTACAAACTGATTACGAGGCAGAGTCTGATGTTGAAAAAGCAAAAGAAGTGAAAGACATTGAAGCATACATGGCACAAAATAATATTAAAGGCGAACTGGTTGGCAATGGAGTGTATGTTATGATTGAAAATGCAGGCGATACAAGCATGAAAGCAGATTCAGGAACAACTGCCTCAATTAAATATAAAGGTTACTTACTAAATGGTAAAGTTTTCGATACAAATATGGATAGCTCAAAGGGTCATACAGATCCGATAGATGTTGCTGTAGGGAAACATACGGTTATTGCAGGATGGGAAGAAGCGCTACCTTATTTCGGCAAAGGCGGAAAAGGAAAAATACTAATTCCCGCAATGCTTGGTTATGGTTCGCAGGCAATGGGCGAAGACATTCCTGAATATTCTAATCTTGTTTTTGATATGGAAATTGTTGATGTAAAATCTACAGAAGTTAAATAAATATTTATTGTTCTAAAGGCATATTGCCTCCTTTCCAGCCTGATAAAAGATAAACATAAAAATTTTGCGCAGGTTTATTACCACGATATACGTGTATTGTAGTTATGCTATCTGCATGGCTGTAATAAGGCCTGTAAGTTTTCCTGAAATTATAATAGCCAATTGAAGGCACCACACAAAATGCACGTTGCATATTCACAGAATCTTTTCTTATATTATTTATCCATGCATATTCATGTATGTCCATGATATTGCTTAAACCAATCATATTTATATGTTGCGGCCTGCAGAAATAATATTCAATATGTGCACCCCACCAGCCATTACAAATAACTGGTGTATTTGCAGGAATAATATTTTTTTGCTGATACGATGAATAAACGCTGTCAAATTTTTCACCGGAAGATTTCCATGCATATAGATCAAGACTAAAATCGCTTAATCCAATATATCTTCCAGAATGTACACCATAAGTGCCGGGAAAATAATTAATGAACCATACGCAAAACAACAACACGCAAACATGCATTGCCGCACTTAAGCCCGCTAATAATTGTGGTTTCTTTTTTATTTTTTCATCAAGATAAATTGCACCCATTGGCAAAAGCGCAACATAAGCCGGCCCGCTCCAATGCGCCAGTGTAAGTTTGAATAATGAAATAAATAATAGAATGGCGATGTGTAATATTCCGGCAAAATTAAAAATGGTTAAAGCAGGTAAAGATTGAATGCGATGTTTTTTTAAAGCTACTAATCCAAGCGCAATAAATAAAACGTTTAGCGGATTATTTTTAAATGTTTGATTATTCAATTCGTTTAAAAAATATTTCAAACCAATCGTATGTTCATCAACACTAATTCTTGGCCCGTTGAATTTAAACGTAAGAAAATTGTAATGAATATTCCAAAACAAAATCGGTAAACATATTGCAACACTTAAAGCAAGCGCAACATATAATCTTACATTACGTAAAATAACTCTTTTGTAAAAAATTATATAGAAACCTAAACCGATCCAAATAAATAAACCATGTATTTTGCTCATAATGCAAAGCCCGCTGGCAATGCCAAATAACAACCAATACTTCCAACTCTTTTCAGTTTGTGTAATACGAACGATAAGATACATGCTCAATGTCCAAAACAACATTTGCGGTGCATCAGGAAAAGCAAAAATGCCTGCGGTTACGCCGGTATAAAAAAATCCATTGTATAAACATGCGGCATACCATCCGGCTCTTTCAGTGGTTAACGCAGCAACACATTTATACATGAACCATGTTGCAAGGCTGCAACTGATCACACAACCCAAACGTATAAAACCGGGATAATTTTGCAGAGATAAGTTTAGCGTTGCAGCTCTTATCCATAATGCGATTAACGGAGGATGATCAAAATAATTTGATTTTAAATGCTGGCTATATAACCAGTAATAACTTTCATCATTTCCTAATTCAATTATAAATGCCAGCACAAGCCTTAAAAGCCCGATGACTGTTATAAACATCAGTACTTTTTTCTTGTAACTCCCACCGGAAAAATTCATTCTTGTTATATTAAAACAACAGAATCAAAAAAATTATAGCCGATGAATTAAAAAATCAATGCTTTGGATTCTCCGTTTGTGCGTGTGCGTGATCTGCCTGCACAACTTCTTCATTCCATTCTGTATGAAACATTCCTTCTTTATCAATTCTTGCATAAGTATGTGCTCCAAAATAATCACGTTGTGCCTGTATTAAATTGGTTGGCATACGTTCAGTGCAATATGCATCAAAATAGGAGAGTGCACTCATTAGGCCTGCAACAGGAATTTTACTTTGCATTGCAAGTTTTATAACAGCACGTATATGCTTTTCTTTTTTCTTTAAAAGTTTTGAAGTGTGTTTGCTTAATAAAATATTTGAAAGCGCCTTATCTTTTTTAAATGCTTTATAAAAATCTTCCAGCAAAGCGGAGCGAATAATGCAACCGCCTCTCCAGATTTTTACAACATCACCCAGCGGAATATCCATATTTAATTCTGTTGAAGCGTTATACAACATGGAAAGGCCTTGTGCGTAACAAATAATAGTGGCAAAATATAAAGCGTCTTTTATTTTTAGAATGTCTTCTTTCTTGCCACCTTTTAAATCTTTATTTTTTGGGTGATACAATTCTGCAGCAGCAATTCTTTCGTTTTTAAAACCTGAAAGTGTGCGCATGGCAACTGCAATATCAATTGTTGGCACAGCAACAGGCAATTCCATTGCATCTTGTGATGTCCATTTGCCTGTTCCCTTTGAACCCGCTTTATCTGAGATCACATCAACCAATCTTGCTTTTGTATCGCCATCATTCTTTAAAAATATTTCACTTGTTATTTCAATTAAAAAAGATTGCAGTTCGTCTTCATTCCATTTTTTAAAAATATCGGCGAGTTCATCATTATCCAAACCAATTCCTCTTTTTAAAAGATCATATACTTCACTTATCAATTGCATAATGGCATATTCAATTCCGTTATGCACCATTTTTACATAATGACCGGCAGCACCTTTGCCCATATAAGCAACGCAAGGTTCACCGTTTACTTTTGCTGAAACGGCTTCGAGCATCGGTTGTACTCTTTGCCATGCTGCCAAATCTCCGCCAGGCATAATGCTCGGACCCTTTCTTGCTCCTTCCTCGCCACCGCTCACACCCATCCCCATAAAATGAATGCCCTTTCCGTTTAAATAATTTACACGTTTTAAAGTATCAACATAATGCGAGTTGCCACCGTCAATTATTACATCATCTTTTTCAATAAAAGGCAAAAGGTTTTCAATTACATTATCAACAGGTTTTCCCGCAGGCACAAGCATCATAATTCTGCGTGGCTTGTCTAACTGCTTCACCATTTCTTCTAATGTAACTACACCTTTTACAGTTGTACCGGGTGTTGCTTCATCTTCAAGTTTTTTTGCTTTGGTTGCATCAAGGTCAAAGCCAATTACCTTATATCCGTTGTCGGCCATGTTCAGCAAAAAATTACTTCCCATTACACCTATACCGATCATTCCAAAATCGTATAATGTATTTTCCATAATATGTTTTTTCAGTTCGCAAGTTATATAAATCGGTTAACAGTTCTCTGTTAACGCTTAACGGCAACAATCCTTAATTTTGCAATAATTAAAATTTTATGAATAGTGTAGTAGCGAATGACGCGCCAACTTTAACTGCAAAAGATTTTGCCACCGACCAGGAAGTGCGCTGGTGCCCCGGTTGTGGTGATTATTCCATTTTAGCGCAGGTGCAAAAAGTAATGCCAACTATTGGCGTGCCGAGAGAAAACATTGTTATTATAAGCGGCATCGGTTGCAGCAGCCGGTTTCCATATTATATGAACACGTATGGCATGCATTCCATTCATGGTCGTGCAACTGCTATTGCCAGCGGATTAAAAGCTACAAGACCTGAATTAAGTGTGTGGATTGTAACCGGCGATGGTGACAGTTTAAGTATTGGCGGCAATCACACCATTCATTTATTGCGACGGAATTTTGATGTAAATATTTTATTGTTCAATAACCAAATCTATGGTTTAACAAAAGGACAATATTCGCCAACGTCTGAAAAAATGAAGATTACTAAAAGCACACCGTTAGGCAGTATTGATCATCCCTTTAATCCATTAGCTTTGGCGATGGGTGCAGATGCAACATTCGTCGCACGCAGTATGGATCGCGACCCTAAGCACTTACAGGAAATGCTTGCACGTTCTCATAAACATAAGGGATCATCTTTTCTGGAAATATATCAAAACTGCAATATTTTTAATGATGGTGCTTTTGAAGTGTTTACTGAAAAATCAAGCAAGGCAGATGAAGCTTTGTTTTTAGAGCACGGCAAACCATTGTTATTCGGTGCAAACAAAAACAAAGGTATTAAGCTCGATGGGTTTAAACCGGTTGTAGTTGAGGTTGGGGTAAACGCGTATCTTGATGATATATGGATACATGATGAATTTGATTTTTACAAGGCTCAGATATTAGTGCGCATGTTCGATGATCCTAAATTGGAAAGTCATTTGCCTCGCCCGTTTGGGGTTTTTTATGAAGCAAAACGTGCTTGTTACGAAGACGTTTTGCAAATGCAGGTTCAGGAAACCATTGCATCAAAAGGCGCCGGTGATTTGGATAAGCTTTTAAGAGGGAAAGAGGTTTGGGAAATTATGTAAGTGCTTATATGTTGCAATTAATTTATTAAAAAGCTCAGTCTATTTCATACTGATAAACTAAAACTATTGAAATCAAATCTTACCCAAAAACAAATAAGCTTAACCGTAAAAAGGCTGGCGCACCAGGTTTTGGAAAATCATATTGGGCTTG